>JACMQO010000013.1 GCA_014376935.1 Bdellovibrio sp.
GACGAATATCTTCTAAGACCGGCTCTTCGTCTTCTTTTAAATTTTCTTTTTTAGGCTTCATCGGATCTAAATTCGATGGGTCGCCCATGAAAGAACTACTTTCTTTCTGCGGATCTTTTTCGCCATTCTGCGGACGGATACCAGGTGGCGTCGTCGTTAACGTGGTCGCCGAAGATCCATTCGTGCCCGATGAATGCGCCGAAGCGGCGTCAGGCGTAGCCGGCGCCTGCGCGTGAGACTGAGAAATCAACCCCGCGTTCAAATACACTAGAAAAAGAAAAATAAATTTAGATTTCATTATTTAGTCAGTTTACTTTTCTCTTGCGTGCTGTTGATGGCCGTCGTCGCCGTTGGCTTCGCGACCGTTTTTAACTGCGCTAATTTTAAATTGCGTTGGGCCTGTGGCTGAAGTCCCATCTCTTGGTAAACTTTGGCTTTGGCAACTAGTGCCGGTTTAACTTGCGCCGACATCGGGTACTTTTTGATGACGGTATTAAAATGTTTGATCGCCAAGATATAGTTTTTTTGTTCCATGGCTCTTTGCCCAGCCGCAAAATGCTGAACTGATAAAGGAGCATTTTTTAAATTCACGGGTTGAGCCGCAACGGGTGCCGTTTTTTTTCCTGTTAATTCTTCAACTAAGTTTTTTTCGCTCAATGCCGAAGACTTCATATTATTTTGCGATGTGTTCGCCGTCGTTTGAACTTTTGCGAAACTGACAGATCCTGTAAGAATAATTGACCCGATTAATGCATTCGAAAATATTTTCATAAAGACTCCTTACTTAATATTAAACTGGAATGTTTTGTTTGAAGCAACGTTAGTAAACCGAGTTATCCACACATATTGTTTAAAACCCCGTTTTCTGGACTTTAGACCTATTGATTATCAAGGTTTCCAGCGGTTTGTAGAAATTCTAATCACACTTAAGTAATTGAAATTATTTATAATTTTTTATAAATCGCGGTTTTTACAAAATATATGAAATGAATTCTTACATTTGCGCTGAATCGTTTTGCATAAAAGGGTATGGCCCTTGTCTATTTGTCGATTATTACGCTTACTATTGCAGCTTCGCTCCGATTTTCGGTTCACAGTTTATTACAACCTGTCAGCCTATTACTTCATCAAAGTTGCTTAGAACGCTTACCTGTGGCTTCAAAGTCACTTCCTGAACTTCAAGCGTTAGTCTGCGGACAAGGGTTTTCTGATGCGGCCTCATCGCAACTTTATGTGGCCACTGGATTGATTCACCTTTTTGTGGTTTCGGGCGCGCACCTGATTTTACTAGAAACGATTTTGAAAAAGGTTCCAATCTTTCAAAAAAGTTCATCTCGTATTTTGATCTTAATCGCGTTGTTCATTTACGTCTTGGCGTGCGAAATGAATCCACCCATCACCCGGTCTTTCATTTCATTGCTGTTTTCTGGTTTTTTGATAAAAAACCGGTTGAATTGGCCTGCTTCGTTCAAAATATTTTTGATCGGCATTATAACTTTAGCGATGAATCCGGAATGGGCGAACTCGGCCAGTCTGCAGCTCAGTTGGATTGCGGGCTTGGTGGTCGCGCTCAATACCTGCTATTTTTCGAAACACACTTTTCTATTTCGACAAAGTTTATATTTTATTTTGCTGTGGCCTTTACTGATTTTTTTATCTGTACCAAGTCACTTAGTGATTTTGATGAATTTAATTTTTACACCGATTTTAGAATTTATCTTATTCCCTTTAGGATTGGTCACCTGGGTTTTACCGTTTTTACACCCTCTGTTTGATCTTTTTATTGAAGGACTCAATGCCATTCTAAAACTTTTAGAATTTAAGAGCACCGCACAGACGACTCTGGATTTAAGCGCACTGTCTTCGATGGGCTGGTTTATTATATTCGGTTTGCATTTTTGTCTTCATCTTTTTGAAATGAATCACCGCAAAGGATCTTATGTCTAAATTAAATCTGCTTTGGGTATTCTTTGCGATCGTCTTAAAACTAAGTGTGGCGAAGTCACCCGCCAGCGTGGATCAGTGGGTTGTTTGGGACATCGGACAGGGGCAATGGGTCACACACGTCTTAACCGATGAATGCATTCACTATGACATCGGCGGCGAGCTGGGCTCGTTTCAAAACATCAGAAAATCATTGACCCGCGTTTGCGGCGCGAAGAAAAATTTTATTTTATTAAGCCATTGGGATTTCGATCATTACTTAAATCTATCTTCATTGGCTCAAGTGGCGCCGGATTTATGTTGGCTAGATCAACCCGCACTAACGAAGATAAATAAATCGATCAAGAAGTTATTGGGTTTAAATATTCATACTTGCACAACATTGCCATCCGTGAAAATCAATCGTTGGAGCCCGTCGCAAGCCAAAAGTAGCAACGATTTTTCAAGCGTTCATTTAGATTCTGGTTTTTTAATGTCAGGGGATTCACCCATTCAGAAAGAAAAAATGTGGGCTCGCGAATTAACCGACATCAGTCATTCAAAAATATTAATATTAGGACATCATGGTAGCCGCACCAGCACGGGCGCTGATTTACTTAAGTATTTGCCCAATTTAAAAATGGCGATCGCTTCGGCCAGAAAGAAAAAATATGGACATCCTCACAAAGAAACGTTGGCCCGGCTTTCAAAAAACAAAACCCCAGTCCTCAAAACAGAAGACTGGGGCTCGATATGGTTTTACTGAACTGAACAGCGAACTAGATTTTATACGGACGGTATTCCATTCCTAAATCTTTTGCTACGGGTTCGTAACAAACGTATCCGTTGTAAACGTTAAGACCTTTCATTAAAGGTTTGTTTTTAGCAACAGCGTCTTCAACACCCATCGCCGCTAACATCGAAGCGTATTTCAATGTCACGTTCGTTAAAGCGTAAGTTGAAGTTCTTGGAACAACACCTGGCATATTCGGAACGCAGTAGTGAATGACTCCATCGATTTCGTATGTTGGGTTTGTATGTGAAGTTGGACGACACGTTTCGATACAACCACCTTGGTCAACCGCAACGTCGACAACAACTGAACCTTTAGACATCTGAGAAATTAATTCTTTTGAAACCAATGTTGGAGCTTTTTGACCCGTGATCAAAACGCCGCCGACAACTAGATCAGATTCACGAACTGAATCTTCGATATTTTTTACGCTTGAGAAAAGAGTTTCACAACGACCGTTGAAGATATCGTCAAGATATTCTAAACGAGCCGTGTTCACATCTAAGATCGTTACGTGTGCGCCAAGACCTACAGCCATTTTAGCTGCGTTCGTACCTACAACACCGCCACCGATGATTGTTACTTTAGCTGGCTTAACACCCGTTACGCCGCCCATTAAAATGCCTTTTCCGCCGTGATCTTTTTGTAAGTAGAAGGCACCGATTTGCGTCGCCATACGACCCGCAACTTCAGACATCGGAGTTAATAATGGTAAAGATCCATTTTCTAATTGGATTGTTTCGTAAGCGATTGATTTAACTTTTCTTTCGCAAAGTACTTTTGTTAAAGCAGGTTCTGCTGCTAAGTGAAGGTACGTGTAAAGAATTTGATTTTCTTTCATCAATTCGTATTCAGCCGGAAGTGGTTCTTTTACTTTCATGATCATGTCTGCTTTTGCATACACGTCTTTTTTAGTGTCGATGATTTTTGCGCCGACTTTTTCGTATTGTTCGTTTGTGATACCGCTACCAACGCCGGCATCTTTTTCAACTAAAACTGTGTGGCCTTCTTTTACTAATTGGCGCGCACCTGATTCAGTCATACCTACGCGGTTTTCACTGATTTTGATTTCTTTTGGAACTCCGATAATCATATAATTCTCCTTATAAGGTATCGCGGCCGGCTAGGCTTGTACCTTTATGAATGTAGGCCCCGATTAAAAAGCCTTTAAAATGCTATTTGTTTAAGACAGCAAAAGCTACCAGGTCCGTTTTTGAAAAGCAAAATTTTATTATGAGGGGGCACTTTGAGCATTTACTAATCAGCCTGATTAGGGCCGATCTCTAGGTATTTAACGTCCAACCAGCGAATTTCTTCGTTTCGGCCGACACATCGGCTCCTAATTCAACAAAACGGTAGGATTTAGGCGAAGCCACGATCTTTTTGATCAGTTTATTCATGATGTCGTGACCGGCCTTATGAAGCACAACATGACCCATTAAAGGCATTTCTAAGGTCACCAAGTCACCCAAAGCATCTAAAACTTTATGACGTACAAATTCGTCTTTGTAGCGAAGCCCTTCGGGGTTTATTACGCCTTGATCATCAAGCACGATACAATTATCTAAACTACCCCCACGAGCTAGGCCCGCGGCTTTCATCGCTTCGACATCTTTTAAAAAACCAAAGGTTCTAGCGCGCGCTAATTCGCGCGCAAAAGTTTGCTCGTTAATTTCTAAATCAATTTTTTGCGCCCCAATCGCCGGGTGTGGAAATTCAATCGAAACAGTTAAGTGCAGACCGTGATAGGGAAGAATGTAGGCCGACTTTTCGCCTTCATTGTACGAAATGGGTTCCGTGACGTAGCAGTACTTTCTAGGCTCGTCTAATTCGATAATGTCGGCACTGATCAAGGCATCTAAAAAGTATTGAGCACTGCCATCGCAGATCGGAATTTCGGGACCATCTAATTCAATATAAATATTATCTAATCGTAACGCCGCCAAAGCCGAAACGCAGTGTTCAATCGTCGCCACTTGAAAAAAAGGACCACCTAAAGTCGTCTGGTAGCTAACCGCCTGCACATTTAAAATAGAGACTTTTAAAAAAGGTTTGTTCGGCAAATCAGCACGTACAAAATAAACACCCGTATTGGCCGGAGCCGGCTTAAACCGAAGGGTCGCTTTTTCACCCGAGTGAATTCCAACACCTTGCACTTCAACTGATTTACGAATGGTCTTTTGAAAAAACATTCCTTCACTCTATCAACGTTTGAGAGGTTCTTCAAATCAAATTGCGCCCGTCTATTGGTCGTGAAAAAGCCACATGACTTTCATGCGTTGCCAAGTGGCACTACACCCGCGACACCTTGTTAGCTCTTAAAACTGAATCACGTTAAACTGCTTCAGCACCTGCGTTGATCTAATCGGTGTCTAATTTAATTTGGGCGCTTTTCGGAAACGTCACGCTTTGCACCGCCAACATCCCCGGTACTTGAAATATTTTAAGCGTTCTTTGCCATCGGTCGACGCGATCTTAAAGTCATTTTTCTTTTGTTTTGAATAACTAACGTCACCAAAAATGATGAGACTTTTCGAAGTGTTTTTGTCGCCCGCATGACCGAAAAAGATCTTTGCATTTGTTTTCGATACGCAAGCATGTCACGCAAAAATAACGCTGGCTCTTTGTAATCATGAATTTGCGGACGAACAGACTTTATGACTTACATAAAAGATATGAAAAACATAAAACACAGAACCACGTAATATTTCAATCGGTTAGGCTATTTTTGTTTTTACAATGTAAAAATTGAGTCCTTTTCGATTCAAACCGAGAACTGTCGAAAACGATCAATGAAAATTTTGTAAATAGTTTTAACAATGTCGACTTTATAGATAAGCAGTAACCTTACAACGCATTTCGGGGTGGCATCAAACTTGAGTAAGTACTCAGTATGACTTTAATAAAACGAGTTACGATTATTAAAACTTTAGTCTCATTATGGAACGTCAATTTTTTTGCGATGACTGTCTTTTTGTCATCCATACTAAGTCACGCTGAAATGACATTAAGAGTGACTGATGATCAAATTTCCCGACTCCAATCTGTTTTAAGCTCGAACGGTCTTGTGCAAACAGGAACTTCAACGCAAGAACTTGAAACCTTATTTCGCACCCGAAGTGCGGCCCATCGCCTCCGTCTTTCACAAGTTTTTTTAAAAATTACTAAAGATCCACAATTTTTAAAACAATTTCCTGAATTTGAACCCCTGGTTAAAAATGCGAAAAAAACGGTTACGGCCCTTCTTGAACATGACGCCAGCAAAGGAAATGCAGCCACCGCCAAGGCGATTCGTGTCTTAACCCTAACTCAAGGATTAAACTACCGTAACCCTCCGAAAAATCTTTCGGCGGCCGATCAAAAATTACTAGTTGATTCCATGAAAAATGCCATCGATGACCTGAATACCGTCGACGATAAATTTATGGACGATATTCTGAGAAAAGTAAGCCCGAATGCGGCTTGGAAAAACAGCCACGACTCTTTAACTGAAACGATCGATTTTTATGACACGTATAAATCGCGTCAAGCTGAATTGGCAAAAGACGGAAAAGCTTTAGTTTCACCAAGTCAATGGATTGAACAACTTGAAGCCGAAGGCCATTATTCTAAAGATGAAATGAAGGGAAACGGACTTAAGAAACGTTTCGCGAAATATCTTGAAAAAGTAGATCCATTAGCTGACTCGGCTAACTTTGCGAAGACTGAAGATTTTGCGAAATTAGCAAAGTCGACAAATTTTCAAGCTGATTTAGAAAAATCATTTTCAGCAAAAGGTAGAAGCTTAGTTTTTCAGGCGACTAAGATGCAGGCCACGAAAACAATGTTGCAATTTGCAAATTCGGCCAAAGCTATTCCGATAAGCTACGCCCTTTTAGCCGGTGTGGATTACATCGCTTCACCAGAAACGGCGAATGCGACAGATACCTTAGCCCAATTCACGGGAAGCACCGAAACATCCAATTGCGATTCTGTCGGATGTCAAAATTTTGTGAAACAATGCCTTAAAATTTTAAAATTAAAAGAGCAGTCTTTAAATCAATTGGCGATGAATGAAAACTTTCCAAAGTGCATAAATGATTTTTTTAGTCTATCTTTAGAAGATCAAACGAAGCGACGACGTGATGATTCAAACTTAAATACTTTTTTAACGCAGTATTCACCCAATATCGATACGCTGACATGCTCGCCGGACGGAATGACCGCAAAAATTGATATTAAAACAGATGATCGCAAATGGTCTTCAACGAAGATGACATTCACTCCGAACAGCACTCCGGCGCA
Source organism: Bdellovibrio sp. (assembly GCA_014376935.1). Taxonomy (GTDB): domain Bacteria; phylum Bdellovibrionota; class Bdellovibrionia; order Bdellovibrionales; family Bdellovibrionaceae; genus Pseudobdellovibrio. Next base: position 7,001 of record JACMQO010000013.1, read on the forward strand.
AATTGCGATGGACGATGACGTCACAAAAATTAAAGATCGCTTACGGTTTTCAAATTCAGTCGCTCAAGGATTTCAGCACTGCGAATCGACGAACGGCTGTAAAAACTATGAAATAAAAGATATGCTCAATATAAAATTAGGCATCTGGCGCGACGACAGACTGCCACGGATCGCGAGTGGCCCGTTTGAGCAAGTGTCGATCAAATCGTTTACCTGGGCTAGAAAAGCCCACCAAATGGCCGAAAACCAAGCGGAATCAATTAAAGAATGTTGCGGTAAAAACGCCTGCCAAAATTATTTTTCAGATCAAAACTCTGAATCAAAACAGATTCGAAGAAACCTAACGACCTTGGCCGATCGTTAAGTCTGAAGTAAGTCTAACTGCTTGGCAAAAGTAGTTAGAACTCGTCCACGTGGCGTTTTTTGGATAAATCCCTCTTGAATCAAAAAAGGTTCGTAGACCTCTTCTAAAGTTTCGACCTCTTCACCAAGCGCCGCCGACAAGGTTTCGATACCGACAGGACCACCATCGTATTTTTCTAAAATAATTTTTAAAATACGGCGGTCCATTTCATCGAGTCCATTTTTATCAACACCCAACTGATCTAAAGCGTAAATGGCTAAATCTTCAGTGACGGTGCCGTCACCTTTGACTTCGGCGTAATCGCGTACGCGTTTGAGTAAACGGTTAGCGACCCGTGGAGTTCCACGCGCTCGTCGTGCAATTTCAGAGGCGCCTTTTTCGTTTAACGTCAAATTTAAAATCTGGGCTGACCTGATAAGAATAGTTTCTAAAGATTCACGATCGTAAAATTGCAAACGCTCTTGAATACCGAAACGGTCGCGAAATGGATTATCTAACAATCCCGCACGCGTAGTAGCACCGATTAACGTAAACGGTGCTAACTGAAATTTCATCGACTGCGCGCCAAGGCCATCACCCGTGACGATGTCGATGTAATAGTCTTCCATGGCCGTATACAAGTACTCTTCGATGGCGCGCGGAAGACGATGAATTTCGTCAATGAATAAAACCGAAAATGGTTTAAGACTAGTTAGCATGGCCGCCAAATCGCCTTTTTTATCGATCGCCGGAGCTGATGTGATTTTAATATCGACTTTCATTTCGTGCGCAATAATTTGCGCCAAAGTCGTTTTACCAAGTCCTGGTGGACCAAACAAAAGAGTGTGATCCAACGGCTCGTTGCGGCCCATAGCGGCTTTCACGAAGACTTTGATTTTTTCTTTAATAGGCACTTGTCCTGGAAATTCCTCAAACGTTTGCGGACGAAGTTTGTTTTCCCATTTGATATCTAGATCTTGCATTTGGCTTTCGATCATACGGCTCATAATTTTTGACCCGTTAACTTTTGAAGACCTTGGCGAACGCCGTCTTCAAGCGTGATCGCCATATCTAACGAAGCGATAAATTGATCAACCAGCTGATTTTTAAAACCTAAATTCACTAAAGCCGAAGAAACTTGGCGGTGCGTTTCGTTCGCAATTTTTGGTGCGGCGGCACCCTTCACTTTACTTTCAACGCGCACCAGTTTCCCTTGAAGCGATAAAATAATTTGCTCGGCCGTTTTTTTACCAACTTTTGGTAACGAAGATAAGGCTTTCGCATCGCTGGCTTCGATCCAATCTTGAATCTGATTTAATCGGGCACCCGACATGATCGAAAGGGCCATCTTAGGCCCTACCCCGTTGACTTTCAAAAGTTGTAAGAAAAATTCTTTTTCAGGCTTTGTTAAAAATCCAAACAATTGAAAAGCATCTTCACGCACGTGCGAATAAATCCACACCTTCATGTTCTGCCCGATCAACATATTCACGTCGGCCAACGTCTGGGTGGATGCCAAAACGTCATAACCAACACCACCAACGCATAAAATAAAATGGTCTGTCGATACATCAAAAACTAAACCATCTAAAAAACCGATCATATTGCGCTCTTTTCTAACTGCTTACGAATTTGAATCACTTTTAATTGCGACGAATGAAAACACGCCATCGCCAATGCATCTGAAGCATCGAGTGATTTTAATAATGGAATTCTTAAAATATTACAAACTACCGCACGCACTTGTTCTTTTTCGGCGCCACCATTACCGGTGATCCCTTTTTTGACAATGCGGGTGGCATACTCGTGTACTTCACAACCGGCGATTAAGGCTTCGTAAATAATTACGCCACGCGCGTGCCCCAGTTTAAAAGCACTGTCGGCGTTTTTTCCCAAAAATATTTTCTCAAGCGACATGTGCTGGGGTTTAAATTTCTTAAATAATTCCTGAACGCCCTGGCCAATATCGTGAAGGCGCTCTGACAGCGGAGTGTCGGCATTAAATTTTAAAACGCCGCAATCCACGGCCGTCATCGTCGTGCCGTTCACGGAAATTACGCCGTAACCTAGAAAGCGCGAACCTGGGTCTATTCCTAAAATTATCATTGTTTTATTGAATAAGAAGCTTTTCTTTGGGTCAATATAATGCCAGAATTTATTTGAGATGACACAACCGGTGATTGAAATTGAAAGATTGCAAAATGAGCTTGATGAAAATCCAAAGTCATTGAACTTTGTGCGTTTGGCCGAGCTTTACATCGAAAGACAGATGCTCAATGAAGCCGAACTTTTAGTTCGTCAAAGTTTAAAATTTCATCCTAAATCCGTCAGTGGGAATTTACTTTTGGGCCGTATTTACAGAGGCGAATTGAACTACGCCGACTCGCTAAAATATTTAGATATTGCCACCACTTTGGCTTCTGACAACTGGAAAGCCTGGCTTGAAAAAGCCGAAGTTTACGCTGAACTAAAAAAAGGCAAAGACGCATTAACCTGCTTCAAAAGAGTCCTGTTTTTAAACCCTACTCATCCCTTGGCTCGTAGGGCTGTGGGTAAACTTGAGGTTTTGACAGCCGACGAATACGAAGATGATCTATTTTCGATGCAGCCTTTGCACATGGCCGAGCTTAAAGAAGAAATGGACGAAAAAGGCAAAACCGAATGGACCGAAATGCCACCGGCATTAGAGCGGATTTTAGCCTTGGTCGATGCTTTGACGGTTCGACTGGATACAAAAAAAGCTTTAGAGCTGCTTAACGACTGTTCAAGTCGTTACGGCTCACACCCTGAAATTGATAGTCGTCGTTTACGATTATCATCGTACGATAGCCCCGAACACATTGTACCTAAAAAACAAAAAAATCTGTCGTTAGCCAGACAGGAATTAATTCACCAGAAGAAACTGGATATCCTGAACGAATTGCTGCGCAGAATCGAGCATAAAAAAACGGATCGCTTGTCGACCTAAGCCCTTTGATTTACAGTAATCTTTAATATTTTTAATACGATAAACACAAAAACTCATTGGGGTCATGATGTACGAAACGGCAGATTTTAAAAAGGGTCTTAAATTAATGGTTGATGGTTCACCTTACGTTGTTGTTGATTTTCAACACGTTAAACCAGGCAAAGGCAATCAGTTCAGCCGCACTAAACTTCGCAATATGTTAACGGGCCAAAACTTAGAGCGTACTTTTAAATCGGGCGAAAAATTCGAAGTTCCGAATGTTGAGAATGTCGAGATGACTTTCTTATACAAAGACGACAACGGTTTCAATTTCATGAATCAAGCGAACTACGAACAACTTTGCATGATGGAACACGAAGTCGGCGATTCAAAAGATTATTTAATCGAAAACTTAGTTGTGATGATCACGATCTACAATGATAAGCCAGTGAACGTTGAAGTTCCTAAAGCGGTCAACATGCGTGTGGCTCAAACCGACCCAGGCGTTAAAGGCGACCGCGTTACGGGCGCAACTAAAGCAGCCATTATGGAAACAGGTTTAAAAATCAACGTTCCATTACACATCAGCGAAGGCGACCTATTACGTGTTGATTCGACTGAAGGTGCTTACGTTGAAAGAGTTACCCAGAAATAATTTATATTTTTCAACCCAATAAGGATCTGTAGTGGCGGGGAACAGCAATCTTGAACTTGAAATTCATTCTTTGTTCATGGAAGGTTCAACGCCCGATCATATCTGCAATGAGATTTTAGCTAAGTTCGAAAAAAGCGAAGTCTTAAGTTCTTCAGAAACACAAGGGGTCAGTCACTTTTTAATATCGGCTGGCCGCTTTGATCTTCTTTTCAAATTTTACCTTAATTCTTTACGCCGAAATTCGATCAGTTCTTTTCCTTGGGGCTACTTAGCGTACGCCTTAAAAGAAATCTCAGGCCAAGTTCCAGAAGTTATTTTAGATCTGATCGATGTCGCTTTAAAAGATCCGAACATTGATTCGTCCACTTACCGTATGCAAGAGTTGTTAGATCAACTTCCAAAAGTGGCTGAACATGAAAAAAATTTGCGCCAGCAGTTTACGATGGAGCAGCTTGAACTAAAAAATAAACTGATCTTACAACTGAATCACAATCGGCTGTACCAGCTTTCTGAACAAGAAGAGCTTGTGATCAAGCAGCTTGTTAAAAATTTTCCGAACGACGCTGAAATTCGCTTACTTCATCAAGCCCATCTTGAAAAAAAGGCTGACGAAATTTTATCGCGCGTGCGATCACAAAGACAAAGCACCCCTTCACATCGTTCGTCTGCGATCAGCAGCCCCGAAGGCGAAGAATTTATTGCGCAAGTCAAAACACAGATTCAAAGACTCGCGAACGAATATCAAGGCACGTATCCAGAGCAAATTTATAATCTAGCCTTAATGTGTATGAATTTTGAATTGTATGATTTTAGTTATGATTTACTGATGCAAGGTCCAGAAACTTTTGCCGGAGAATGGCTAAAGGCCGAAATTCTTTTCGAAAGTGGTCGCCATCTAGATTTACTTAAGCACATCGAAAATTTAGAAAAAAATTTAACCACGACACCCGATTCAACGTACGGAGCTATTTATTTAAAAGCCCAAGCTTATTTTGGTTTAGGTCAGAAGGATATGGCCATTCAAATGCTTGAAGCTTTATCGCAAGCTAGACCGTCGTACAGATCCACCGAAGCGCTTCTTCATCAGTGGAGAACTTCATGAGACGCTTTACCCGCTTCGGTATTTATTTAGGACCCGTCTTTGTTTTAGCGCTGGTCGTATTGGCGTGGGTTTACATCATACATCCTCAATTAACATCATGGATTCAGTCAAAACTTCCCGAGCTCAATGCATCGCAAGAGTACGTCAATATTCAATATGAAGACCTAGATATTTCGTTATTAAAATTAAAGGTGTCGGCAAATAAAGTTGAAGTTCAATTTAAAAATGAGTTCGTTAAGTATCCACCCATTGAAATCGAATCCATTAAGGCGCAGCTGAATCCGTTTGATCTTTTGGTCGGACAGATTAAATTAAGCTCAATTATCTTAGATCAGGTTAAATGGAATCTTTCAGATGATTTGTTAACTGAAACTAAAGACCCCATCACCGAACTTCCGGTAGACGTGATTTTTAAATATTTACCGCAAATTCCTGTTTCAAAGGTAAAAATATTAAATTCTGAATTTGCCTTTAATCTTAAACAGTACCAAATGAACTTAACTTCGATGATCGATACGCTGGTGATCGAAAACCACAAAAAAGCCATTTCTCTAGAGATCATCAATTTACGTGAAGCTGTTCAACACGAAAAAAACGAACCCGCTGTTTTTACATTGAATTTGGTATCGTACTTAACCCCAGAGCAATTAACCGTCGATCATATCAACGTTCAAAATCAGGATTCAAAAATTTTAATAAAAGGTCAGTTAACCCAAATTAAAACCGCGATCACCCACCCGGTCGCCGAATTTTCAGTCGATTCTACAATTCATGGAGATAACTTAAGAACTTTATTTTTAAGCTTGTGGCGTCAAAAAAGTCGAATTCCATCTTTAACGGGGCAAGTTCAAACCAAAGGGACTGTTAAGCTGAATGGCTTTAAAGATATCAACGGACAAATTCAATTCAACACCGCGAATATTTCGGTCGATCATTTTAAATTTGGCCAAGCGCAAATTAAAATGCAGATCAAAAAAAATCAGATCTTAGTCAATCAAATCGATGTTGAACACCCGGCAGGTCTTGCGGAACTGAACGCGATTGAAATAGGCCAAGAAAGACCTTACCTTTTTAAAGCAAAATTAAATGTTAAATCTTTTAATCTACAAAAATTATTTACATCGCTAAATTTGAACTCCATCCCTGCCGATTTAGATTTATCTGGCTCGACAGAATGTTCAGGACAAGCCTTGCCTCCGTTTGACGTTGAATGCCGTGTGGATGCAGCGGCCGAAAATGTGTGGGTGAAGCCAGGAATGAAAGACAAATTAAATATTGTTAAAATTAAAAAAGCTAAGATCGTTGGCGACCTGAATTTAAATGATGAAGATATTCAGTTTGACAGTAAACTTGATATCGCAAGCTCGACCGGCTCGGTTAAGGGTGTTGTCGATTATAAACGAGGTTACAAAATTGATTTTGATACTTCGAATTTAAACTTCAAGGATTTAGATTCACTGGCTGATCTAGACCTTGTTGGTGTCGCCGTTTTCAAAGGCTCAACTTGGGGCGACACTTCAAAGGGACAAATTCAATCCCATATCGCGATTAATAATGGTGAAATCGATAAATTTGTTTTGGGTCAGTTTAACTCTGAATTAAAATATCAAGATGGCCATTTAATTTTTAACAAAATTGCAGGTCAACTGGGGCAATCATATTACAACGGTGATTTAGATTTTAATTTTGGGCAGTCGACCTTATTCGGAAAATTAGCAATGCCGCGATTAACAGGAACTGATGTCTTTACAGCTGTTAATAAACGTTTTGAATTGCCCTTTGAGTTCAGCGGTAACGGCGCCGCCGACATTCAACTCAGTGGCCCGCTTGATTTCTGGAAATTGAAATACACGTTGAATTCACAATTAGAAAAAGGACAAATTGCCGAAGAAGGCTTCGAGAAATTAGATATCAACTTAGTCGCTGACGGCAAGCATATCGACTTCAAAAACGTTGTTTTCAAAAAACTACGCAGCGAAGCCCGCATCATCGGATTTATTTCAACCGAAGAGAAAGAGCCGCGGTTTCAATTGGGCGTTAAGACGAACCAATCCCACCTTGAAGAAATAGATCACGTCGCTCGACTGGCGCCGACGCTAACCGGCCAAATCGCCGCAAGTGGTTCGATCGAAGGATCGATTGAAGCTCCGGACTTAAAATTTAATTTTAATACAAAACAGGTGAACTTAGATGGTGTTGACTATTTGGCGTCGCAGGGCCAAGTCGGATTAAACCGAAAATACCTTACGTTGGTCGGCCAGCTATCAGGTCGCCAAATCCAAGCGAACTTAAAATGGCCCTGGAAAGAAAGCGATGACTACGACGTAAAACTTCAAGTCCGTGATTTAAATCCACTTTTATTTCTACCGCTGATTTCACTACCGCAAACTTCGAACGAGTATTACAGCCGCCTTAGCTTTGATGTTGATTTAAAAGGTTCCAATCGCCAGCTGACACGCGCGAATGGTCAAATTCGCTTTTCAGATTTTATACTTCAGCGTGGCGGTCAAAGTTTAAAGTTAAAAAAGCCTTCACTCGTGACGTTTGAAAACGGACTTCGAAAAATGGAGCCTATCGAATTAACGGGTGAAGAAAATCAGGTTGATATTAAACTAGTTTCTCCGCGTAAAGATGAAAATAACTTAGATGTTAATTTAGCGGTAAAACTACGGCTGCTTCAGTTTTTAGTTCCTTTCGTTGATACCTTAAGTGGCCAACTTGAAGCGCAAGCCCAGATGTCTTTGAACTCGCAAAAACTTCAACTTTTTGGCGAAGGCGCCGTAGTGGATGCCGGACTTAAATTAAAAGGTTTTCCAACACCAATCGAAGGTATCACAAGTCCAATCGAATTTTCGCAATCTAAAATTTTCTTCAACGACATAACGGCCCACGTGGGTTCAAGCGACTTGATCGGATCTGGACAAATTGACATTAAAGGTTCCAAAGACATTAACGTTCAGTTTCAAGCCCAAGCAGATAATATTGAACTGACTTTTCCAGAAGGTATTACGACGGCCGGCAAAGCCGATTTGGCCTTTACGGGCAACTGGTTACCATATAATTTAAAAGTGAACTACCGCGTAAATCGTGGTTTTGTCGAAAAAGACTTTGGCGGAGAAGCAACTTCGGGAGCTTCACTTCTGAAAGGCAGTCCGTATTTACCACCAAAACAATTCGAGCAACAAGCCCCTTCATTATTGTTAGATGTCGCCATTGATTTAACCCAAGGGGTGGTCGTTAAAAATAAATTAGTCGAAGGAATTGCGACCGGAAACCTCAACATCAAAGGCACGCCTGAAAATCCAGAAATTTTAGGAAAAATAGAGCTGCGCCCCGGCAGTAAAGTTTTTTTCCGCGATAAACCATTTGACGTTCAAATCGCTAATATTCAGTTCACACAATCAAAAGAAATAAATCCAAATATTTATTTATCGGCCGTCGCACGCGTTTCTGATTACGATATCAATTTAGTGATTCAAGGTCCCGCAAAAAGCCCATCGATCAAACCAACAAGTCAGCCGCCTTTAAGCGAACCCGATATTTTTAGTTTATTAGCCCTGGGAATGACGTCGTCTAAAATGGATCAAAACTTAAGTTCTGAAACCCAACAAACTCAAACTGGACTAGAAATTCTAGCTGAAATTAGTAACCAGTCACAGATCAATAAAAGGATTCAAGAAAAATTAGGTTTAACGGTTCAGTTAGCCCCAAGTGTTGATAGTACAAAAAATATTGCGGTACCGAAAGTTGTCGTCAGTAAAAAAATTGGTAAAAAAATCAATGCCTCTTACGCGCGCCCGTTGACAGGTGACAATCAAAATCACGAGGTTAAACTTCAGTACTTATTTAATCGTAATTTTTCGGGCAATTTAAATTATCAAAATAAAGACAACACGCAGATGGACACAAATATTCAAACCCAACAAGTCAATGAAACAGGTATTTTGGGTGTCGATGTCGAATACAAAGAGGAATTCAAATGATAAAGCCTTTTGTATTACGTAAACCTTTGCTATGGGCCGCATTTGCGTTGTCGCTGGCTTCGACTTCGACAAGTTGGGCGCAGAATCCCGCGTATTCAATCAATGTTGAAAGTTGGCCGAAAGACGTCGTTCAAAACATGTTAAAAGAAGCGCCTGAACTGGCTTCGAAACAATTAAATCAAGAACAGATCAACCTCATTTTAAAAAAGTTAGATCAAAAATTTAAATTTAATGGTTTACGGGTAGTCAAAACCGAAGGTTCAAACGAACTGATTTTATCCGGAGAAATTTCACCGCAGATCGAGGCCATTGAATTTCAAGGTTTAGAAGACCTTTCTGAAAGTGACGCCTTAGCGACCATGAATCTATCGACGCTAACGGCGTTAGACGAAGATTACGTCAAGGCTGCGGCGGATCGATTGACTCAGTACTATCAAGAGCAAGGTTATCGTTTTGCGACAACGCAGTACGAATTTAAAACGGTTTCAACCTTTAAAAAATCTGTTCTTATTAAAGTGTCTGCAAAAAAACAAACTGTGCTTTCAGATGTGCAACTGACAAACTTAGATACCGACACAACCGAAATTTTCTTAAAAAAATTAAATGCGCAATTTAAGGGTAGGGTTTTAAACCAAGATAACTTAAATAAATTAGGTGCTAAACTACGTCAGTTATTAAGTCAAAATGGTTACTATCTAACCCCTGTTCCGTCGCCGCAGCTTTTATTTTCGGCCGATGAATCAAAAGCTAAAGTTCAATTCAAACTAGAAAAAAGAAATCGTTACGGCGTAGAAATTTTAAATGCGAAAGAATTTCCAAGACTTCATCTAGAAGAAGATATTCTTAAATTAGATACTTATTTTGCGACCGACACCAATTTCGGATCTGAATTGATCGAAAAATTACAAACTTTTTATAAAGCTGAAGGTTACCCGCACATTGATATTCCGTACTACGAGCGCAAAGAAGCCGATCGCCAAATTTTAACTTTTAATTTAGAAGAAGGTCCATTCACCCGTCTAAAAACAATTAGTTTTATCGGTCAATATTCGCGTGACGCTAAATTTTATGAAAAACTTTTTTTAAGCCTAGGGTCTGAAAAATTAAAAAGCAGAACCTACGTGAAAGAAGATATCGATATCGCGGCCAAAAGTTTATTAGTTTCATTACAAAATGAAGGCTTCGTGAACGCGCGTTTGGGCCGCGTGCAAATATACACCGACCGCGAAAATCCCGAACAAGGAGCGGTCACGATTCAGCTTTACGAGGGCGAACAAGTCAGCATTAACTCGGTCCAGTTCGTTGGCAACACTCGTTTTTCAGCCGACCAACTTAAAGCCGTCGTTGGTTTACAACCCGGACAAAAGCTCAATTTAAAAAACTTAGAATTAGCCGTAAATAAATTGAAAGTTCATTACACTACATTGGGTTACATCGAATTTAATTTATTAAATGAAAGTACGGATTTAATTACCTATTCTGAAAAAAATAGCACGGCCGATATCAAATTCAACATGTACGAAGGCCCGTTAGTTGAAGTGCAGTCGATTTTAATCGAAGGCAACACGCGCACCAAAGACCAAGTCATTTTATCCGAGATTGAATTTAAACCAGGTGATATTTTAACTCCCGCAAAATTAGAAGAGTCTATTGCGCGTTTACAACGAACAGGATTTTTCGGATCGATTGATATTTTAACCCTAGAGGCCGGAACAAATATTCCACAACGAACGGTCATCATTAAAGTCACTGAGCGCGACCCTGGCGTTCGCACGATCGGAACCGGTATTACGAATGAAAACCAAGCCACACTTCATGGTTTCTTAGGCATTGCGTATCGTAACTTAGGTGGTTGGGGCCGAGGCGTTTCGTTACGTGGTGAAGGCAATTACAATTTAACTGACGTTAAGTATCTAGAGAAAAAAATCACGTTCGGCTACGTTGAACCCTATCTATTCGATACGCGCGCGCGCTTTCGGTTGAACATCACACGCTCGGATTTAATTTCTGATTATGACTTAAGAAAAGTGACCGAATTAAATTCGACGACGTATTCTTTAGAACAAGATTTTACGTCTCACTTTACCGCAATTTGGGATGTCTTAAATATTGCGACGTACGTCGATCGCGGTATCACGCGCGAAGATGAAATCGCCAATAAATACACGCGTGACGACTTGGTCATTGCATCGACAGGCCCCACATTTGATTTAGATTATCGTAATAATTTATTTAACCCGACGGACGGTAGTTTTTCTAGGTTATCGCTTGAGTACGCGGCTGAAAATTTGGGTAGTTTTAAAGTCGATGATTTTTTACGAATCACCGGACAAACTACTTTTTATATTCCGGTGAACAATTCGGCCTTTGTCATTGCCCAGTCGTTTCGCGGTGGCTACATTCGTGATGTGCGCAGCACCGGGTACGGAATTCCGTTTGATAAGAAAGGGTTTATCCTGGGTGGACGAACGACAGTGCGCGGTTACGAAAGTAGCGAATTTTTTCCTTCAAATAATGCCGATACGACGAAATATCCAGACTCTCTGGGCGTGAATTATAAGCTGCAAACATATGCGGCCTACCAGCTTATCAAATCAGAATTACGTTTTCCGTTAGTTGCTAAATGGGATCTAATGGGCGCAATTTTCTATGACGGTGGTCAGGTCATCGTCGATGGTTTCACTTTCGAAGATCGATGGCGCGATGCTATAGGAATCGGAATCCGCTATAACACGCCTATTGGCGCTTTGAACCTAGAGTATGCTAAAAAGCTGGACAGAAAACCGTATGAATCTGACGGAGCTTTTCATTTGTCGGTCGGCGTTTTCTAGGTTAATTTTGTCTGTCTTAATTCATTTTATTATTAATAAACGACCAAGGAGTAAGCATGCGTCAACATACCGTACGAGTTTTTCCGTCCAAAGAAAAAATCGAAAGAAAAGATCAACTGGCTTGGAAAATGGCCGAAATTTGCACGGACACAGCTCCGATCAAAGAAGATGTCATCGACATGATCATCAATCGTATTATCGACAACGCGTCTGTTGCGATTGCTTCTGCAAATCGTCACGCCGTAGCTTCGGCGCGCGCGATGGCTTTAGCTCATCCACGTGCGGGTGGCGCTACCGTTTTCGGAATGCCGAATGACCAAAAATTTTCTTGCGAATGGACAGCTTGGGCAAACGGAACAGCGGTTCGTGAGTTAGATTACCATGATACTTTCTTAGCGGCGGATTACTCTCACCCGGGTGATAATATTCCACCTATATTAGCGGTGGCTCAGCAGTCTGGCAAAAACGGTAAAGATTTAATTCGCGGTATCGTTGCGGGCTATGAATTACACGTTAACTTAGTTAAAGGTATTTGCTTACATAAACATAAAAAAGATCATATTGCTCACTTAGCGCCGGCACAAGCTGGTGGTATTGGTGCGCTTTTAGGTTTATCAACTGAAGTTGTTTTCCAAGCGATTCAACAAGCGGTTCACGTTTCATTCACGACACGCCAATCACGTAAAGGTGAAATTTCATCGTGGAAAGCTTACGCTCCAGCCCACGCGGGAAAATTAGCGATTGAGGCAGTTGATCGTTGCATGCGCGGCGAAGGTGCGCCGTCACCGATTTACGAAGGTGAAGACTCAGTCATTGCTTACATGCTTGATGGCAAAGACGGTAAATACGTTGTTCCACTTCCAGAAGTGGGCGAAGAAAAACGCGCCATTTTAGAAACCTATACGAAAGAACATTCAGCTGAATATCAATCGCAAGCTTTGATCGATTTAGCGGCGCGTATGAAAGATGTTGTTTTATCGAAAGCCAAAACTTTTGATGATGTAAAAGAAATCATCATTCACACGTCTCATCATACGCATTACGTTATTGGTACGGGCGCGAACGATCCACAAAAGATGGATCCCAAAGCGTCTCGTGAAACTTTAGATCACTCGATCATGTATATCTTTGCTGTCGCTTTACAAGATGGTAAATGGCACCATGTTGACTCTTATGCCCCAGAGCGCGCGCAGCGTGCTGATACGGTCAGATTGTGGCACAAAATTTCAACGGTTGAAGACAAAGCGTGGACAGAAAAATACCACGACCAAGACCCGAACAAAAAACAGTTCGGCGGTCGCGTTGAAATTATTTTAAATAATGGCGAAAAAATTATCGATGAATTAGGCGTAGCTAATGCCCATCCAGCCGGAGCAAAACCGTTCAAACGTGCGGATTACATCCGTAAGTTTGATATGTTAACGGCTGACATCATCACCAAAGATGAACGTAATCGTTTCATTTCACTATGCGAACGTTTACCTGAATTAACAGCCGCTGAAGTTCAACAATTAAACGTGCAAATTCCGATCGATAAAATGATCAATAATAAGCGCGACACTAAAGGAATTTTCTAAGATGCTATTTCCAACGCTTTCTCCCGCCGAAAAACGTAAAAACTTTCGCGCGCAATTAAAAACCGGAAAACTTTTACGTTTCCCGGGCGCATTTTCTCCATTGGTCAGCATGATGATCGAGAAAAAAGGGTTTGATGGCGTTTACATCTCGGGCTCTGTTTTATCAAATGACCTTGGTTATCCTGATATCGGTTTAACTTCGTTAACTGAAGTAGCACAGCGTGGCCGTCAAATCGCGCGCACCACGGCCCTACCAGCCATCATCGATGCGGATACGGGATGGGGCGAACCTATGAACGTCACCCGCACCATTCAAGAATTTATCGAAATGGGTTTAGCCGGTTGTCATTTAGAAGATCAAACAAATCCGAAACGATGCGGTCACTTAGATAATAAATCAATCGTTAGCGTGAATGAAATGTGTCAAAAAATAAAAGCCGGCGTGATGGGTAAAAAACTAGACGAAAACTTCGTCCTGATTGCCAGAACAGATGCCCGCGCCAGTGAAGGTTTAGAAAGTGCGATTGAGCGCGCGAAAGCTTACGTTGATGCCGGTGCAGATATGATTTTCCCAGAAGCTTTAAAAGATGAAAAAGAATTTGAAGCCATGAGAAAAGCCGTATCGGTGCCGCTACTTGCAAACATCACTGAATTCGGAAAAAGTCGTTTGCTCACGCATGAAGAACTTTCTAATTTAGGATACAACTTAGCGATTCACCCCGTTTCTACTTTTAGATTAGCGATGGGTGGAACCGAAAAAGGTTTAGATATCTTAAACGAGACTGGAACTTTAGAATCGGCTCTTCCATTGATGCAAACCAGACAAGAACTATACGATCTGACTCGATACGAAGAATATAACACTTTTGATCAATCTATTTTTAATTTTAAACTAAAATAGTGCCTTGGCCGTATGGCTCTGCCCTATAAAAAATAATTAGGAGAAAACATGTCTGAGTATATTAATCCCGACTACGTTCCAGAACCAGAGAAAATGAATGTGAAAAAAGGCTTAGAAGGCGTTGTGATGGATACATCAAGCGTTTCTAAAGTGAATGCGGAAACAAATTCATTAGTCTATCGTGGCTACCCTGTTCAAGATTTAGCAGAAAACTGCACGTTTGAAGAAGTCGCGTACTTAATGTACACAGGCGAACTTCCGAATAAATCGCAATTAGAAGAGTTTTCGAAAAAAGAAAAATTATTACGTGATATTTCGAAAGACAATTTAAACGTGATCAAAGCATTACCGAAAAAATGTCACCCGATGGATTCTGTTCGTACGGGCGTTAGTTTCTTAGGTTGTGAAGATGAGCGCATCTGGGATGCAACGCCAGCAACAAATCTAGATAAAGCGATTCGTTTACTAGCGAAAATTCCAACGATGGTGGCGGCTGATTACCGTTTCAAAAAAGGTTTAGACTTTATTGCTCCAAACCCAAGCTTAACAATCGCTGAAAACTTCTTTCACATGTGTTTCGGAAAAGTTCCTGAAGCGCGCGTCGTTAAAGCTTTCGACGTTTCATTAATTCTTTACGCTGAGCACAGCTTCAATGCGTCGACATTTACGTCGCGTGTTGTGACTTCTACACAATCTGATATTTATTCCGCAACAGTTGCGGGTATCGGTGCTTTAAAAGGCCCTTTACACGGTGGTGCGAATGAAATGGTTATGCACATGATGATTGAAATTGCGGATCCGACTAAGGCCGAGCAATGGATGTTAGATGCATTAGTGCAAAAGAAAAAAGTCATGGGCTTCGGTCACCGCGTTTACAAATCAGGTGATTCACGCGTTCCGACTATGAAAAAATACGCGCAAGTGATGGCTGACGTAATCGGCGACCAAAAATGGATGCAGATGTACAATGCTTTAGAAAAAGTAATGGTTGATAAAAAGAAAATCTACCCGAACTTAGACTTTCCAGCAGGACCTGCTTATTACATGATGGGTTTCGAGATCGATTTCTTTACACCGATCTTTGTGATGGCCCGCACAACGGGTTGGTCAGCTCATATTATGGAACAAACGGCTAATAACCGCATTATCCGTCCATTATCTGAATACATCGGTGCGGCTCAAAGAAAAGTGACGCCCCTTTCTGAAAGAAAGTAGTTGTATCGAACTGAAAGAGAGACCTTTACAGATCTGTAAGAAAGAATTTTATACATCTGTAAGAGAGACCCTTGTAGATCTGTAAGAGAGATTTTCACAGCTCGGTAAAAAACTCATTTTCTTACTAGAAAATAAAATTAGTCTAATGGCTCTACTGTTTACACAGTAGAGCTTTTTTTTTAACTAGAAATGATCTTATTTACCCAGATAAAACTTGCTTGTAAGCCCAATTAATTTTTTAATATTGGCATGACTAAAAAGAATCTTCTGTGTACGGCCCTATTGTTGTTTTTAAGTATTTTAAATTTCTCTTGCAAAAGTGGTGAAAAAAAAGCGGATGCGGCGGTCAGTGCTGATGGCAAATCAGTTGCGGTTCCTAACGGTACACCTTCGATGTACAACGCTCTTATTAAAACCGATAAGAAAAAACAATCTGAATTAGATTTACCATTCCGTGGCTTTGATATGGATAAACAAATCACGACGATTGCTACGGGTTCATGCGCTGATCAAAATCAACCGCAACCTATTTGGGCGACAATTGAAAAAAATAATCCAGATATCTTTATTTTCTCTGGCGACACTCTTTGTGTTCCCCGCCCAGACGCTAAAGGATCTATTTCTGAACAGTACCGCAAATTAAAAATGATTCCTGAATTTCGCAGCATTCGCGAAAAAGTTCCATTTATGGCGATCTGGAATGATCACGATTACGGCTTAGTGAATGGCGGCGGCGAAAATCCAGATAAAGAGTTAGCCCGCACGGAATTTATTAAACACTGGAGTTATTTAAAAACAGCGTTAACAAATAAGCAAAAAGGTCTTTACCATTCAAAAATTTTCGGCAGTAACGGTGTTCCCGGCAGTCGCCGAAAAAAGGGAATTCCAAAACAGAAGCAAGTTCAAGTGATCGTGCTTGATACGCGCTGGGATCGATCAGAACTTAAAAAAAATACGGATGATAAATTTGACCCGAAAGCGCCAGCGACCGAGCCCGCGACGATCCCCCGCCCTTACCTAGCTGACGCTGAAAAAGGAAAACATATTTTATCGAACGAACAATGGAATTGGCTTGAACAAGAATTAAAAAAACCAGCTGATCTTCGAATTATCGTAAGCCCTATTCAAGTCATCGCCGATGATCATAATTTTGAAAAATGGGGAAACTTTCCGAATGAACGTGAAAAGCTTTTCGTTTTGTTACAAAAGACAAAACTTAAAAACGTGATCTTACTTTCAGGAGACCGTCATTTAGGCGCTATCGCGCAGATCGAAGTGAAAAAAAACGGCCCGATTGTCGAGATGACAACAAGCGGTCTGAACCGCCCCGCTTCGCCGAACAATATCCTGACTGATAAAACGTATTTCAAAGACGCCTACGGTGGTCCGAATTTCGGTTTGATTAAAATCGACTGGAGCAAACACACGGCTACGCTGCAAGTGAAGTCACTTGAAGACGAAGTTAAAAATTCATTTGAAGTGAAGTTTTAATACAGCTAAATCTTCGAAGCGACGTTCAGTTTTACCGCCACCGTGGCGGTAAAACCTGATGCTAGGCTTTTTTATTGGCAATGACACGCTGCTGGTAAATAAACCGAAGCCGGGCTACAGCTTCCCGAATACGATATGTTCGATGTCGCCGATTCGCCGACAACAACCTGACAGCTTTCATAAATATTTTTTCCCGAGCACTCGTTGTCGCTACCCGTGCCGCAATGCCACTGCTGCTGCGTGCACCCATCCATGCATCCATTGGCGGGATTACATGAATCTGCTGGGCACCCAATCGCAGCAAACGACAAAGGTGAAATGAACAAAACGACAAAAAAAGAAGCGATAGCTGTTTTGATAAAAAATCCTTTCCAAAATGTTAAGGCAAACATTAACGCCGCAAAATGGAGAAGTCCGTTGACCATTGTCTACATCAAACTGGCGTTTTAGCAACATCGTCACCGCCACGGTGGCGGTGAATTTCAGTGTTTAGATATGAGACTAGTCATCTCACTTTTCAGCATAAAAATCACAACTGGAAAGTACATTAAATTTCCTAGGTAAGTGAAAAATGGGTTCTTTACGCTCTTATTAAGAACAATATTATTTTCAACAAAATAGTCTTTTCCTGCAAATTGACCTATTGGCGTATCTAGATCTATTTTCGTAGAGAAATCGAGATGACTGATTGAAATACCCGTCACCGGATAGGTTTGGCCTTTCGTTATTTTTATATATTTTACGACTTCGCAATTACTGCAACTGACATCTTGTTGATCCGTCTCTGAGTAACCGCTGCTGCCATCATCATAGACTTTCAAAAAGCCATCTTTGTTCACGGTCACCATTCCGCCAGCCAGAATTGGATAAACAGACACATTTTTTTCGAGTCCTAAATTAATGTAGAACCCTAGAATTGTTAACGTTATGGCCACACAGAAAAGCGAACGTTTTTTGAATCGTTTTAAGGTTATTAAAGCAGCAATAAACGCAAACCGAAGCGCCAAATAAAACCTGGTAAATCCATCATTAAATGCGCCACTGGCTATAAAAATTAATGAGATAAAAAATATAATTTTCATTATTAAAGCTTATTAATTTTTCGGAGGAGCCGAAAGCCAGCCCTTTTTCAAAACGTAACTCGCAAGCCCCGCAGACGTCGCGATCATAAAGACAATCGCGTACCAAAATCCGTGTTCGTCTTTTAGAAGCGGAATATGTTCAAAGTTCATTCCGTAAACTCCGGCTAAGAAATTTAACGGTAAAAAGAAGATCGTTAGAACAGTTAGAACGCGTACAATTTCATTCGTACGAAACGAAGCTTCGTTGGTTCTTTGCGACGCCATGGCAATGTGAAGATTAAGAAGCGACTGCACATTTTCGTAAATATCATCGGCATAAAAAAGATTTCGGTCAAAGCGATCACGCACCTCTTGCATTAAAGCTAACGGACAGTCACTTTTCTGCATTAATTTATTAAGCGTATCGATCGTAAATTTCATTACCTTTTTAAAGGCCGAGGCTTTGCGCTTAATGTAGTACCCGTCTTGTAAAAAAAGCTTAGACTCTTCGCCCTTAAAAACTTTTTCTTCAAAGGCTTCAATTTTATGTTCAAGATCATTTAGCGGAACATCAAAACCCAAAGAGACTTGTTCGAAGAATAAACTGATCAGGTGATACTTAGTCACTTCCGTTGGCGAGACCAGCTTAATTTTTTTTTCAATTTCGTTAATTTCAGGAAGTGGCAAACGATGGATCGAAATAACTTTCGAAGCGTTCATAAATAAAGCCACTTTGGTTGTAAGCTCTTGCACCGAGTCGGCATCGAACAGAACTTTGGGCTCCATTAATCGCAATAAGACAAACTGCGTAGAGCCGTAAGTTTCGACGTGCGGCAAGTAGTCGGGGTCCAGGCAATTCATAACCACTTTTTTGGGTAATCCAAGTTCGGATGCTATTTTCTCGAGCACCGCCTTGCTTGGGTTTACGACATCTAACCATTTGAATGCGTCTAAATCGACCTCGAGCTTATACATCTCTTTATGAAACACGATTTTCTGCAAATAATCAATCGACCCAATGATAGTTTCTAACTACCAAGGTCATAGAGGTTCGCTATCAAAAATTGCTTTTCGATAGCCGTTAGGCAAAACTAATCAGGTCAAAAAAGTCAATTTAAGACAAACCTCAAACTAAGGAGAAATCATGTTAGGTATCGGTCAAAAGTTTCCTAATTTTTCAATGCAAGCTTGCGTTGGAATGGAAAAAGGCAAAGAGTTCAAAACAATTTCAAATGCGGATATGAAAGGATCTTGGTCTGTTGTATTCTTCTGGCCATTAGATTTCACTTTCGTTTGCCCAACTGAATTAGCTGAGTTCAGCAAAGAAATGAAAAATTTCAAAGCGCGTGATACAAAAGTATTTGGCGTTTCTTGTGATTCTCACTTCGTTCACCACGCTTGGCGTACACACCATGCAGATCTTAAAGATCTTCAGTACCCAATGTTAGCCGACATCAAAAAAGAATTAACTGGCGCATTAGGTGTTTTACACCCAGTTGACCAAGTTCCACTTCGCGCGACTTACATCGTTGATCCAGAAGGAATCATTCGTTGGGTTTCTGTAAATGACTTAAACGTTGGTCGTAACGTTAAAGAAGTTTTACGTACAGTTGATGCATTACAAACGGACGAACTTTGCCCATGTAACTGGGAAAAAGGCCAAGCTACTTTAAACGGTTAATCGCATTAGCGATTAACTCTTCACATTTGGTGCAAGTAATCGCTAAACCTTAGCTTAAGAAACGGTTTACTATTAACCGGTGCAAGTAGATTGAAGTTAAATTTTAAAGAAAGCTTCTTCCGTTCTTTACGGACGAAGCTTTTTTTTTACCACCAAAAGGAATTCATATGGCATTAAGTGAAAAAGTTGACGCATTTTTAGAGATCAGTTTTCCAAACCACGATTCGGCTCCGTACCGCGACCTTTCACTGAACTTTAAAAAAGTAATGGAAGATTCTCCGTTAGAACCGACCGACCGTTTAATGAATGTTGCAGCGATTGCGCGCTCTTTACATTGGAAAGAATTAGAAAATTTTGCGGCCGCCGAATTAAAAGAATTAGGCACCGGTGACGCCGAGATTCAAGAGTGCTTTGAATCAGCAGCGATCATGGGCATGTTAAATACTTACTATAAATTCAAAGGCTTTCTAAACGCTGAAGTTTTACCCGATTATGCCCGAGCAGGTTTGCGCATGAATTCTCTTTCTAAGCCTTTAAACGGCAAAGAACGCTTTGAAATGATGGCCATGACGGTTTCTGTCGTGAACGGTTGCCCAACATGTGTTTCATCGCATGAAAAAGCATTAACCGATATCGGTGTATCTCGTGATAAAATCCACGATTTAGCCCGCCTAGCCTCGGTATTAAAAGGCTTGAGCTGTTTACACTAACAATGTTAAAAAAACCTCTTCACCTAAATGAAGAGGTTTTTTTATGAAGATTTTGCTTAAAGACTACAAATCACCCGCTTACGAGATCAACCACATCCACCTTTACTTTAATCTGCATGAAACAAAAACTATCGTTTCATCGACTCTTCAGTTTAATAAAATTAAAAATGAACCGTTAGTTTTAAATGGCGAAAACGTAAAATTAATCTCTTTAGAATTAGACGGCGTCAAATTTTCTGATTATGTCGTTACTTCTGAAAATTTGACGATCAAAGAATCGGCTTTAAAAGAAAATTTCGAATTAAAAATTCAAGTTGAAGTTAATCCTGAAGAAAACAAGTCTTGCGCTGGTCTTTACTTATCTAAAGGAATTTTCTGCACGCAATGCGAAGCTGAAAGTTTTAGAAACATCACGTACATGCTAGATCGCCCCGATGTAATGACCAAGTACACGGTTGAAATCGAAGCTGATAAAGCAAAGTACCCCCAGTTACTTTCAAATGGCGATTTAATTTCTACAAAAGATTTAGGTAACGGTCGTCACCACGCTTTATGGAAAGACCCGTTCAAAAAGCCAAGCTATTTATTTGCCTTAGTTGCCGGTGATATGGGCGTGGTTGAAAGTACATTCACCACAAAGTCTGGCAAAAAAGTGAAGCTAGAGGTATTCGCGTCTCATGGAAAAGAAGAGCGTTGTAAACACGCCTTAGTCTCTTTAGAAAAATCAATGAAGTGGGACGAAGAACGATTCGGATTAGAGTATGACCTGAACCAATACATGATCGTAGCGATTGATGATTTCAACATGGGCGCCATGGAAAACAAGGGCCTTAACGTTTTTAATTCAAAACTTGTCTTAGCTGACGTTGAATCGGCGACGGATGATGACTTTGAGGCGATCGAATCCGTTGTTGGGCATGAATACTTTCACAATTGGACCGGTAACCGCGTCACTTGCCGTAACTGGTTTGAACTTTCATTGAAAGAAGGCTTAACAGTTTTCCGCGATCAAGAATTTTCGTCTGATTTGAATTCACGCGCTGTTCAACGCATCAAAGATGTAAACTCGCTTCGAACCCGTCAGTTTCCAGAAGATGCGGGGCCCAATGCGCACGCCGTAAGACCCAGCAGCTGCTTAGCCGTCGATAACTTCTACACCGCAACGATTTACGAAAAAGGCGCTGAAGTCATTCGCATGATGCAAACGCTTGTGGGACGCGCAGGTTTTCGCCGTGGGATGGATGAATATTTCAAACGTCACGACGGCCAAGCCGTTACGATCAATGAATTCGTAGCCGCTATCGCAGAGCCCAACAATATCGATTTAACGCAGTTTAAAAATTGGTATTCGCAAGCCGGTACGCCTGAAGTATTCGTCACTGAAAAATACGAACCAGAAACCAGAACTTACTTTTTAACGTTAGAGCAAAAATGTGATTTAACGTTATCTGAAAAACAAGAAAACTTTGAAAAACAACCTTTCCATATTCCACTTTTAGTAGGCTTTATCGATCAAGACGGTAAAGAAATTAAAATCGAATCAAAAGATGTGGTTTGGAATTCAGATGAAAAACCGGTTCTTCATTTAAAACAACCAAAGCAAACATTTAAATTTGAAAATTTAAATGCCAAACCGAACTTATCAATCAACCGTGAATTTTCGGCCCCCGTGCAAATCAGGTGGAACCCGAAAACGTCTGAATTAATTCATTTAATTAAATACGATACCGACGCCTTTAATAAGTACGAAATCAGTCAAAAAATCGTATTCACTGAAATGCGCCGTTTAATGTCTGGAATAAAAAAAGGCATCGCTGCTGAAGCTGACGTTGATATTATTCATTCACTTGGAACAGTGCTAAAAAACCCGAATTTAGATTCGGCTTTTAAAGCTTTAATGCTGACGCTAACTTCGGACGCAACTTTAGCATTAGAGGAACCAGTCATCGACGCCGAACTTTTTGAAAAAGCGCGCACGGTAATCCGTCAGGCGATGGTCAAACATTATGGTCAGGTTATGACTGAAATGTATAACACTTTACAAAATTCTAAATTGCCTTCTGACCGCAGCCTTAAGAATAAAATTCTAGGCTACCTTTTCTTAACAAATGCGCCTGGTGCGACCGAATTAGCTACAAACCAATACGATCAGTCACAAAATATGACCGATACTATTGCTGCTTTAGACTTACTTTGTGAAACTAAAACTGAAGCCCGTGAAGTTTACTTACAAAAATTCTTCACCCGCTGGTCTAAAGACAGCGTTGTCTTTAACAAGTGGTTAATGGCCCAAGCGGCTAGCGGCGCGGCAGATACATTCGAGAAAATGCAAAAACTAGTTAACCAACCATTTTTTGACGGAAAAAACCCGAACAGTATTTACGCTTTTCACGGAATATTCGGTAAAAACTTTGCGGCTTTTAACAGTAATGACGGACAGACGTACGCTTGGTATTGCGATCAAATTTTAGGTATCGACAAGTGGAATCCACAAGTAGCGGCACGACTTTGCAATAGCTTTACATTTGTGAAAAAATTGCCGACGACACAGAAAGAAAAGGCCATCGCCCAGATTACTCGCGTATTAGCCGACGCAAACCTTTCTAAGAATTCAAGAGAATTACTAGAGAAATGTATTTAATTTTTTAAAGCTTCGGGTTCTATTTTTTTGAATCTGAAGCTTTA
>JACMQO010000014.1 GCA_014376935.1 Bdellovibrio sp.
CAAATGAACATTCAGTAAAGCCCTGTGAGCTTTCTTTTCAGCTCCGCGTTTATCATGCCTAAAGAATTTTACTAACTTCTTTGATTCTTTGTCTTTTGATTTTTCATCAACTATTCGATTTAATAACGGTGACTCTACTTGCGAATCTCTGAGCGGCCCCAGGCTTTTGCGAACTTTCTTTAATAAATCTGTAATTTGGTTTTCATACTTAACGTCTTTGAGACTATGAACTAAACTTAATACGGCTTCAAGACGTTGAGTCGCAATTCTCAATTGATGTATATTTTTAGGTGATAGCTTTTCACGGCTTCTATGGACTAAATGTGTATAATTTTTCCAGCATTTTCCTAAATTTTCACTTAAAGGTTTTTGGCTCTTCATAATTTCTCCGGTTAGTTAAAACAAAATGTGAACTCATGGTTGCCTCATATAACAGGGAAAATATTAGTCGCATGGCAATTGATGCAAAAAAATGCTTTTTTCACAAGCTTGCTTCTTTTCCCCGGTGTGAATTCGTTTTCGCCCAATCAACAAAGGAGGCCATGAATAATTTTAAAAATTCTTCCGTGGCTGGATCTGCCAACTTTCCGGTTTGATGAAAAAGTTTGGATGCATTAGCTAAATAGGCTTCGGGTAACGCCATGGTTGGCGCATTTAGAAAGACCAAAGATTGACGTAAATGATGATTTGCACCGAATCCGCCTAACGATCCAATCGATACACTGATCACGGCACAAGGCTTTTTGTCGAAAACATTTTTTCCGTATGGTCTTGAGGCGATGTCGATGGCGTTTTTTAGAACAGCGGGAACCGATCGGTTATATTCAGGTGTTACGAAAATAACGGCGTCATAAGTTTTTAAAGAATCTCTAAATTTCGTCCATTCGGTTGGTGGATTGTCATCGAGATCTTGATTGTACATTTGCAATTGCCCAATTTCTAAAATTTCGAGAATCACTGATTCAGGCGTAATTTCGATCAGAGCTTTAGCGACCTTTCGATTGAATGATTCTTTACGAAGACTACCGACAAGAACTGCGCTTTTTATAGGTAACATAGAAAACTCCATTATATTTCAAATTGATTAACTTTTACTGTGATATTTTTAAATTGTTATCGACCGACATCACATACTAGAGATCGGATTTGCAAATTTCTACCCACGCTGATATCGGCCTGGTTCGATCTGTCGAAAGTTTTGGGTTCAATAGTCCCATTTAATATTTTTAAAAGGAATTAATTACGCTTTAAAATTTAATGTTATGCTTGTCACGTGTCATCCGGGTTACGTGTAATTCAAATCCCGGTTGTTTTCGTTTCTTAGGCACGTCTTGCAGTATTAGACTTATACTTAATTACTTGAAAATAGAGCATCGAGAAAAATAAAATACCCGATGTAACAACGGGGACGAAGAAACCCAAGTAACCGAGACGACTAAAGACAAAGCCGCCAAAGACCGAACCGAAGACAAAAAAGAAAATGATCCCTGCCCGCATTTGATTGGCTTCAGCCTCATCTCCGATACCGCCTTTAAGTTTTCGTCGATACAAAAACCGAACGATACCGATA
>JACMQO010000113.1 GCA_014376935.1 Bdellovibrio sp.
ATCAACGGTCAGTACTCGTTACGTGACGGCGCTTACATCACTCAACCTGAATACAGCCATTGGTTTAAAGATGTGGAATGGAATATTGAAAACCACGGGGTTGATCCTGATATCGAAGTTGATATTACGCCGGATGATTATGCGGCTGGCCGCGATCCGCAATTAGAGCGGGGGGTAGCTGAAGCCTTGGCGGGAATTAAATTAAATCCGAAAGTTCAGTTTAAGCCATCGTATTATCCTGATCTTTCGATTCCCAAAAAATTAGCGCTGATGAAAAAACGATAGGTTGTGGTCATGGCTGAAAACTCTTTTACATTTCAACCGATTGGATTTTTAAAGTCAGCTTTTCCAGATAAATTTGGTGTGCCAAGACAATCGGGCTTAGTTAAAAAAGTTTTTTCAGAGCTGAAGTTGCGCCCTGATTTACAGCCCGAATTAGCATTGCAAGGGTTAGAAGGTTATTCTCATGTGTGGTTGCAATTTGTTTTTCATTTAAATAATTCAGCAAGGTATCACGCGAAAATTCATCCACCACGCTTAGATGGTGAAAGCATCGGGGTCTTTGCGACGCGGTCTCCGCATCGTCCGAATCCGATTGGGTTGTCGTTAGTCGAATTGGTTGAGATTAAAAATGATGTGCTTATTTTAGCTGGGGCCGATCTTGTCGACGGCACGCCGATTTTAGATGTGAAGCCCTATTTGCCTGAATTTGAAAGTATCCCTTCGGCACGTGGGGGGTGGATGGCGCAGGTAAAAAAGAAAGAAATCCATGTCGAATTTAACGACGAATCTTTAGAAATTTTGCAAAAATGGATGGCCCGCGTTCAGCGTCCCGAATTAAAAGATGTGATTGTTGATTTGATCAAACAAGATCCGCGTCCGGTCGTTTATCGCGGGTTCGAGTCGGGTCAGTCTCCATATCGAAATAAACATGCTTTTAGGCTGTATGATGGTGATATTCATTTTGAATTTACCAGTGAAACTGAAGCCCGCGTTTTTAATATTCTTTTTTAGCCTAATAACATGTTTTTTTTATAGGCTTTGCCCGCTAGCGAAAGCGCCTTTTTTATGATTTAGTTACAGTTGAAAACATAAGAAGGGGATAAGTTCGATGGAAAACACGCAAAACCAAAATAGCGCTAGTTCGACTTTACGTCAGGTTCCAACTTTAAGTTTAGGTTCTTACTTACACGGTTCAGAAAATGATAAAGTGAAATTTATCGAACAACTTTTCTTAGGCATGAAAGACTACGGTTTTATCATCCTTAAAGACCACTCTGTTTCAGCTTCGTTATTAACTGAAGCGTATCAAATGCTAGAGCAATTCTACGCATTACCTGAAAAACAAAAATTATCTTATATCTCTGAACATGGTGGCGGTCAGCGCGGTTACACTTCTTTCGGTAAAGAACATGCCAAGGGTTCGCCAGTTGTGGATTTAAAAGAATTCTGGCATGTGGGTCGCGAAGTTCCTGAAGGGCACGCGTTTTCAAAATACTATCCAAAAAATATTTGGCCTGATGATTCGTTACCTGGTTTCCGTCCGTTATTTGAAAAATTATTTTCTCAATTAGAAAATGCCGGCGTTCAAATGATGGAAGCCTTAACGTACCCATTACAAGTTGAAAAAGACTTCTTTAAAAATATGGTCGTTGAAGGCAATTCGATTTTACGTTTACTTCATTACCCACCGATTCCTGAAGGCGTTGACCCACGTTGTGTGCGTGCGGCGGCCCATGAAGATATCAACTTCATCACGATTTTACCGGCGGCGACAACCTCAGGTCTTCAGTTAAAAGACCGCGATGGCCAATGGTTAGATATCGAAAGCGATTACGGAACTTTGATCGTCGATGCAGGTGATATGTTAGCAAGAATCACGAACGATGTGATTCCTTCGACGACTCATAGAGTAATCAACCCACAAGACGGAACGAACAAGTCTAGATACTCGATGCCATTCTTTATGCATCCGAATCCAGAAGCTATGTTAAGTTGTTTACCGTCATGCCAAGGCTCGGGTGCTAAATACCCTGACATCACGGCCCACGAATTTTTAATGCAAAGATTGCGCGAGATCGGCTTAATCAAGTAACCTAAACCTCATGCGTTTAAAGTACTTTTTGGCCATTGTCGTAACTTTTTTAATCATGGGCGTCTTATTTTATAAAGACCGCCCAGAAAATCCGTTACAAACAGCCGAAGATGCGACCGAAAACATTTCTGATAAAGAAGCCAACACCTCAAATCCAAAAATCGATCAAGTCATCGAAAAACAAGCTTCAGACACAAAAATTAAAGATAAGTCTATGCAGGCTTCCGACGAACAAGCTTTAGAAATTAAAAAGAATTTCGCTTCCCATATTAAAGAATTGGGTGCGTGTTTAGAAGTTCCTTCGGTCACCGTCTCTGATAAAACCGAACCTACCTTTGAAAGTTTATCTTCAAGTCTAAAGACAGCTTTGGGTGAAGTGGTCGTTAAGATGGATGATTGGACTCAGACAGATTTTAAGGCCGAGGACGGCACCATGAAGCGCATCCGTACCGAAGTTGAATATCAAGATAGCGGAAACCCGATTAAGCGGGCTCAGTTCTATAAAATAAATGCGCAAGGTATGCCCGAGCTTCAAAATCTAAATCCCGATCAGGCCACTGACCCTTCAGAGGATTTTTTAGCGTCACTTCGTGGCGATGGCCACGTTGCTTTAGAAGAGCAGGGTGGACGTGTTTACTACGAAGCTGGCGAAGAACTTGTGATGGTCGAACGCGGTGGAAAGCTTCAGTCTTTTTCTTTAACCAAAGGTGAAAAAACTTTTAGTTGCACCGATACCGATGCAACTAGTTCTAACTGTCAGTGTTTGAATTAATAAAAATTTTTACGGTGTGCGAACTAAAGCGCCAGAGCAATCCAATTGAAGGTGATCGAAGCGAAGTGTATTTAACAATAGTTTCTGTGGAATTAATTCATCATTAAATTTAAAAATCTAATTTTCGCCTAAGGCTCGTATTGCACTGGCCATTGGATTATAAAAAAGGCCGCGATCTTCTGATCCGCCACCACTACTTTCTGTACCAGATAGCTGAAAATTTTTGTTATTAGGGTTTTCGATTCGTTCACGGATTGTTTTTCTTATTCTGATGCGAAGTTCATTTTTTTTTGCAACTAAGGCTTTATCCATTTGTTGCTGTTTGTCGACGACCCTTCTTTCAATGTTAGGACGAATTTGCGGTACCGCAACCGAGGCCATAAAACCATTGAATAGAATAGTTGAAAGTAAAAAACGCTTCTTAAATTGAGACACCATGTAATTATTAATTGCGAACGATGTGCCACGTTGGCCCTAACTTAGGCGTTATAAACGTGGCAGTGACGTTTATTGGCTTGTGTTTGTAGATATAGATAGAAGCGCCATGCTAACAGATAGCGTGGGTCAAATAGACACCGCGCACGTAACTACTTTTTTGAAAGAACATAAAACTGTACCGTTCGGAATTATCCTATATGGTGGAGTTCCTTATGTGGATAAGAAAAATAATATTCTATTTTGGCCGTACTGGTTAGTTTAGCCGTGCAGTTTAATTATAGTTTTTCCAATAGATACTTTCATGCAAAGCCTCAGAAAATTCGTTTTTGAATTTTGCCAAGCCAGGTTTTCCGCTAGGCCAAACTTC
The DNA here is from genome assembly GCA_014376935.1 of Bdellovibrio sp. GTDB lineage: Bacteria > Bdellovibrionota > Bdellovibrionia > Bdellovibrionales > Bdellovibrionaceae > Pseudobdellovibrio. Next base: position 3,673 of record JACMQO010000113.1, read on the forward strand.
ATCGGCTAATTTCAAAGCCAAATTGAAATGTCCAGTATAGCTCAGCTCCATCACTGTGTTCAAAAAATCATATGGAAGGTCGGGAGTATCTTTTTTCTCAAAAGCAAGCGTGATGGCTTCCTTTAAAACCCTAATTTTTTGCTGTGTGGGTGCCGGTTTGTTCATTAACCCTGTGGCAACTTCATAATGATCTTTTTTAAATTTTAAAACTACTCTACCGCTAGGAGAGTCTGCAAAACAAGCGAACTGATAATCTATAGATCCGTCCCAAAATTCGATCTCTGGAAAACCATCATTGTCTAAATCCACAAACCGAACGGAAGAGCTCATGGCCTGAACAGTGACAAGCTTCTTAACTTTTTTTCCCAATTCAAAAATGTGTACGAAATGGCAACAGTGAGCTCCGCCAGTCCAATTTGAGATAATTAGGTTAGGTAGTTTGTTTCCTGTGATATCGCGCCCAGAGTACAGGTCTGGGCCGTCATTCGAATTTGGCTCAAAGCTATTTCCAAATGAGTAATGATTATCTATCTCTGACTCTTCAAAAACTTTTTTATTTCCATTTTTAATGCTTAATTTTCCAAGCCCAGTTTCGAAATTTTGAGACAATGATATCTTGTGTGAACCAAACTGTCTCTTTTCGAACTTTCCATCGAAAGCATAAGAAAAAAAAGGAAGACTTAAGATAAATAGTAAAGTCGATAGATATTTTTTACTGAACATTTTTACATTCAACCAGTGCATCTAAATATTTTTTGAATATTTTTATTTGTTTGTTAGCTTCAACATCATCAGATTTACTTTTCAGCTTTCCTTTGTAATTCATAACGGCCTCTTCCCAACTAGCGTCTCTTCCTAAATACGAAGAAGCTAATTTTTGCTTCTGGAATAGCCAACGAATTCCCGCACAAATATTCATATTGGGATCATCCAAGTCCTTCTTTGTAACCGTCAAAAAGTGATCCTGAAGTTCGCCTTTTTCATTTCCTAGCGTTTTTCTGGTGGAGTTCAAAATTTGTAGAAGGCCGCGGGCGCTGTTCGAGTTTTTCTTAATCACCAACATTTCAGGATTAAATCCTGATTCAGACGCGATTAGCGCCTTCACAATGTCGGGACTCAACGGTTTCGTTGGACTTAAAGCGTCATTCCAATATTTTGTCCACCCAGCAATAAAATCATCATATTGAGTCCCTTTTCCTTTAAATCCTAAATCTTGAGGACATGGCTTTGCTATAACTTTCGAAAAATTTTGTCGTGCTATTTCTTGAATTTCATCAGGATAAAGTTGGTCTTTTCCCGATGGGTTATCCGCGCAATGTGCATGTCGAATTGTCGTACTGCCGCCCGGATTTTTCTTACTGGGTGTGATGTGTAGTGTGTGCTCGCGCACCCAATGCCTGCCTGGCACACAAAGACGCCAAGGATGAATTTGTTTCGCGTTAGATGCTTTGTTTGAATTCGTTTTTTTTACCATTCTGAGTCCTTATAAAAGTAAATAAAAATTATCATATTGATTGAAAAAATCAACAACAATAGGTTTGATTTGTTAGTAACTAGAAATCGTTTTTTTATTTTTGTAATATAAAAGGGTGAAATGTCATTTCTTAAAAATATAGTAAACAGCTGGACCCGAACCTTTTTTTTCAATCAGTTCTAACTGAATTAATTTTTTAAAATCTAAAGCGCGGGTGGCTTTGGCCCTTTCGGTCAGTTTAGCATAATTTTTGTCTTGAATATGTCCGTACTCTTTTATGAAATCGATAATTTTCTGTTGATCAGTTGAAACTATCTGTGCCGGATTGGTTTCTTTGCTTTCTGATTCTAAAATTTTACGTACCCGTAGAAGCTCATCTAAAATTCCACCCGAGAAGTATTCAAGCCATGTTGTAAAAGGAATGTTTTTGTAAATATCATAATAGTTCCCCTTAACGCCGACGTGATTAAAGTACGTCGTTACATTTCGGTTATAGTAATTTTCAAAACTAAATAAGTAAAAAGTATCAAGGCCTAACTTAGCAAGAATCGCCTTTGTAGCCAGGCGTACAGTGCGTCCATTCCCATCGGTGAAAGGATGAATAATCACGAATTGTTTGTGAAATAAGCCAGCCAAAATAATAGGGTCTATTTTGTCTTTATTATCTGAAACAAATTTGATTAATTCATTCATAAGTGTGGGTACATCTGCATGGTCGGGCGGCCAATAAATTGTTTTTCTAGCCTTAGGATCATTTACAAATACGGGTTCATTTCGATATTTTCCAATCTGTAGTTTGGGAAGCAATTTGTCTGTAACACATTTATGAGTTTCTAAGATAAGTTTTGAATTGAAGGTGAATGATTTTGTCGAAAGCTGCTCTTTAAGCCAAAGTAAAGCTTGATTGTAATTTATAACTTCGCGCTCGGTATCGCGCAGGTTTGTTGGAGTTGTTTTTAAAATTTTTTTCACTTCAGTGAGTGGTAAGGGGTTGCCTTCGACGCTTGTCGAAGAATAAGCCGACTGTGCATTCGCGACATCCTCCAACTCTAAAAGAACCATTTTAGGAAATGACAGCGAATTCAATTCCGTAATTTCGCGTGTAATTGCCTTAAGATTTTCAAGTAGCTTTAAAGTTATTTTATAATCCCACATGGCGCCTCGTATCGTCTAATTATCGTCTAATTATCGTCTAAAAACAAGGCTAGGGATGACTTACAGCAAATCTTGTAGAATCTAGAGCTTTAGAACGAAGAAGCATCTTTTCCGAAAGGGCCAGCCACAATTTTCCAATCAGCATGGAATCCGTCGATAGTGCCAGGGCACCGTACTCTTAACCCTGGACCCCAATCTGTTTTTTCTTCAACAAGGGTGTTTAAGAATAATGAATTTGCTGGCGGTTCAAATTCAAAATTGCCTTCAAACTTTTGCAATAAATTTGAAGCTCCAGAGGGTGTTCGGTCCATGTGTGGCGATCGTACATGACGGCGCTACAACCCGCCGGCTTCAAAGATAGATTGTTCTAGTTGGGCTGCAGTTGTTTTTGAAACGGTTTTTACTAGCTCTTCGCGATTGCTAAATTTTCCTAAAACTTTAAAAACGGCGTCTCTGTGGTAGGTGTAATTGGTGTGAAGTCTTATCCAGCGGTCAGCACATCGAATTTTGAAGGCAGTAAGCTGGTGGGCCCGTTAAAATTCAAATTTCTTAATTGGTCGGGATTTCCATGAACTAGCTTCCACAAAGATTGTGAAAGCATTCTGTAACTATCTGGTACGACCTGCATGGAAGACCCCTTGATTAATTTTATTGAAAACGTGTCAAAGCCGATTTAAGCGATACAACCTGATCTTTCGATTGTTGCAATAACACACGGTCAGCCGCAATAACGTCTTCATCGGCGTTGGCTACAAATTTTTCATTCGAAAGCTTGCCAGATAAAATCGATACGTCTTTTTCTAACTTTTCGATCGTTTTTTGAATACGTTTAATCTCTTCGTCGAAATCAACTAAGCCTTCTAGCGGAATGATTACGTTAACCCGCGCGTCACCTAAAGCGACTGGGGCAACGGCACATTTCATCATATTGCCATCAGCGCCGATGTCCATCGTTTCTAAACGCGCGACTGTCATAATAGCCGAGCTATTTGTTTGTAACATTTTAAGAACGTCTAGTTGTGTCGTACCTAGACGCATTTTTAATTTCACTGCGGGGCTGATGCGGTTTTCGCCGCGAATATTTCTAATCGCCGTGATGACTTCTTTAACGATATCGATTTCGATTTCAGCATGTTTGCTACCGAATGCTAAAAGTTCTTTATCGTTTAGAACCGTTGGGTAAACGTCGGTGATACACGCTTCGCCTTTGATCGGCAAGTTCGAGTAAATTTCTTCAGTTACGAACGGGCAGAACGGGTGTAGTAAACGAATCATGCGGTTTAGAACCTGAGCCATCACTAATTGTGTCGCGGCTTTGGCCGCTGGCGATCCCGATGTCATAATTGGTTTTGTGAATTCAATGTACCAGTCACAAAATTGATTCCAAATAAATTGGTACAGTACCGTTGCCGCGTCTGAAAAGCGCTCAGCTTCTAAAGCTTCATGAACTTGTTTTTCAACGTCAGCTAATTTTGAAATAATCCATTTATCAAAGACAGAAAGATCAGCCGCTTTCGGTAAAGCTTTTACGCCCTCTTTCGGAGCTATGAAGTCTTGTAAGTTTGATAAAACGAAACGTGAAGCATTCCAAACCTTATTCATAAAGTTTCGGTAACCTTCAACACGTTGCTCGCTGAATTTTAAATCTTTGCCCGAATACAAATGGGCTAAGAAATTAAAACGTAAAGCATCGGCTCCGTATTTTTCGATCATATCGATGGGATCGATCGAATTACCTAAAGACTTAGACATTTTGCGGCCCTGGCTATCACGCACAAGTCCATGAATGTAAACCGTTCTGAATGGCACATCTTTTTTAAATTCTAAGCCCATCATAATCATGCGGGCGACCCAGAAGAAAATAATATCGTGACCGGTCACTAAGTAATTTGTGGGGTAGAATGTTTTTTGTGTTTCAACCGAATGTTCGCTTTCACTTGGCCATCCCATTGTTGAAAACGCCCACAAGCCAGAACTAAACCAAGTATCAAGAACGTCTTCTTCTTGAGTTAAATGGGTTTTTCCGCAGTGCTCACATGCCGTCGGATCAATTTCAGCAACTGTATACTGTTTGCAATCGGCGCAATGCCACGCGGGAATTCGGTGCCCCCACCAAAGTTGGCGTGAAATACACCAGTCTTCAATATTGTTTAACCAATGAAGGTAAACTTTTGTCCAAGACTCAGGTTCAAAACGAATCACGCCCGATTCAACAACTCGCTTAGCAGGTGTCGCTAAATCTTCCATTTTCATAAACCATTGATCTGATAACATAGGCTCAACAACCGCGCCTGATCTAGAACAGTAGCCCACTGAATTGACCAATGGGTCTTCTTTAACCAGTAAACCTAATGCTTTTAAGTCTTCGACAACTTTTTTACGGGCGTCAGCTACTTTTAATCCAGCGTACGGACCTGCGTTTTCGTTCATCTCTGTTTTTTTATTTAATAAATTAATAAATTCTAGCTTGTGTGCTTTTCCGATTTTGTAATCGTTGAAGTCATGAGCCGGCGTAATTTTAACGACGCCTGATCCATAATCTTTATCAACGTAAATATCCGCAATCACCTTAACGCGACGATTGATTAATGGAACCGTAATGTATTTTCCGATTAAGTGTTTATAACGGTCGTCATCGGGGTGAACGCAAACGGCCGTATCACCTAACATCGTTTCTGGACGAGTCGTTGCAATCGTTAAAAATTCAGTCGTACCATCGATCGGGTAGTGAATGTGATAAAGAATGCTTTTTGTTTGTTTGTGTTCTACTTCAAGATCAGAAATCGCCGTTTCTAACGGACCACTCCAGTTCACTAAACGCTGACCTTTATAAATTCCATTTTTTTTATACAACGTCACAAAAACTTTGCGAACGGCTGCAGATACACCGTCGTCTAATGTAAACGTCGCGCGGTCCCAGTCGCAAGAATCACCTAAGCGGCGCATTTGGCGGTAAATACGATCGCCGTATTCATTTTTCCATTCCCAAATTTTTTCTACGAATTTTTCTCGGCCCAAAGCGTGGCGTGTGACGTTGCTGGTTTTTTTTAATTCTTTTTCAACAACCGATTGAGTGGCGATACCCGCATGATCGGTTCCGGGTAACCACATCGCATTGAAACCGCTCATGCGTTTCCAGCGAATTAATAAATCTTGAATCGTGTGATCAAGCGCGTGGCCTAAATGTAAAAAGCCCGTGACATTCGGCGGAGGTAAAATAATCGAAAAAGGAGGTTTCGTGGATTTATCTTCAGATTTGAAGTAACCCGACTCTTCCCAGTATTTATAAATTTTGTCTTCAACGTCTTGCGGATTGTATCTGTCGGCTAATGTTTTCATAGCCAGCAGTCTATCAGGCCTGAGATCTTTCAGTCACCAATTGCTGGTAGCCGCCATCCATCACATAGACGTTTGTATAACCGCTTTTTTCGAATTCGGTCGCGATTTCGGCGGATTTAGAGCCGTCGGCACAAAGTAAAACAATCGCCGTATCTTTAGACAAAGTTGGATTTAAATATTCTTTTAAAACCATATCGTGAGCGACCATTTTTTGGTTATTTTCGACATGCATTTTATAGACGCTTGTATAGCCCGAAGAAAGGTCTTGGCCACTCATGTTTAAGAACAAGAACGGCACACGGTTACGAACTAAGTTATCAAGTTGAAAGTAATTAATTTGATTCAGCATGTTTTTGTCCCGCAACCGGAATAGATTTAAAGATAGCTATGACGACCATCAATCCAATCAAAGCAAATAAACCAGCAAAAATAAACGGCGATTCCATCTTCCAAGCACCATACAGGGCCCCGCCTAAAAGGGGTCCACCGATACGACCTAAAGAGGCCATACTTTGTGTGGTTCCAAGGGCCGCACCTTGTTCTTTTTGGTCGGTCAGTAATGAAATTGACCCTAACGTCGAAGGATTTACAAACCCAACACCAACTGCTAACAAAGTTTGGGTTACGGCCATGGCGAAAAGTGAATGAGCGATTCCGATTCCTAAAAATCCTAAAGACATCATGATTAAACCTAAACGTAAAATATTTCGTTCTCCGAATTTAGGAATCAATCGTCGTACTAAAACCCCTTGGGTAATCACGATCATTAAACCAATGTAAGCAAATCCGAAACTGACTTCTTTAATACCCCAGTTGAAACGATCTTTCATAAATAAAACCAAAGTGGCTTCCATGGTCGACATTGCAAATGATGATAAAAAGAACACAAAGATCAATGGGCCCACAGTTTTTAAACTGAAATATTTTGTTAACGCTTGAAAACGACTTAATCTATTTTGATCAATAAGATCTTTGTTCAGCGTTTCTTTCAGATATCGGAATGCAAATAAGAAAGTAACTAAACATAAACCAGCCACCCAGTAGGCACTAAAAGCACTTTTAAAAAGTGGATCCGGAGAAATATGATCAGCCCAAATCGTTAAACCGCCCCCGATGGCTGGACCAAATAAAAATCCAAGACCGAAAGCGGCTCCAATTAAAGCCATCCCTTTCGAGCGTTCATTCGAAGGCGTAATATCAGAAATGTACGCTGACGCCGTTGAAATTGAGGCTCCGAAAAATCCAGATAACAAACGAGCCATAAAAAGAGTTTCAAAAGTTTTAGATTGCGCAAAAAGAATGTAAGCAAAGATTTCGCCAAATAGACAAGATAGTAAAATCGGACGTCGACCGTACTTATCACTTAAGCGGCCCCAAATCGGAGAAAATACGAACTGCATTAATGAGTAAACTGCTAACAAAGCACCTGTCTGAAATGGTGTTGCACCGTATTGAGCACTGATCATTGGAATAATCGGGATCACCATCCCAAAACCAAGCAGGTAAATGAAGACAGTCAGAAAAATTACGATTTGCGGTTTTTTATTTTGGTTCATATCTCGACCTTTGGCTAATCCATTTTGATTTCAACTCAGCTACACTTAAAAGGCTATGAAAAAAACAAAAATTATCGGTCTGCTATTCTTAATTCATGCTGTGGCTTATCAAGCGGCGGCCGATACAAATTTTCGCTCTTATCATGAAGGTCGAACTGACTTTGATTTCACTTTAAATTACTTTAAAACGACGTCAAATTTTTCAGCTAGTGGATCTAAATCTGACCTACCTTCAGGTCGCTACTTGCAAACAATTGATACAGCGGCTCAGGGGCGTTACGTTATGTTTAACGATGTGGCGCTTTTCGCTGGCTTAAATGTCGGTAGCGCGGAATCCAGCGATTCAATCGCCACCCGCAAAAACTCAACTTTGACAAACGTTGTACTTGGATCTGATTTTCAATTGATGAATTCAAATTCGTTTAAATTAACGGGCGAAATTTTATATTCACAAAATTTAGAAAAAATAAAACAAGACACCGACTCGGTTTTAAATAGTGACGGTGCGAATGAAATTACGGCCTTAGTGGGTAGTAACGTTAATTTTGACTCAATTCATTTTTTCACAAAAGGCGGAGTCAAATACCGCACCGAGGGATTATCTACTTTATTATTGTATACAGCGGGTTTAGAAGATCGGTTTGATCAGTTCGCTATTGGTGCATCGTTGATGGGGTACTCAACAATTAAGAATGATGATTATTCAGATCAAGCCGCGTACCGCGATAATGTTACGGCCCGGGTCGATGCTTTCAGTAAAAGATATTACGCAATCAATCCAAATATTTTAGATACTGAATTTTATTTTAAGTATAATTTTAGCCAAGACATGGGATTAAAAGCTTTTGCTGGCTATCCAATTCTTGGGTCGAATGCCACTGTGGGTATTCATGCTGGAGCGACTGCTTCATGGGGTTTTGGTGGAAATGAAGGTCCGCATTCGTACCGCGCCAAAGACTTAGAGCCTAGAAAAACTCCTGTCATTCGACAGGCACCTGTCGTGCAACCACCAGTTCATCACGTGCAGCCTTCGGCCCAAAAGCCGACCGCCGTTCCGCCATCAAAAGGTTCTTTCAAAGAAGACACAGATGATGGTGTGAATCAAAATTACTTCAAACCCATAGTACCTGCACCCGAGGCTGACGAAGAACCTGTTATCATCCCGATTAGAAAGGCAACACCGCCGCCAGCAACTGATAATAGTGAATACAAAATTAAATTAAAAAAAGTAAAGAAAAAGAAAATTCCCAAAGACGACCAGTAAAAAGAGTCAGTCAAAAAAAATCCTGAATTTTCATTCAGGATTTTTTTAATTTTAATTTGTCAAAATTTCTATTTCATTTCTAGATCGGTAAATCGCATTTTTGGCATGAATGATTCACCTTGTTCCAGTAGCGATAAATGGGCTTGTGCCATCGCCTTTAAATTCGCTTCAAATTGCATCCGTGATCTTTTAAGATCAGCCACTTCTTGGTAAACTTTTTTCAAAGAATCTTTGGCGTCTCGGGTAATTAATTCGGCTTTTTGTTGAGCGTCGTTAATAATAAGTTTGGCTTCACGTTCAGCATCGCCACGCATTTTCTCGGACATCTGAGATGCGCTGGTGATTGTGGCTTTTAGCACTTGATCGCGATCTTTGTATTCTAATAAAGCTAGTTCTTTATCTTTTAAAGCTTTCTGATAAGCATTGCGCTCTTGTAGTAAAGCTTCCATTTGGGCAGCGATAACGTTTAAAAAGTCGCGAACGTCATCTGGATCGTAACCCATCATTTTTCGTTCGAATGTTTTTGTAGCGATTTCCGCTGGATAGTGCTTCATAAATGTTCCTCCGTGAACAATTAAGACCTGTCATTAGTATAGGATAAAATTTCCTAGTCGACTAAAAAATTAGTGGCTTTAAAGTGATTGACTAGACTTTGGGTTAGGAATTAGCGGCCCTTAACGGCTTCGTTCGAAAGTTCCTTCGACCGAAGTGCGGCCTTTTCAAAGCTAATTCTTAACGTACGTTCAATTTCTAATTCGCGCATTGAGTTGAGCCCCGCCGCGGTGACGCCTTTTTTTGAAGCAACCCGAGATTGTAATTCTTCGATATCAATTCCGACTGATTGAGCCGCTAACATCGAAGCTCCTAAAAAGGTTTCGATCGTCATGCGTTTTGAAATTTCTTCGCTAAAACCACGTTCTTCAATCCAGTCTTGCCAGTACATCATCATTTCAAAAATAAATCCGGTACCGCTAGAGCATGAAATCATCAAAGCATCGAACTGATCTTCGTTATCGACTTCGATCAATGTGCCTAGCGTTGAAAATAAGTCTTCAATCAAATCAGCAATAATTTCTTCGTCGTTTTGCACTAAATACCCAATCACACCTTGGCCAATTAAAGACGGGGTGTTCGGCATCAGGCGCGCGTGCCGACCAATGGGCATCATGTGCTCTAACATTTTTAAATTAATTCCTGCCGCTAAAGAAATGATCGTTTGGTGGGGTTCAAAGTGATTGGCGATGACTTCAACGGCGGCGGGTAAGTCTTGCGGCTTCATCGCTAAAATTACGACATCGCACTCTTCCACGACTTGTTCATTATGTTTTCTTGTTTGCACGCCGTAAAGCTCTTCTAACTTTAACAACTTACCGGGTGTTCTGTTAGAAACGATAATATGATCAGGTTTAATTAATTTTGATTCGACCATGCCCTTAATCATCACCTGCGACATATTGCCGGCACCGATGAAACCAATCTTCATTGTTTTAAGTAATGGGTTATTCATTTTGACCTCGTGTTTTCATTTGTCTAATTTACTTCGCTGGCCAAATAGAATTGTTCCCAATCGTATCCAGGTAGCACCTTCTTCAAGAGCAACTAAATAATCATGACTTGTTCCCATAGAGAACTCATGAAGGCCTAAAGTTTCCCCTAAAACAGTTAATTTTTTAAAATAAATGCGATTTTTTTCGGGCTCATTTTCTAATGGAGGCATCGTCATCAGCCCAACGATTTCTAGGCCCGGCAAGGCTTTGACCAGATCCCAGTTTTTAACGAAAGCATTTTCATCAAATCCTGCTTTTGTTTGTTCGCCCGATATATTGATTTGTAAAAAAACTTTTTGCTTGTGGTTAATTTCGACTGCTTTTTTTGAAATGAGCTCAGCCAGTTCAATCGAATCGACCGAGTGAACGTAGGCAAAATTTGTTTTTAAAAATTTCACTTTGTTTTTTTGAAGCGGGCCGATCAGGTGCCAATTTATTTTTAAATCTTTTAGGGTTTCGATTTTTTCTAAAGCTTCTTGCATGTAGTTTTCACCGAAGTCGATCTGACCTTCGGCGTGAAGCTCTTTTATTTTTTCAATAGGTTGCAGTTTGCTGACGGCTAAAATTTTTTGATTGGATTTTAGTTTTTTTAAAATTTCAGATCTTAATCCAGCCGCTTGAAGGTCCATCCTTTAATTTTGAATACTTTTTCTATCGCATGCAAGGGAAGTCCGACCACATTATCGTAATCGCCAACAAAACCGCTCACAAATTTTCCGCCTAAGCCTTGAATAGCATAAGCACCTGCTCTGTCCATAGGCTCGCCCGTTTTGATGTAATCCCAAATGTCGTTGTCGGTTAAAGTTTTGAAAGTGACCCCGGTTGTCTCAATCAGAGACGTTTCTTCAAGGTTTGCTAAGTCGATCAAATAGACCGCCGTTTTCACTTCGTGGGTTTTTCCGGACAGGGATTTTAAAAAATCGTAAGCCATTTGCAGGCTCTCTGGTTTACCTAGTATTTGGTCTAGGTTACACACCATTGTATCCGCCGCTAAGATCAGGTCGCGCGAAATATCGATCGGTTTAAGACCATGGTCGGGCGTTTCGGAGGTGAAAACCTGGGCGCAGTACTTGGCTTTACGGCTAGCAATATCAATTATCTGCTGATCTGTATTTAGGTTTTTGTCAGGAATTTCCGATACATGAGTAGGAAATGAGACGAAATCATACTTTGCTTTTTTTAGTATTTCTGAACGACGTGGCGATTGCGACGCCAGAATTATTTTTTTTGTCATCATTTAATATCTACTTGGAAGAAGGCTAAATGGGTAGCGCAGAATTAATGCTTTTTGCAGGATTAATACTAGCAGGCTCTGCTGTGTATTTATTCGTGTCTTCGCTATTAGCCGGAAAACCCGGAGAACAACAATTATCGTGGGCTAGCGGCAATGAACCTGTAAAATCAAAAAATGGTGTCATCAATTTATGCCGACCGTTGGTTCATCAGTTTACGATGCAGCACGCAGCTAAAATCAAATCTGAAAAATACAGAGCAAAAATTAGACGATTAATCAAAGTCGGCGGCCTTGCTTCGGAATTGAACGAAGACGAATTTATTGGATTGCAATTATTCTTAGGCGTTGCGTTTCCGGCCTTCTTAACGATCATGAATTTCAGTTTAGATTTAGGCTTTCCTCCCATCTTAGTGGCAGGTTTAGGCTTAATTGGTTTTATGTTGCCCGAGATGCATTGCAAAGCGATGAAGAAAAGTCGCGAGCTCAGCGTTCGTACCGACATGCCTTTCATTATCGATTTATTGGCGTTAGCCGTAGCGGCAGGCAGTGACTTCTTTCCGGCTATTCAAAAAATCGTGGATAAAATTGACGGTAAAGAATCCGTTTTGGCCGAAGAGTTAAAGGTCGTTTTAAAAGATATTAAAATTGGTTCGTCAAAAACGGACGCCTTAAAAGAATTAGCCGCGCGTTTAGATATGCAAGAAATGACTAGTTTCGTTGCGGTTCTAATCGATGCTGAAGCTACCGGCGCTAGCATCACGCAGGTGTTAAAAGATCAATCCATTCAAATGCGTATGGAAAGATTACTGCGCGCCGAAAAAGCCGGGGCTCGAGCTTCACAATTAATTTTACTTCCATTGATGTTATTTATTTTACCAGCGGTTTTCATCATGGTCTTCGGACCGGTGGCGATCAGCATGATGTATGGAGGGCAGTAAATATGGCTAAGCTATATAAAACAACGGCCGACCGTTCATCATTGAATTACAATTCGGGAGCCGAGCTTCTTTTAGAACAATTAGAAGTCGCTGAATCATTGCTTAAGCGTGGTACAGGGTTATTAGGTCGCAAAGGTCTAGACGTGGGTCAGGCCTTATGGATTAAACCGTGCAATAACATTCATACTTTTTTCATGAAATTTTCGATCGACTGTATTTTTATCGATGGGAACTTAGAAATAAAAAAAATAGTTAAATCAGTAAAACCTTTTAGAATGGTGGGGCCGTATTGGAAAGCCCATTCGGTCATTGAAACCAGAGCGGGTTTTGCTGAAGAAAAGAATCTAAAAATCGGAGACCAACTGTATGTGGTCAGTTAGAATTCTGTCTGGTCCAGAAGCTGGCCAAATTTTCGATTTAAAATTAGGAAAAAATATTTTTGGCCGCGGGGCTACCTGCGATTTTAAAGTATTATCTGTTGGTATTTCTAAAGAGCACTGTGAAATTCACGTCTACAAAGACAAAATGATCGTAGTTGATTTAAAATCAAGTAACGGCACATTTGTTAACGGCGTCAAAATTCAAAATTCAATTATCCGTATTGGTGACAAGGTCAGTCTTTTTGACATTATCATGGATATTATTCCAACTCCCGAGATCAGACCAAAGAAAACACCGAAAGCGGCAAATCCTCCGGCGCCGATTATGCCAAGGCAAAATCAACCGGTTTATGATGGGTTTGTTCCTCCATCAGCACCGGCGCAATATCGGGCTCATGGAAATTCAGCGTTGCAAATGCAAGTGCCCGATCAATTGGGTTTACACCAAGGTATTTCACAAGGATTTGCACAGCCGCAATCAACTCCGCATTACACTGAAAGCCAAGCGGCCCCAGTTGAAGCACCAAAAACGTTTTCGCAAAAAATGGATACATACATTGAAGATGTGATGATGCCCGCTATTTATAAACTAGCGGTGTTATTTCCGTTCAAGCATGTCTTAGTCGGATTTATTTTAATATTTGTTTTCGGGGTGACGTTCTTATCGATGATTCCGTTAGCGACGATTACAAAAGAATCAAATGTGATTGAAGCGACGAAACGTGTGAAATCGGTGGCCCGAGCCTTAGCCAAAGTGAACGAACAAGCTTTGCTTTCAGGACAGTTAGGTAATTTAACCGTCGATGAGGCACTCAAAGAAGACGGAATTAAAGAAGCCTTTATCATTCAGCAAGGCGATGGGTTAATCATTGCGCCGTCTGAAAAAGCAGGTCGTGATTCATCTAGACCATTTATTTTAACCGCAAGAAAAGAAGCGCGAGCTTCGGCAGGGCAAATCGATGCCGATACGATTGGCGCTAGTTACCCGATCGGCGTTTACGATCCCGTTTCTGGAGAGCCCTCAGTCAAGTATCACGCTGTTGTATTTTACGATGTCAGTTCGATGAATGTGGATCAAGGCCGCGTGATTAGTTTGTTTATGCAAACGTTGATTATCGCATCGGTGATGGGTCTTGCTCTTTATTTCTTATTTTCTAGATTAATTGAATTTCCGGTGCGAAGTTTAAATCAACAGATCGATCAAGCGTTACGAGAGAAAACAGATCGTACCGAAGTGCTATTTGATGATCCTTCGATTCAAAAATTAGTCTCAAACGTGAATACGCTTTTAACCCGTGTGATTAATAGTCACGATGGCAGCTCAGATTTAGCAAAACCACAGCAGAACCGCGACCTAGAGTATTCAAACGTCGTTGAAATGATCACGCAGCCAGCGTTCGTGATTGCGCCCGATCAAAGAATCGTCTGCATCAATGCACAGTTCGAACAACTCACTCAAAGTAGTCGAGACGTTGTGGTGAATCAGTCTTACCAGACATTAACCGATTCATCTTTAGTTCAAATTATTGATTCTTTAATCGTGCGGGCGCAGCAATCGCCGTATGAAAGACATATGGACCGCATTCCGTTTTCGCAGTTTGAATGCGACATTCAGTGCCAAGTATTTTTAGATGTAAGCGGGCAGCCCGAATATTTTTTAATGACCTTAGCTAAAGCGGATAATGCCTAGCTAATTATAACGGAGACGTATGACAGCAGCGCTTAAACAAGCGACTCAATTGAAAATTCAAGTGAGTGTGGTTAAAGGACCACATGCAGGGCAGACGTTTAACTTGAACAAGCCGGCCTTAACGATTGGTCGTGGTCCCGAAAATGATATCGTTTTAGTGAATGATCCCTTAGTCAGTCGCATTCATGCACGCATTGAACTAAATAATGGTGAATTTGATTTAATTAATTTAAGTCAAAAAAATGGTTTATCAGTTCAGGGTGAGTTCGTTGATAAATGGCGTTTAGTTAATGATTCGACTTTTCAAGTCGGTGATTCAGAAATTAAATTTCAGTTCGATTTTGGGCAGGCCGTCGTTTCGGTGCAGCCGCAGGCGCGCGCGAACGGCCATCTGACTTTAGCGAAGCCAGAAGTCAAAAATAGTTCACTTCAAAATACGAATGTGCAAACGCAAGTCAGTGTTCCCGTCACGCAAAAACCGCAAACGCCACCGCCAGCTTCGGCTGTCAGCGTGCGAAGCGCGGGCGTTGAGGCCCCTAAAGTTCAAAATAGAATGCCGGGCCTTCATCAACAGCAGGCTCAACAAGTTGGTAGACCTCAACAAGGTTTTGCGCAGGCGGGTTACGCAGCACCTAAACATAATGCAGCGGCAGCGGCTCAGGCCGAGGCTGAAAAGAATAAAAAAATTCGATTTTACGCGATTGTCGGTATTGCTTTGGTCGCATTTACTTTCTTCATCATGAGTCCGAATGAAAAAGCGAAATCAAAGAAAGCAAAGGCGATTCTAAAATACGAAGATGAAATCCAGTTTAACCAAAATTCAAAATCCGAAGTCGAGCTTCGTAAAAAACGCGAAGAAGACAAAAAAACCAAGGATTCACCACAGGCTCAACGCGCCGAAGAGAATTTTATCAAAGGTATGCGCGACTTTCAGCTAGGTAATTACGCGCGCGCGCAAGACTTCTTTCAAGTGGTTCTGAATTTAATCCCAGACCATGCCTTAGCTAGACGTCATCTGTATTTGTCAAAAGTAAGATTCGATGAAATCGTGCAGGCAAAATTAATGCTTGGAGAAAGCTATTATCAGAAGCATAATTTTGGTATGTGCCAGTCAATGTACCAACAAGTTATGGATATGCTTCTGACAAAAAGTAGTGATCAGAAATACAAGCTCGCGCAGCAGATGGCCGAAAAATGCCAATTAGCGTCTGAAGGTATCCGTTAATGTCTCGACTGAAAGTTTTGCTTCGCGGAGCTTTGATCAGCGAGATCGAACTAAATCCTGCAAAAGAATATACCGGCGGACGTAAAGACGGTTCTGATATTCGTCTTCAAGCCGAAAAAGGTATTTCACGCGAACATTTTAAATTAAGAATGAATAACGGCCAGTGGATGTTACAAGCCGTTTCAAGATTCGGCGAACTTTTTTCATTGGGTCGAAAAGTTGAAGAAATCAGCCTTGAGCACGGTCAGTCTTTTCAAATTCCTCCGTACGAATTTCAACTCATTGATGTTCCAGATTCAGATAGTCCCAATCAAAATGAGCATCAGCAGGCTGCGGTCAACGAAACCGAGCGCACCGTTTTAGGTGCGGCGCCGCAGTTACCGTATATTAAACTAGTCAATTCGAACGGCGAAGTGACCGAGATGTTGCGGCTTGAAGTTGGTGACCTTTGGGTTGCTGGTCGCGATCCGGCTTGCCAAATTGTGATCGCCGATCAACGAGTCAGCCGTCGTCAGTTTGAAATTCATAAAGTAAATGGTATTTACACGATTCTAGATTTAGCTAGCGTTAACGGTACATTTTTAAATGGATCACCCATTTCTTCAACAGATCCGCAAGCGCTAAAAAGTGGCGATGCGATCACCGTTTTAGATAATACTCTTTACTTTGAACTGCATGACCCCAATTTCAAATTTAAATTAGAAAAAATTGATATCCCGGTCATCCCTTTCAATGATCCAAGCGAAGAAGAAATCGGCGACGATTTCATGAATCAAGAGCAGATCGTTGATACGAATGCAGGTTATGGTAATCAAGGTCAAAACTATTTTCCGACCGAGATTCCAAATATCGCCCAAGATGATATTGGGCAGCAAATGCAAATGAATCAGGGTGGACCTTTCACTGGAGTTCCACCGCAGGGTGATCCGAATCAGTTTTATACCTTTACTCCGCCGCCACCCATCGTACAAAAAACGCCGTGGCAAAAATTTATTAAAAATAAGCCATTGGTTATTGCGGCCGTCTTGTTATTTTTAGGTGGGGCGTACTGGCTGAGTGAAAATATGAACGGCGAAGAGACCAAGCCCGTCGTTGCGGTCAACGAAGGCGGCGATGCATTTTCTAAGTTAACGCCCCAGCAACAAGCGCAAGTTAAAGAGCTGTATTCGTTAGCCGATCAAATGATGTCGCAACAAAAATTTGACCTAGCGCTAGAAAAGATCAGAAAAATTCACGAGATGCTTCCCGCAGGTTATAAAGAATCAAAGGCCATGCTGACGCAAGCCGAACAAAGTCTATTAACCATTGTTCAACAGCAAGAAGATGAAAAAAGACAGCGTGAAGAAGAAGAACAGAAAAAACTTTTTGCGACCATCGTCACGAAATGTGAAAAAATGATTGGGCCAACGGTTGATTTAGATAAAATTAAAGAGTGCCTTTCGCCGATCGCGGCGATTGATCCAAATAATCCAGATTACGTTCGCTTAGTCTCTGCGGCCGAAAAAATCGTAACCGATAAATTATTGAAGCAAGCCGAAGCGAAATCTTACTCAGAGCAAGTTAAAGCATTAAAAGATTTATTTGCCGTGGCCGAAGAAACTCAAAAAGCAGGCTACGCATTCAAAGCGATCAAACGATTTGAAGACGTGATCAATTCAAAATTACCAGATCCTAAAAAACTAAAAGAGAAATCAAAAACACGCATTGCTTTCATCCGTCAAAAAATAGATGAAAAAACGTCTAAGAATGTAACCGAAGCTGACACTTTGTTTCAAGAATCAAAGCTAAAGCAAGCGATTGGCTCTTTGCGTGAATCTTTAGTGTACGATCCAGAAAACACGAAAGTGAAAGAAAGAATCACGCTGTACACTTTAGAATTACGCCGTCAGATGATGAATATCTATCAAGAGGCCATCATTGATGAAAGTTACGGGATCGTCGATAACACCGACACCCGATTAGGGGCCAAAGATAAATGGAAAAAAATTGTCGACCTTGATATCGAAGACGGGGATTACTACAAAAAAGCCGTCATCAAACTTAGAAAATACGGAGTGATGTGATGAAGTACGAAATCAGCTCACACGTTGGCGGCGAAACGATGCCCGCGACTCAAGTTTATTCTTTGTTAGATAATCAGTTACTTATTTTTGTTAGATCATGGGGTTCTCAAGATTATAATCAAAAATTCGTTGATGAAATCATGCATTTTTTGTCGACGGCGCAAGCTGACATTGAAGTGACTTCTCCTTTCGATTTTGTTGAAAACCTAACAAGTTTAGCCAATAAAGTGCGTATTTCGATATTGTTAGCTCATGACTATTTTTATAAATCAGAAAATAAAAATTCTTTCTCGGTGGGGTTCGAGACCGCCATTCTTATGCGCCATAAAAAAGAACTAGCCTGGGGCACGGTTGGGCGCTTCGATGTGCATCAGTTGAATAGCGAAAAAGTGAATCTGATTTCAGCTAGCGGAACAGATCGCGATCAACACGTCCTTTTGCCAATTGATTTAGTCGGCGTGGAAAAAGATGTTGATATGCGTTTAGGTTCGATCCGATTGAACGGCGAAAAATTATTATTAAGCTCGGCTTATAAAACGAATTTGCAATTTAAATTCGACCGAAACTCAAAAGATTGGGATTTAAGTGGTGCCGGTAATGATCAAGCCACCTATTGGTTTTCTAAAATTACGTTAGACTGAAGCCACGTTTTATCGGCTTCCCATAAGCCCCAAATATTTTCTAAGGCCAAATTTACAGACTGCTGCTTTACATTTTCAAAAGAGATCGCTTTGGTTCTTTCGGTGATATTTTTTTGTTTTAAATCTATTTCTTTAATTAAATTAAGATCACTGGTACGTCGCGCCTGTATCAGCGAACGCGCCAGAAAAACAGAAAGTGGCTGAGTCATTTTTTCTTTTTTTATACTCTCAAATTCAGTATCTAATAATGATTTACGTGCATTTGGTCTGGACCAATACTCACGATTTAAAAAGACCCAATTTTGAAATTTCGATTTATAGTTCGTCCATTTATTAAAGCCCAACTGTTGGCGTAGTGCAGCCATGTCGGCGTTATTATCAGTCACAAAGTCTTTTTGTTGAGATGCAATGTTAATGGATTCAAGCCCATCGGTTAAAATATTGTAGACGTAAGGTTTTTCATCTTCAACGTGAAGTAGATTTTTATAAAGCACGGCTAGACGCAAAGAAATTTCTTTATTCCAGGTGTCGGGGGCTTCGATTAAAACTTTTCGGATAGGCACCACGAAATTTTTATTCTGAGTTTTCCAGATACTAGAAAAATCAACGATCGGATATTCGGCGTCGATGCTATTCGTAATTGTTGGTTTTGTGTCGGTTACACTGGCCCAGATGCTAGCCCCCAAATCAGCCAAGTTAACGGTCGAATCCATTTTCCAAAAAATACCTTCGTCGCCTTTTGCGCGCGGTGGTTTTATGAATAAGTTGACCCGGGTATTTTCAGAATTCAAATTTGAAAAAGGCGTTTCATCATAACGGCTGTAATCAGATTTACCTTGTAGTCCGACCACGATGACGTAGTTATCTTCCCACATTTTTCGATCTTTAAGATCGCTAAAGAATTTGAAGAATTTTTCATCTAACTTCTCTAAGCTTGAAATCTGACTTTCGCCTTCATTCAAAGCTTCTAATTCGGAATTATAAATCACGGTAAAAAATGGATCGCTACTTTCTTGCACTGAGGCCAAGAACTTTTCAGTTTGGTATTTGAAATCTAAGAAATAAGTTTTCTTTTCAAAAAATGCAGAGTCTTCAAAAATATCAAACCCTTGCGATAAGCCTGTTTTTTTTAAGATAGTAGGGCTTCCACTAAAAAAATAAGTTTGATAGCCCGCTTGATCGGCCACTTCTTGAACCATCTTGGTGCCTGGCTGTAAACGATCAAAGCTACGGTGAAGTTTGTGTTGCGCAGGATAAAGTCCGGTTAATAAAGATCCCACGGCCGCTGCCGATTGGGTCGAGGTTGTGTATGCATGCGTAAAACGAATCGCTTCGCGGCATAATAAACTTAAACCCGAATTTAAGTTTTGTTTATCTTCACCACAGGCAAAAGAGTTAAATGACAAACGATCAACGGCGATAATTAAGAAAGAGGGTTTTTTTTGCTTTTGACAACTTGATAATGACCAAAGACCAGCCACAAGTGCAGGTAATAAAATCCAGACCTTAAGTAAAGACAGTTTTGACGACGTCATGAACAAAATCCATACTGTTAGAAACCGCGCTTAAAGTAAAGGAAGCTTACATGTTTGCCGAAAAAATATTTGCTATTGCCCAGTATGCCGATCAAGTCGTTCTAATTATCTTAGCGATCATGAGTATCACATCGATCGGAATGATCTTTGAGCGCTTTATGACTTTAAGAAAAATTTCTGAAGAAAGCTTGCGCGTACGTCTTAGAATAAAAATGGCACTGCAAACAAACAGCTTACAAGATTTTGAAGATCTAGCAAAAGATCCGACTTCGTTAGAAGGGCGCGCGGCCGGACAAGCTTTAAAGCATATGCGTGAATCTGGAACAAAAGGTTTCGAAGAAGTGTTTAACACATTCATTTTAACTGAAAAGCCAGATCTAGAAAAATATTTAGCCGTACTAGCAACCATCGCCTCGAACGCTCCGTTCATCGGTCTTTTAGGTACGGTTTTAGGTATCATGAAAGCGTTCAATGATTTGGCTCAGGCTACAGATGCAGGTCAGCAAACGGTTATGGCTGGTATTTCGGTGGCCTTAGTTGCGACCGCTGCGGGTCTTTTCGTGGCGATTCCGGCCGGTATCTTCTACAATTACTACACTCGTAAAGTGAAGGGCATTTTCACAAGTTTAGAAAGCGTAAAAGAATTAGGTTTAGGGTACGCGAAAAAGAAAGGGATGTAATTTATGGCTTTCAAAATAGACTCTGGCGATGACGTCATGGCCGAAATTAACGTCGTACCATTGGTCGACGTTATTCTTGTGGTTCTAATTATTTTTATGGTGACGGCTCCGATGATCATGAAACCATCGATCAACGTGAACTTACCTAAAGCCGCTTCGGGCGAAGCGACGGTTCCAAGTAAATTAAATATTACGATAGCTGCCGATGGAAAAATTAATTTAGATGGTAAAATGGTCGACGATTCACAAATCACCGAAGCCTCATTAGCCGAAGTGAAAAAGAATCCTGACATCCAAGCCATCATTTCTGCCGATAAAGATGTGCCGCATGGTCGGGTGGTTGGAATTCTAGACCTTGTCAAAGGCGCTGGTGTTAAAAAATTCGCGATCAGCATCGATAAAAAATAATTTTCTGTTTCTTTCGAAATTTCATTCAACACTAACGTCCAGCACGCGCGTTAGTGTCTGAAAACATCCCAGACGACTCTGTAAAAATCTAAATAAATCGTTCAAAAGTGCCGATCAGACCATGTGATAATGTTTTGGAATCAGAATAAAATTTTGATCTGTGTTTTCGTACTGTTAACTAACTTCACGGTTTACAGTTTCTTTGATCAAAGCGAAGAAGAAAAAAAAGAACTAACGGCACGGGTGTCGTCTGAATTAATCAAACAGGCGCAAAGCCAATCTGTGATTAAACTGCGTCAACCTGCGGCCATTGGAAAAGTCACAAAAAATAAAGACAACAAAGTTAAGATTTTTTGCGACGCAAACCCCTTAAAATTAAGTTCGGATAAATCTTTATTGATGTTAGAAATAAGCAGTTGCCGCGAATTGTACGGAAGCAAAAAAAATCAGCTCTGGGTGAAAAACATTTCGAACGGTTTTAAAGCGCAAATTTTCAGAACAAGTTCAGACAGTTTTAGAACCGATTTTTTACAGTTGAATCCAGGACTGAATAATATTGAAATCCAAGGTATCCTTAAAGATGGGCAAAAAATTGTTCAAACGCTAGAAATCCAATCAGGATCTTAACTCGAAGCGAAAAAACGATCTGAAATCAATAGACACCGATTGCGTCATTACTTATGGTCACGCCTACTGTGATGACTGAATCAAACGTAACGCCTAGCGGCTTTAAAAATAGATCTGACCTGCACGTCGCCCGAAAGGTTTGGCACATGTGCGGCGTATTTACTTTATTTTGTGGTTGGATGCTTTTTCCGTATTGGCTTTCAGTGACGCTGCTGGCGATCGCCTGCATTGCTTTTATTCCGGCAGATATTATGCGCCAAACAAATCCTGCCTTGAATCGCCAATTACTAAAAGCGTTTCGCCCCATTATGCGAAGCACAGAAGTAAATAAGTTAGCCGGAACAACCTACTTATTATCGGGCGCTTTGGTGATCGCGCTTATTTTCAATCCCGGTGTCGTGGCATTAAGTTTATTGTTCTTAGCATTTGCTGACCCCCTAGCAAGTTACGTAGGCATAAAGTACGGCAAAGATAAAATTTTTGGTCACAAATCAGTTCAAGGATTTATCGCAGGCTTTCTTGTATGCGCTACATTAACTGGCCTCTTCTTAACTTATAATCGAGTCGGCGAACATCTGTTGATCGTAAGTCTTCTGGGCGGCCTTGTAGGAGCCTTGGCAGAGCTTATTCCAATTTCAAAATTAGACGACAATTTCACGATGCCTGTTTTCAGCAGCATTGGTTTAACAATATTGTTTTATTTCTTTGGTTTTTTTACATATTTTAATTAATCTCCTTCCATGACAAATTTAAATGATCACAGCGATATTCAAGAGGGTTATTCTAAGGCCGGCAAAAAATTAGGCATGTACATTTACGTTCTGCCGAACTTAATGACGACAGCAAATTTATTCTGCGGTTTTTTCTCGATCGTTCAATCTATTCAAGGCGACTTCAAATTAGCGGCTTACGCCGTCGTTGCCGCGGCTATTTTCGACTTACTTGACGGGCGCTTAGCTCGTTTAACTCACGCAACAAGTAAATTCGGAGCCGAATACGATTCACTTTGTGACTTAGTCAGCTTCGGCTTAGCGCCAGGATTATTAATGTTTCAATGGGCTTTTGCGCCGTTTGGACGTTTAGGTTGGTTGGCCGCTTTTCTCTACGTAGCATGTACGGCTTTGCGTTTAGCGCGTTTCAACGTTCAAGTCGGCGTTGTCGAGAAAAATTATTTCCAAGGTTTACCAAGCCCGATGGCCGCGGGTATCGTGGCTTCGTCGTACGTCGCATTTGCTGATTTAGGCTGGGCTGAGCCAATCGATATTCAAGCTAAAGGCTTATTATTCATGGTGATGCTTTTAGGCATCGTGATGGTTTCAAATTTCAGATACCGCTCATTTAAAGATTTAGATTTAAAAGAGCGTCTTCCGTTCAAGTATTTAATCATCGGCGTAATCATTATTTTCATAGTCGCGCTTCGTGCTGAAGTGATGCTTTTCGTTTTATTTTTAACCTATGCGATACTAGGCGCCGTGTTTGGAATTTTACGGATCGGCAAAAAACAAAAGCAAATCAAAGCCAGCGTTTACGCTCCGGCTGGAACAAACGAAAACGATCTACAAGAAGAAGACGAACAGGATTAATATGAAGCCTTGGAAGAAAGCATTAAAAGTTGGATTAGTCGGCGCGACCGGCGTCGTCGGCGAAA
>JACMQO010000114.1 GCA_014376935.1 Bdellovibrio sp.
CAATAATCTCTCGCTACTAGAACATTCATATGCAAAGCCCAAACACGATGTCTAAATCGTCTCGTCTGACCAAAAAAATTGAACGGCGTTAAAGCAATTTGCACGCATTTCTGATATTTCTAAGGGAAGAGGTGTTTGAAGTTTGATTAATTCTTGAATGCGCGGATTCATAACTAAAATTCACGCCTCCATAAAATATGATCAACTTTGCCATCTTCGAGAATTTCAGCATTAGGGATAGTACGTACTTTTTGAAATTTGAAATTGATCGGCAATTTTTGAGAGCGAATATTCGGAATAGAAGTAGACAACTCTATAGCTTTTAATTGAAGTACATCTTTTGCGTAATCAAGAACAAATGGAAACGACCGCGAAATGATTCCTAGGCCCTCATATTCAGAACCAAGCCAATATCCTATCTCGCTTGTTAGGTTTCCTGAATTAATTGGGCTTAAACTAATAAGGCCCGCAATTATACCCTTATAAAAAATTACAAAATCAGGAGTTTTATCTGCTTCAAATTTGGAGTTAGCGTCGTTAATATGGGTAAAAGTAGTTTCTAGGGATGCATATGTTTTCTTCAGGTCTGGACACCAGTAGCAAAGATTTCCATTCTTGTTCTTTTGCACAAGGATAAATAGGTCATGCGCAAAATCGCGTGATATTTGTTTTAGGGTAATTTCTGAATCAATAATTTTTTCCACGCAAGTCACCGATTATTCTTAAAGTGCGCGAAAATATTTAAATCTCGATAGTTACCGTCTGCATCTTTAACTATCTAATGCAGACATCCTTCAAATATATAATCAAGGGCACGTGGAACGTTAGATGATCGCGAATTGTTTGGGTCGCAACGAATTTCAATTCGATTAAAGCCATGGTCATGTAAAGTTTGCGTAAAAACTTTAACCGCTTCGCGCATAAAACCTTTTCCTTCGTAACGACCTAAAATCCAATAACCAATTTCACAACGATCCCAATTCCACGAAATAGCATGAATATCGATGTTACCCATGTAGACGTGATCGTCTTTTTTAAAAAGGCCGTAAGTGTATCCTTCGAAACTGTCCCACAGCTTGAGTGTTAGATTAACATAATCAACTTCATGCTGAACTGTCGTCACAAATTTAGGCCAAGGTAAAAACTGACTAAGACGGTGTCGATCTTCATCCACGTATCTGAACATAACTTCGGCCAAGTCCAGAGAGATCTTTTTAAAATACAGACGATCGGATTCGATTATTTCGGGTAAGTGACGCTTTTCCATCTAAGTCTCTAAGGTAAGATAGTCGCCGGCAGAAATCGTTTTTGGAAAGACGTCTTCCGCGAACTCTATTGTGTGCTAAGCTTTAAAATAAAAGCCCGAAACCTGCCAAGGTTTAAAGTTTCGAATTATTTTTATAATTTTGCCATCATTAGCTATGAAAACCACATCAATTGGAAACCGAACAAAACTATTATGAACCCAGTTGCATCTGGGAAAGAAAATTCCATCAAATGGCTCCGGACTTTTTCGGAACATAAATCCAATAAGCCTCGGCCAAAAGGAAGTCGCAGCTTTAATGTTTTTACCGATAGGATTACCTGATTGGGCATCAATGACTTTCATTTTTATAGTTTATCTATAAAAATTATTTTGTCCAGAATGCTGATCTATGTCGCGCACTACTAAGTCATGACTCTAAGAATTTAATTCGCTTGTATCCATTCGGAAGTGGTTTTTAGAAAGTCTTCGCCTTGAAACGTCTGAAGAAAATTTTTGATATAGTTCTCATTTCCATCAAGAACGGCATCACTAATTATTGCGCTTGGACGAAAATCATTTTGGTAAGCGTCAATGTAAGTAGCCATAACGCAAGCTCTTAATTCTAGACCCGTTACGGCGACACCTTGAACTCTATATTCTTTCAATTTGGTTAATAAATCGGTTCCGTAAAATCCGCTTAATCTGGTCTTCGGAATTAGCAAATTGCAACTAGTAGGTTTAAGTTCCTCGATGATTTCAGTCGATTCAGTTCCTGCAACATTAAAAATTTCTTCGCCAGCTCTTTTATCTGAACCATCAGCACGGTGACTAATGAAAATGTGAAAAACAGGTTGATTTTTTTGTTCGAAATACGCCTTCAGCTTTTGAATGTTTTGAATAGCCTGAACTGTTGACGGATACATTACCTTATCAGGCCTAATCCACTGCTTTTGCATATCCACTATCAAAAGTGCATTCATTACTCTAATCCTTTCGTGAGCTCAAAGTGTTCAATTAAAAGAAGGCCAACCTTCTCCACCCAAATAGTTTCCTCAATAGAAAATCAACAAATTCTTGCCCACTCGTTGCCCAGTGTTTGCCCACGAACGGGGTTATTTGCGATGATTTATGGTTATATTTAAAAAATTGAAAACAGCTAACTAGTTGAATCCATTATGTTTTGATTTTCAATACTTAGATTGATTTTGAACTACTAAAGCAAAGAGATTTGGAGGTGGGTGAGGGCTTCGCACCCCCGTAGCAACTTTTGCAGAGTCGTGCCTAACTCCTCGGCCAACCCACCTCATGTGTAGAAACTAAATTAGAAGACAGGCCCTTCAAAGTCAACTCATGCCCTTTTCAAGTTGTCGAAAAGGCGTGATCACCCACTCTTCAGCCCGATTATAGTCCTTTATTTCGATCTGAGGTGCGCTAGAACTTTCAGCAGCGCGCTCTAAAGCAAAAACCGATGCCACCTGAGTTAAAAAATTTAGCCTGCGAGTCGAAAAATCGCCATAAAATTCAGGAATGACTTTTTGACTAGCGGCCGAAGGTAAAACATCACCTTGTTGGATGCTTCGCCGCTGCCTAACCTTTTCAACCCGCTTTAAAATTTGATCGCCCGCAATCGTGCGCTGCACTTTTTGATGGGTAAACATCATCAGACCAAAACGATCCACGAAAGGTCCCGATAACCTTTCTAAATAGCGCGTGCATTTCGTTCGCGAATACCGGCACGAAACATCGTCTTTTAGTGGAGTCCATTTTCCGCACTGACATAAATTCGACGTCGCAATCACCTGAAAGTTGCATTGAATTTCACGCTCTTCTGACCCGCGCACCAAACGCAACGTTTCACCCGTCATCGGTCCCCGCAACGTTTCAACAATTTGCGTATCGAATTCTAAAAGCTCGTCTAAAATTAAAAGGCCGTTTTCAACGCGCTCGATTTCACCTTGATATAAATTTCCACCGCCACCCAAAAAGGCCGCCGCCGTAATCGACGGATGCGGCATGATGACCGGACGCCAATTATGTTTCCATCGTCCGATTTGCTCTGATTGCGGTTCAGATAAAAAACTAATCGCCGATTTCGCTAACGTTGACTTACCCGCCCCCGAATCACCGGCTAATAGTCCATGCAAACCCGTCGTCGCCACTAAAAATAGAAATTCGGCCTCTTGCTTCGAGTAAAGTTTTTTTAACCCCAGTTCGGGCCGCTTAAAAAAATCTTTCTGCGGAGATAGGTTTTGGTAAACTTCAAACGTCTTTAATTCATGAAGTCTAAAATAATTATTTTTGATCTCTTTAGACCAGCCCGTTAACACATCGACTCCGGGCGGTCGTAAAAACTGCGTGCTTAAATCGGTGGGCTCGTAAACCGAACCATCTAAACCTAGCTCTCCGTACAAAACCCAATTTAAGTTAATTTTATCGGGTGCAATTTGTTTTGTTTTTAACAAAATCCCTAAGGCTACGGCCAGCTCAACACCGCGAGAACTTTTTCGTAAGTGACTGGGCTTAATGTTAACGATCATCTGCTGAGTCAGCGGAAATTTATAACCCGAACTTTTTAGCGCTGATTTAATGCGGTAAAAGCTTTCTTTAATAATACGGTCCGGAAGCCCCAAAAAGTGAATCTGCGGAATCCCCGGAATAAATTCGATTTCAACATCGGCAATTTCTAACTGCCGCCCATTTTCAATAAGTGATTTTAGTTTCATGGGGATTTATGGATGCAAAATGAGGCGATACTTAACTGCCATTTGAACACGCTTTGAACCAAATCACAAAACGAACTCCGGATCGCTAGCTCATTTTCTAGCATCAAACTTTTTCTAGGATCAAACCTTCGAAAACCGCGAATGGCTTTCTTCCCGAAGTTTGCCGTTGGCACGCCATACCAACGGCAAACTTCGCGAGAAATCGGCCTTCGAACTTAATCGCCTTTCCACGAAATAAAAAAAGCCTTCTTACGATCAGCAAGAAAGCTTATATTTTACTTTAAGTATTTGAATGAATCAGAATCGAAAATAATTCAAACTTAAGATTTTTAAAAGTCTAAATTCCGTAATCTTTTATCTTAGATAGCGGATGATGCTCTTCAATGGCTTTAACCGCCGTGTTCGTTGTCACCGATGTGTAAACTTGCGTTGTTTGAATACTGGCGTGACCTAAAAGAACTTGAATCGAACGTAAATCGGCTCCGCCTTCAAGTAAAGCTGTCGCGCAACCATGACGAAATTGATGCGGATGAATCGGCTCATCAAAGCCCGCTTTTGCAGACCAAGCGGCTAACCATCTCCAAATATCAACGCGCGACGGGCGATGACCACGATCATTTAAAAATAACGATGGACCCGCTCCGGCTTTTTCAGCCAGTACCGGATGTGCTTTTTTTAAATAAAGTTCTAACGCCACATACAAAGCTTCTGTTAGGGGAATTAATCGTTCTTTACGACCTTTTCCTAGAACTTTCACCCAACGTTCAGTCGCAGAAAAGTCATGAAGGTTTAAGCCTGTTAATTCACTGACCCTGCAACCTAAGCCGTATAAAAATAATAACGTCAAACGATTACGGATTGTGCGTGCGTCATCTTTAGGAACTTCGCAGGCCACAAATAGCTTTTCGAAATCAGCGGTCGTGACCGCTTTCGGTAATGATACTTTAATTTTGGGTGGACGTAGTTCACGCAGTTCTGGTGATTTAATACCTTTGCCTTCAGCGTATTTTAAGTAAGTTCGCACGCTGCTGATGACTCGCGCTTGCGACCGAGTCGAAAGATTTTCTTCTTTCATGAAGTCAAAAAATTCGATCATACGATCAGATTTTTCGCGAAATTTTGCGTAAAGTTCTAAATCACGACGGTAAGCCATAATCGTGTTGATTGATCTGCCGCGCACATGTTGTAAATCATCGAAGAATTCTATCCAGAAAGGCAAGTTCATATCATTAATATGATTTGTTTTACATGAAGTTGGCAAATGAAATCGTCTTATAAGTGTTTGAAATAAAAAAATCCAAAGCACACTTTTCTTTCGTGCGCTTTGGATTTTTTTTAAATTAATTTTTTTAAAAAATATTTTTCAAATGAAGTCACTTCGATCAGTTAAAGTTTTACTTTAAGAACTACTGAACTAACACTGACATATTACAAGGGTAACCGTTCACCGATTCGATAACAACGTTACCAAAGATACGACCGACCGCATTTGCATCCGTCCAAAGACCACCCGTTGATTGAAGATTCGTATTACCTGAAACTTGTCCTTGCGATAAAGTCATAATCACGGCCGCAGGTCCCGCCGCTTGCATTCTTAAATGAGAAACTTGAGTTTGCGACCAGATACCTGAAGTTAAAGTTCCTAATGAATAACTTCCCACTGGTAACTGACACATTCCTAAATTCATACCCTGAAGAACCGAAAATGCTCCATTCACGGCAACCGGTCCTGAATAAGTCATCATCGCGGGCGGCGCCGAATAACTATTTCCGTAAATAGAGCCTGCACCATAGATTGAGCCCGTGCTCGGGTTCATCGTGTTGTAAGTTCCGTATGGATTGTAAGTTGGCTGCGTAACGATCGGGTTTTGCGCCAAGAAAGTCCATGTGAACTTAACGACGCCGTACCAATCTTGTGATTCAGCTTGAAATAAAGTGCTACCACCAACCGGATTAACAGCACCGCCGCAGGCGATGTTTACGCCGCAAACATTATTTTGCTGAACAACCGGAGTACTATCTGAACCGCCTTTATTTCCGCAAGACGATAACGCCGTTAGCATCGAAAGTATCAAAACACCTGCCGAGTATTTTATTAGATTTGCTGCTTTCATAATTTCTATCTCCTTCAATCTTTTTAATCCGTGTTCGATTTCTTGATTTAGTTAATGTTAAATGCTGATTTAATGTTAAGGCCTGTGAAAGTGCCTAGTTGTTTGTAACCAGCATCCGTTCCTGGATTCAAACCGCATTTAGTCTGAATCACATTTGAACGACAGTCATAAGGTCCCATGTAAGTAAACCAACAAGAGCGGTACGGAGAGTGTGTTGCCATTGTTCCCGTTGTCGAACCACCGACGTAAGGGTTACTTTGAACCACAAAGTTTTTGTAGTAGATCGAACCTTTATACGTTGTTGTCGTTGTTGGCTCTGCATCGCTACCTGAATTTGTCGTTGTCGTTTCAGGAATCAAAGTTAAAGTCACTGCGCCGTATTCGTCTTCAAAGAAACCTGTGAATACTAATTGTTTCTCTAGCTTGAACCAATAGTTGTAGTTCGACTCTAAAGTATTGTTGTCGTACATTCCTTTTAATGATTGGTTACGACCCATACCTGATTTAAATTGTCCGGCGTAAGTGATTCCGTTATCTGTGTAAGAGATTGTGACCGTGCCACCGTAGCGGCCCGCTTCGACTTGGCTTAAATTGACATTCAGTTTAATATTTGACGGTGCATTTAAAGGATGTGTCGCAACGTAATCAGTTAATACCTGAGTGCTTAACGGAGAAAACGTCACCGTCGATCCACCTGTTGTTACGCTGCCTGAACCAACACCTGGTACTGCTGGATCGATAACAACCGGTCCTGGAACTGTTGTTGTCGTAGCAACGCCGTCTGCTTGCGAGTTTGTTTTAGAACAGCCAAATCCCATCATCGTCATAGCGGCAAATGCTGATACTGCGATAAGTTTTGATGTTTTCATAACTAACCTTCCTTTATAAGTCTCTTCAAAATAAAGAGTCTTGATAATGATAGGTATTGCTAAGCGCGTGCCGACTTTTCGATGTTTTGTAAGTGAGTGATTTGACTTGGTAAAAATTCAGTTTGCTTCAGCTCGAGACGACGTTAAGATGTAGACACCCACGGGATGCGCCGAAAAACGCTAACACTCATCCCACCGTGATACAGTTCTTAATAAACAACGCCAGTGTGATTGAGCGCAAAGTGTCTCAAAATGAGTTAGTTAAAAACTAAATCTTTCATCATGACTTGCGATAATTTCATGGCGGAATTTGTGATATTCGCATTGGGATAATAGTGTTCTAAAACTTGTAAGTAACTGCGCCCAATTTTAACCTGAGCTAACGTTCCCCATTGGCAAAGACCTGCCCCGTGACCGTAACCTTTTCCTTTAAACACCACTAAGTTTTGATTTTCTTCAAACGTCAATGGCGAATTTCTGATTTCAGAAAAACCAAAAATCTCTCGTAATTTTTGAACCGGAAAAAATGCGTTCGCCACTTTAAAAGACTGAATACGCTTTTTAAAATCTTCACTTACTTCTAATTTGTCTTCGGGGCGTTCACTCAATCGCAGGCGTTGGTAAAAATCATCTTTTGATAATTCGTAAGTCCATTCGTTTGATTTACGCTGCTGACACCATGGATCTGTTGCGGTTCCCGCATCGTAGGCCCCTTTCCAAATCTGAGACGCTGGCACCGTTTGACCACCACAGTCTGAATGATAGAAGGCTTTCAAAATTCTATTTTTTGAATCTTTCAATATCACTTGATCCGTCAGCACGACCGCCTTTTTTGCTTTTTCAGAATTTGTAAAAGCAAAAACTTGATCCATTTGATCGTTATCTAAATGAAAAATTTTATTCTGCCGCTCTTGAATTTTAGTCAGCGCGTACGAGCGTGCAATCACGGCCTGGGCCTTCAAAGCTTCAAGGGGCCAAGACAAAGGCATTTCTTTCGAAACGACACCTGCTACATACGTGTTAAAATCGACGACCGCGATCAAATCATATTTGTGATTAGGTTTTTTAACCACAAAGTTTTTGGTACTTAAAATTTTATTTTGAAACGTCAGCTTCTGCCCTTCTAAGATGACCATGTTGTCAGAAATAGATTTCATCTTCGACCCGTAAACGACGGGAAACTGCTCAAGATCTTTGAATAAACGAATACGTACCGAAGAAAAAACGTTTGAAGCCGCCGAACTGCTACTTTGGCTAGACAGCACTGGGTTTTGCGCGAAACTAGTTTGAACGAAAAAGATTAGGATTAAAGCCGCAGTTTTCATGTGACCATTCTAAAGCGATCTCTAACCCCAAAGACTAGGAAGGTTTTTCCTATACGAAAGTATCTATTCGGAAGTCTAGTTAACTTATAGGCATCACGAATTAAAAAGTCTAGTCGGGTTGTTTTTGCTAGACGTCTATTTTTTTAGATGAGCTGAAGAAGTTTCTGCATTTCGGTCCACGCCGCTTTCTTTAAAGCCGGCTTACTAATTAACACGCGGGGCGAATACGTTTCGATCAGGTCGGCCGTCGACGGCTTAGGACTATCTGCAAAAGATAATTCATGCTGAGCTAAGTAACCCGTCTTTTGAGCCGTATCGATAACCAAATACGACTCTGGTTTTAACTGCAACGCTTGAATCATCTTATAAAGTAGCTCTTTTTCAGGCGCGCTGTAATTTTCTAAATCTTGCACCGAAATCAAAATTTGAATTTCATGCGGAGGCGTTCCCGCTGCGATTTCATCCGCCATTGTTTCGACCGTACGATCAAGCAGAACTTGCTTTATTCCTAAAACATTTTCAACGAATTCAAAATAAGTTTCGACGGGCGTTTTCGACACCCCTACCTAGTCTCTTATTGGGTGCTTTTAGTCAATTTGATTTTGACCAAAAAAAAGGTCTGCTATTTCTAGCAGACCTTTTTATCGATATTTAAATTCGACTTTTAATTATTTTAAAAGATCGCCGTAAAATCTCATACCTGCGTATACGATTTTTTCAGTTCTAGTATCGCCAGAATCTGGTTTGTTATCTTTCTGAGCGAACGCTAAGTGCATTCTCCAGTTTTCATCTTTAGCTGGTTTGTATTCAAACGCTGCTGTTAAACCAGTGATTTTGTTTTTTGTGTCAGATGTCGCGCTTGTCGCTAATTTTTGGTCTGTGCCTTCGTATTTAAGGTGGAAAGAACCAACGTCATTTAATTTATAACGTACTAACCCAACAGCAGAGATCGTGCTTAACACTTGCGCCGCTTGAGTATCGTAGTCATATTTATTCGATAAATAGTCAGCTTCGATTTCGAAATCGCCGATTAAGTATCTTGCGCCCGCATTGATGAATGTATTTTTCAAACGAGAGTTTCCGCCACGTGCCGACGCGTAGTCTTCAAAGTGGTAAGAAGCAACCGGGATCAAAGTCGCATCCATTAATTTAGCCGTGTACGATACACCCATTAAACTGCGAGTTTGTGTTGGGTAAGTCGTTGTCGTTGCTGGAGCCGTAAAGCCACCTGCATTGCCAGTAACAGTTGAAGAAACAGCTTTAGAAGCGTCTTCAGTGTTATTCGCAAAGTTCAAGTTCACTTTGTGGTCGCCGAAAGTTAAGTTAACTTGCGCGCCAACCGGTTGGTAGATTGTAGCTGTTTCGTCGCCAGCTACAGAACGTAAGTAGATATCAGCAGGAGAATTGATGAAACCTTCTACGCCGCCCATACCTGAAACATAACGACCCATAGTCAACGAAACTTCGTCAGTAAATTTATGCGCAACGTACGCTAAATCCATGAATGCTGATGTATTGCCGGATGCATTCGTAGCCGTCGTATTTTTCAAAGTGTCTAAACGAACGCGGAATGAATTCGCATCACTTAATTTACCTTGGTAGTCAATTTTAAGACGGCTGATTTGGAATGTTTCAGAACCTGGAGTTCCTACTGCATCATTTGGCGAATAAGATTTATGGTCAACGCGACCATCGATGTACAAAGAACCTGCTGCCATAGACATAGATCCTGTTAAAAGAACTAATGACGCTAATACATTTTTCATAGTTTGAATTCCCTCTTGTTGTTGTTAAATGGGTTGCCAATGAAGCTTTTGACAAAGCAGGACCTAAGTCAAGCGATTCCAAATCACTAACTACAAGTTTTATAACTCAATGCTGATTAATTTTTTAGCGTTAAGCAATGTTGTGTTTTGATTTTGTTAGGACGTTGACAGCTTCTGGCGGTTCTTCAGAAAAACCATTAGACTAGATCACCAATTTCTTTTTCGTATTCGTTCCGTGAACTTCATATTCAAGGCGTTCAACAATTTCTAACAAGATATCCGATTGAACTTTCATCTCGCTTGATTCTTTAGCGGTACCCGTCGCTAATGAAGAGTTCTGCGCCGTAGCGTCTGACAACAGTCCGATCGCCGTATTAATTTCTGTCGTGCTTTGCGATTGGCGAGTCGACGATTCAACGATCACGACGGCCAGTCGACTGGCTTTTTCGGCATTCGCAACAATCTCTTGCAAAGCTTCAGAACAAGCCGCCGTTCGGTCAACCCCTACTTTAATATGGTCGGACGATTGATTCACCGATACGGCAATGCGCGTTTTTGTCCCTTCGACGATTGTATTCACCGTATCTGAACTGGATTGCAATATTTCAGAAATTTCACGAGCGGCACCCCCACTGACTTCAGCTAACTTAGCAATTTCTTCAGCGACGACAGAAAAGCCTTTTCCTTGATCGCCCGCTCGCGCGGCCTCGACAGAGGCATTGAATGACAGAAGTTTTGTTTGAAAAACAATATCGTTAATGATTTTAGTTTTTTCACTGATTGTTTGGATAATTCGTGTCACCTGTTTCATATCTTCGTAATTTTGTTCGACGTGCCCTAAAATTTCAACGTTACTGACATTAATTTTTTTCATAGCTTCGTCAACAGCTTGAATCGAAACGTGACCCGCGGTGGCGCATTGCTTCGTGGTTAATATGGCTTGTGCCGCTTCGTCGGCTAAATTTTTTGCTTCGATTACGGCTTGATTAATATTTTTCGTTGTCACGGCGGTTTGTTCAAGCGCAGCCGCCGAAGACTCTGTCGAATGCGACAGCTGCGCGGCCATTTCAGAAAGACTTTCGCCTTGGTTCATGACGATATCCGCACTTTCTTTCAAACGATCGGCTAACGCGGCCAGCGCCAAACTGATTTTTCGGTTGTAGTAACCAAGTAATAATAACGCCAAAGTAAAAATGAAAGGAACAAAAATTAAAACCAACAACTTCGAAGATTTTAACTTCGCCGTCGCGGCGTCACGCGCGGCATTGCTTCCGTCATAATTGATAACCTCTAAGTCGCTCAGGTGGGATAGCATCTCTTCGTAAAGTTTTTCTTCTTCGTTGGCCAACAGTAGCTTTCCTTCGGATTGGCGCCCCGCCTTCAAAGATTCAACGAATTTTGCATTGATGTCGCTATATTTAATCCAAGTCGACTTGTACTCATCAAACTGCGTTTGCGAATGCGGATCGTTAATCAAGTCAGAAAACGTATTATTATAAATCAGCATATCATTTGAAAGTGATTCTAAATTTTCGAAAAGTTTTTTTCTACCTTCTGCGTCTTCGGTACTTAGAAGTTGCCAGTCGGTCATTCGAATAGCCTGTATTCGATTGCGAATTTGCGAAAGACCTTGGATACCCGGAATCCAAACGTCGGCAATTTCAGACGTTCGTCCAGCAATATCTTTCATCTCTGATAGCCCAAAAATTCCAACTGCGCTTGTTAAAAGAAAAGCCGCCGCCGACATAAGGATAAGTCGTAATTGAAGCGAAAATCTTTTTGCTCGATTAACTGTACCCATTTTAAACCACCAATAAATAACTTGTTTGAGAAACCGAGATCTGTTTATAATATCGGTACGCTTTCTATTTTACTTAACTCAAACCCAATAAAGGAATTTTCAAGATGTCTCAACAATCACTTAGTGCAAGTCTAGTTTTAACACTGTGTCTTTCATTTGCGGCTCACGCGGCAGATTCAGGTTGCAAAATCGTTGTGACTCGTACGCCATGCCCTGGAAAAAAGATTCGAACGGAAGCCCTTGGACCTTACGGAAACAAAGAAGAAGCTGAGAAAAAAAAGGTCGAAGCAAAAACAGTAGAAGCTTGTGTTGCGGAAACTAAAGCTGAAGGCACAATTAAGCGCAAAGGATTATTCACAAAGAAAGTAGCCATCGGATCATTTGAAGGAAAAGTTGTTGAAACCACAACCGACACTGCTGAAGAAAGCACGTGCAAACCAGAACCTAAATAACATATTTCATTCTCCAATAAAAAAGAAGAAGATTACAAATCTTCTTCTTTTTTATTTTGATTTGAATTTGTAATTAATTTTAAACGAAAAAAGTATTTCTACGCGACAGACTTTTTCTTTGGCCACTTTTTAGCAATGGCTTGAGCCATGTCATCTAAAGGGTAAACCTCTTCAACCGCGCCGACTAAAAAAGCTGATCGTGGCATCCCGTAGACCACGCAACTTTCTTCATCTTGACCCAACGTTCTTGAGCCCATCTCTTTCATTTTAAGTAGACCTTGTGCGCCATCCGCTCCCATACCCGTTAATATTACACCGATACTTTTACCACCGACCACTTGCGCGACCGAGTTAAATAGATAGTCAACCGAAGGCTTGTGACGATTCATCGGGGCATCATCGTTAACACGAACGACGTATCCACCGTTCTGCGATTTTTCGATGGCCATTTGTGTTCCACCCGCCGCAATTAATACGCGTCCCGGTTTAACTTCATCGCCGTCTTTGGCTTCTAAAACTTCAAACGGGCAAATTAAATTCAGTCGATCAGCAAAGGCCTTCGAAAATACCGCCGGAATGTGCTGCACGATCACGATCGGCGGAATATCTTTCGGTAAACGTGTTAATACATCTTTTAAGGCTTCGGTTCCGCCCGTCGAAGCGCCAATCGCAATCAAAGTGCCTTGATCCATTGTTCCTAGCGGAATATCACTGACTGCGAGGGTTGTACGTCGACGCGCCACTTTGACTTTGGCAAACGAGGCACTCTTTACTTTTTCGCGAATGATAGGTGCCATTTCTTTGATTTCGCTTAAAACGGGCTTTTGAATATAATCGACAGCACCTAGTTCCAGCGCTTTGAAAACTTCGTTTCCATCTTGTAATTGCAATGAGGTAATCATCACGACCGGAATCGCCATACGCGGTAAAAGTTTTTCTAACCATTCCACGCCCGTCATTTCGGGCATATGAATATCTAACGTGATCACATCAGGCTTCAATGTTTTTAACATCTCTTGCGCTTCAATCGGATTAATTGCCGTTCCGATAATTTCTAATTGTGAGTCTTCAGATAACACACGCACTAAAAGATCGCGAATTGTTTTTGAGTCATCAACAATCAAAACTTTTCGTTTACGGTCATCCTGTGCTGCGGGCTTTCTTTCAGCAGGGGCCGAAACCATCACGGGCGATGTCATCGTTACCGCCGTCGCTTTTTCTAGCGGAGCCACCTGTAAGCGGCCGCCGCTGACGTGAAACAAAACCTGGCGATCGGACTCGCCGCCAACGTCTTCACCGATAATTCTAATTTTAAATTGAGCTAGTAATTTTTTAGCAATATTGATGTTATCATCACCTAATTTTGTGCTGCGTGAATTTGAATTTTTAGCCCCACCAACAATTTTAGCTGAAAAAGAAGTCGCAGGTTTTCCCGTTAAAATTTGCAAAGTTTGCACAAGTGTTTCAATGGCGCGATCACCGTAATTTAATTGCGATTTTTTATCAACCTGTGCCGGAGCCGTCGGCATCGCGAAGTGAACCATTCCACCCATATCAGTTCCGGGTAGAAAAACACAGACTCCCATGCAAGGTGAATTTAAAACTGTATCGACAATAACGGGCTTGTCCGAAGTAAAAACTTCTCCAATTCTTAAACCCACAGTTCTAACTTTTGTGCTATCCATCGCAATTATCCTTTAACAGCGTTCAACTTATATACGGATGGTTGAATCGTTTTCCATTTCGACTCAATCCCTTGTAAAGATTCAGAATGTCCAATAAACAAAAGACCACTTTCTTTTGTCTTATTTTCTAAATTCTGAACGACTCGACTGATTGTTTCTTTCGAAAAATAAATCAGCACGTTTCGGCAAAAAACTAAATCAAAACTTCCATCTTTAACATCGGCTTCGTCTAATAGATTATGTTGCTTAAACGTAATTTTTTCTTTCAAGCTAGACTTAACGCGGAACCAATTTGAGACGTCTCCAGTACCGATTGAAATGCTATCTTTTTGATACTCTGCCGGGATTTCATCAAACTTCGTCATGGCGTAAACACCGTTCTGCGCACGACTTAGAATATCTGTATCGATATCGGTCGCAAAAATTTCAAAGTCTTTCCCCGCCGGCAAATGCCTTCTTAAAACCATTGCTAAAGTGTAAGGTTCTTCGCCTGAAGACGAGGCACACGACCATACTTTCATAACTTTCTCGCCCGTTTTTAACCAAGCTGGGATGACCGTCTGTATAATGTAATCAAAGTGTTTGGGCTCGCGAAAGAAATCCGTTTTGTTTGTCGTCAATAAATTAACGAACTCTTGCCAGTAATGACTTTCAGTCGGAAGTTTTTGCAAGAATTGAAGATAGGCCTCAAAACTTTTAAGCTCCAGACCTTGAATGTATGAAATCAATCTTGATTTCACCAGCTCTTTCTTTTTTTCGGATAACGAAATCCCCGCGATATCGTATATTAACTGTTTAAAATAAAAAAACTCTTGATCCGATAGCTTCCAATCTGCGGCAGTCGCAAATATTCTTTCAGCTTCCATACTTTGCTCCTTTTCCTTCATCCGTGGTGCATGCACTACTAAACGTCTCTAAAACCAGGATGACCATGGGATGGAGTCTTTCCATCACCCGCGGCGATCTTATGTTCTGCGGCCATACCCGTCTTTTTAGAATGTGCGACAACTTTATTTTCTTTTTTTGCTTTACTAAAGAGAACAACATTTTTAGCCAAGGCTTTGACCGCGACTTTCGAAGGGGCTTCACCCTTAGACCGAGTGTCAGTTTTATGGACGTTGGCACTGCGAACAACACCTGCTACCGCGGTCGCCTTCGTACCCTGAATCGAGGATACTAAAAGATCTACCGTCATTTTTAAATTATTAGACTGAAACGATAATTTTTCAGCCGAGCTTGCCGTTTGCTCACTTGTGGCGGCATTTTGTTGCGTCACTTGATCCAACTGCCCCATGGCTTTGGTGATTTCACTGACACCTGCGGCCTGCTCTTGACTAGCTACAGAAATTTCACCAGCCATTTGCGTGACACTTGCTACGTTTGCTACGATTTCATTTAAAACTTCACCGCATTGTCTAGCGACGTTGGCGCCAACTTCAACTTTACTGCGACCATCAGCGACCAAGGCTTCGACTTTCATTTTCGTGTCGCGCACGATCCCTTCAACTTTTTGGATACTACCATCTAACAGAGAAGTAATTTCTTTCGCTGCGTTTCCGCTCATTTCGGCTAACTTTCCAACTTCTTCCGCGACGACCGCAAAACCTTTTCCATTTTCGCCGGCGCGCGCCGCCTCTACCGAGGCATTAAAAGAAAGTAATTTAGTTTGAAATACGATGTCATTAATCACTTTCGTTTTTGTTCCAATCTCTTGGATAACACGTACGATCGTTTCAATCTCGGCATTACTGTGATTGA
>JACMQO010000115.1 GCA_014376935.1 Bdellovibrio sp.
AACCGCCGTAGTTTACTTGATCTGTTATCTACGTTTGTTCGTTAACTTGTTATTAGAATAGGTAAAGCCTGGGCAAACCAGGTTAGTGTTTGTAATGTGTCCAGTTACTTTAATTCCAGTCCAAAACATTTTTAGAATCGCTGTCATAAATGGAACGAAGGCCATCAGGCGCTGGTCAGATTTCAAAGATTGAAAATGGGCTTAAACCTATAAATTTGGAATTAAGAAATCGAATTATGATCGATTACGGTTATAGTCCAACAAGTTTTAAAAATTTGAGTACTGATCCGATACGGTGAAAGGTTGTACTGATCCAAGAATCTAAACATCTAAGTGGCCGAAGGCTATCTGCTGCCTTCAAATTAAAATTTAAACGATATAAGAGTAACGAAGCAGTATTTTCTCTTATGTCGTCTTACCGCTAGTTGCGGTAAGACGATCCTCCAAATGCCTACTAATTTGTGTTAACTATATGAATCGTGGCGGAAATCATATCCCGCTCTAAACTTTTTCTTAAATTTGGAGCGGACCTAAAAGTGGCAACCCCTAGTTATCTTAAGTAACTCGAAACGAACAAATCCTTATTGCCCTTGACCCAGTGAATAGCCTTTTTCACCATCGAAAAGGTAAAGGTTTTCCGTTTTAATGACATCCATATTTGTTTGACTCAGTTCTCTCATCAACATCCATAAAACTCCATGGTTGCTAACGTGTCCATCTTTTGTCACCAAACGGCATCTCCAATGGTCTGTCTTAAAAGTCTCTTTCATTCCGTGAGGGTAAACTTTAACCCCACGATTCGTGATCATCTGAAGGGTAAGTGGTAAATTGCGAATGGCTGATTTTAGTCGTTCTGCAAGTAGCTCAGGATTTCGATTATCTTCTTGAACAAAAACATCGACACCAATTAATTCTTTTTTTGCTAACGGTGTTGCCGCTTTTTTGTATTTTAAATGAAGGGGTGCTTCGTCAGAGTAATACGCTTTCTGAAGTTTTTCTGGTTCTTCGCCCATTCGTTTCATAACGGCTGAAGCAAATTCTTTTGTACCTACCTTTTGTTTGCTGACGCCATCTCTAAATAAATCGTAAGTATGGATGCCGTCTTCCATGGTCTTAAGCCAAGCATTATGAATTTTTTGCGCAACCTTTCCTTGGCCCATGTGAACCAGCATTTGAACTGAGGCCAACATTAATCCACTCGGGTTCGCTAAATTTTGTCCGCTACGTCGTGGAGCAGATCCATGAATAGCTTCGAACATGGCGCAGTTTTCGCCGATGTTTGATGAGCCGGCAAGACCTACTGAGCCTGCGATCTGGGCGGCCACATCACTTAGAATATCGCCGTACAAATTGGGCATAACGATGACGTCAAAAACTTCAGGGGTATCGGCCATTTTTGCGGCTCCGATATCGACAATCCAATGTTCTTTTTCAAGTAAAGGATATTCAGCGCCAATTTCATCAAACACTTTATGAAAAAGCCCGTCGGTCATTTTCATGATATTATCTTTTGTAAAGCATGTTACTTTTTTTCGACCTGCGCGTTTTGCGTACTCAAATGCATAGCGGACAATTTTTTCGCAACCCGGGCGAGTGATCAACTTTAGACACTGGTAAACCTCGTCGGTTTGTCGATGCTCGATCCCTGCATAAAGATCTTCTTCATTTTCTCGAATGATAACCATATCCATAATCGGGTGTTTCGTTTTCACGAATGGTGCATACGAACGGCAAGGGCGAACATTCGCGTAAAGTCCTAAAGATTTTCGAACGGTCACATTCAAACTTTTAAACCCGCCCCCTTGTGGTGTCGTGATGGGTGCTTTTAAGAATATTTTGTTTTCGACTAACTTTTCCCATGACGAGTCTTCGATTCCGGCATTAAGGCCCCGGGCGTAAACTTTTTCGCCGATTTCAATGGGATCGATCGCGAAGTTGGCACCGGCGGCCTCTAGCACATTAAGCGTTGCGGCCATGATTTCTGGACCGATTCCGTCCCCATGAGCCACTGTGATTCTTGGTATCAACATTTTTAGATCTCCTTTGTATAGAAACATTCTGGGCTTAATTTAAGATTATTAAAAATAGATAATACAGTTGAATGACATCATAAAAACAGATAACGTTAAGTTATGCAGAGATTGAATCATCACCATCTATACGTTTTTTGGATCTTTGCCAAAACCTCAAGCTTTACTCAGACCGCCGAAGCGCTGTCGATTGCACAATCAGCCGTGACAACTCAAGTTCGACTTCTTGAAGAGGCATTGGGAATTAATTTAATAAATCGAGCTAACCCTAGGCGTCCGCAAATGACCGAAGAAGGCCGAAAAGTTCTGGAGTATGCGGATTCAATTTTTGAATCCAGTCGCGAACTGATTAATTGGGCCACAAAGGGATCTTTACCTAAAAAAAGATTGATTCGTATCGGAGCTATATCAGGCCTTTCTCGTAATTTTCAATTCGAATTCATCGAGCCGCTTCTGAAAGAGCTAGATATCAAGTTTGAAATCACGACGGGCGATCAAGACAATTTAATTCAAATGCTAAGCGAACACCAACTTGATGTCGTCCTGTCTTCACGGAACGCAGATCCCGATCACAAAACTCAGTTACATTCACATGTTATTACAAAGTCACCTTTGCTTTTTGTCACCAGCAAGAAGAATTCTGTAAGAGGAAAAAAAGATCTAAATTCGATTTTGAAAATACAGTCATTATTTATTCCTGGAAAACATTTTGAAGCTAAACCTGAACTGGATGCCTACCTAGAAAAATTTAAGGGAATTAAAATCGCGGGCGAAATAGATGATGTGGCTCTTTTAAGAATTTTAGCTCTGCGGTCGGGTCAGGTGGTCGTGATGCCAGAAATGGGTATTCGCAATGATATCGAATCAGGAGATGTCGTCGTTCTTTTAAAGATGAATTCCGTGGAGCAGCGATTTTACGCTATTACTAGACAGAAAAGGGACCCCCACTCTGATGTTGGAATTCTAATCGCAAAAATGAAAAATGAAACGTAATCTTGAACCTAAGACAAAAAATGTTACGTCGTCTATTTCGTAAACGGTTTAAAAAGCCCTATTCATTTTAAGAAAAAAATGAAGAATGGGCCTTGGTTCAAGGGCAAGGCTTCTTTTTTTTCAGTGTAAGAATGACTGTGCAGAAATCTGACAGGCGAAATATTTCCATAGTGCCTGTATTCTTTGTGAAATTTTAACACGAAGGATACTCGTATGTTTAAGATAAATCGTACTGTAGTGCAGGTTTTTCTTGCGGTTGGATTAAGTAGCAGTTTTGCTTTAGCTCAATCGGCTGACTGGAAAGTCAAAAAGACCGCGTGGTCAGACGCGGACGAGAAAGAGTACTCAGAATTTGTGTCTAAAATTGGTCAGGCCGTCGAAAAACGCGAATGTAATTCGTTTCAATCGTGCTTAAATCATCCCAATAATCCTTACCGTGGATCAGATGGATCGCAATTAAATGTTTTTGCCGATTGCGCGAAGCTTTCGTACGTGATGCGCG
Organism: Bdellovibrio sp.; assembly: GCA_014376935.1. Taxonomy (GTDB): domain Bacteria; phylum Bdellovibrionota; class Bdellovibrionia; order Bdellovibrionales; family Bdellovibrionaceae; genus Pseudobdellovibrio. The sequence continues at coordinate 3,526 of JACMQO010000115.1, forward strand.
GTTATTTTGCGTGGAAAAAAGGTCTTCCTTTTAGCGTAGTCAGTGGCGTTGAACTTCGCCAGGTCGATGGCAATAGTGGCGATGCGCGCTATTCAAGATTTGGTAACGTTGTGACAGAGCGTATGGATTTTATTCCGAAAAAATCAGCGACGGGTGAAATTAAATTTACGAACGCGATTACGGCAATCAATAAAACAATCGTGAACGAAGTGTATTCGGCTAATTTTCGCGTGAATTTTGAAGGCATTGACAGTTCAAAATTATTTGCTGATTTTTACCCGATTGAATTAAATCGTGATGCGATCATGCCCGGAACAAATATCTATGATCCGAATGGACATGTAGCCATCGTTTATAAAGTGACTGATGACGGTCGTATTTATTTTATCGACGCGCATCCTGACAACAGTTTAACGTCGGGTCTTTTTGGAACTAAATTCGTGCGTAGTAATCCAGGCCAAGGCGCGGGGTTTAAAAACTTTCGCCCGATTCATTTAGACGGCGCGCAGTTTGATGCAAGTACTGGTTCTTACTACGGCGGAACAGTTGTTCCTTCTAAAGATAGCGAACTTCCTTTACATAGTTTAATGCAATTTTTCGGTACGAACTTATCTATGAGCGACTGGAAAAAGGGCGTGTTTCAAATCGACGGCACAACGTATGCGTATTACGACTACCTTCGCATGAAAATGTCGAAAGGAAATTTAAAATTAAACCCGATGAGCGAAATTAAAAGTTTAGCTGAAGATTTGTGTCAAACGGTTCAAGATCGTCTTGAAGCGGTGAATTCAGCTTTAAAATCAGGTGTGCAACAGAAAGCTCATCCCGCACAGTTGCCAGTGAATATTTACGGCACATCGGGAGAATGGGAAGAGTCTTCGACGCCGTCACGTGATGCACGTTTAAAAACGTCATTTAAAGAGCTTCGCGATTTATCAGAAAATCTTTTAAATCTTTATAACGCCCGTGACCCGCGCGTTGTTTATAACGGGACTGATATTAAGGGCGACATGATCAATAGCTATAAAGCGGTCGTGAATGCTTGTAAAATTCAGTATACGAAATCTAATGGCGAAAAATTGTCATTATCTTTAGAACAAGTTCGCGCCCGTGTTTTTGCTTTAAGTTTTGATCCGTACCACTGTGCGGAACTTCGTTGGGGCGCAAGCTCTGCGGCTGAACTTGCGACGTGTACCGATGATTCAACGAAAAGGCAATGGTACCAAGGCGAACAATGGCTACGTAACCAAATTGAACGTCGTTATGATGTGCGTATGGATTTCTCGCTGGCTGATTTAACGGGACCAAAACCAGGTGCGGGAGTTGCGACTCCGCCAGATACAGACATCATTGGTTTTTTAAGTAAGTAATTCAGACTAAAAATAGTCCGTCACGGTACGTTGTTGAATTTTTTAAACGGAGAAGAAATGAAAAAAATCACTCAAAAAGTTATTCTTGCGGCGGCTCTTGGAGCCGCACTAAGCAGTTGCAGTCAGAATGTGGCCAAAGACAGCCTTGACGTCGGGATTGCGGCGCAAATCGTTTCGACAAATCCTTGTGATGCTGCGACAGCGTGTAGCAATGCTTTCGTGAATGCCATGTATAAATTTAAAGAAGACGGGAAAAGTGATTTCTGCGAAGAATTAACCGTTCGTAAAGACAGCGATTTAGCGGTGTGTGAAGTTCAAATTCGGAATCCTAAATTTGCGGATTTAATTTCATCATGCAAAAGCCAATTGACTTCAAAATTAGAAGCCATCGTTTCGGCCCGAAACGTCGGTTTAAAAGTTCATGCCAATGTGAATTCGACAGAGCCTTTGGGTCTTGGGTTTAAATTAGAAAGCGAAGTGCAAGAACGTGATACCTCAAAAGGCTATTACACCGTTACGGGTGACGTAAAGCCGAAGCAAGTGATTCTAACTTTTGATGACGGGCCAGAACCAGTCAATACGCTTTCAATCCTTCGCACACTTGAAGAAGCGGGCGGCGTAAAGGCCTTGTTCTTTGAACTGGGTCTGCGCGTTCAAGAAAGCCCTGAAACAACCAAATTAGTGGCAGCGCAAGGGCATTCGATCGGAAATCATTCTTGGGATCACCCGAATATGCGCACGATTCCGTTTGAACAAGCGGCCGCGCAAATTAAAAGAACGCAGTCTATTTTATTAAAAGTTTTAGGATGGGTTGATCCTTTTTTCAGATTCCCGTTTGGTAACCGTACGCCGCAACTAGATCAAATGCTAACAGATAACCAAATGGCTGATTTCTATTGGACGATCGATTCAAATGACTGGAGAATGGTCAACGCCGACGGCACCGTCAGAACCAATGCCCAGGTCGTCAAAGAAACGATCGCGCAATTGGATAAAAAAGGACGTGGTATTATTTTAATGCATGATATTCACCGCAGGACAGCTGAACTGTTGCCAGAGCTTCTGCGCTTAATCGCAGAGCGCGGTTACACAACGGTGGTACTTGAACCTGCCCAAGCCGGTTTAAAAAAAGCACCGCCTATTTTAATGAATCAAGCGGTTCGTTTGGGTAGCGTTCAGAATTAAACGGGCATTAAGATCGATTTTTTTTGCTGTTTCAATTGAGTGGCAGCCATGGTGTATCCGCCAGCGCTGCCATCCACAAAGTGAATATGTTTTTCTTGTGATTGAATAAAGCAAGTCATTAATGTTGAATCGCTCCAGTGGCTTCCATAAAATATTTGATGTTTATCGAAATGCTCTTTTAATAAAGTTAAAATAATATCTTTCTGTTCTGTTTCGATATCTAAAACCATTCTTAAACTGTCATCGAATTTGATATAGTCTGTATTCATCGTTAATTGATTTAAGTATTTATAAACGCCCGACTCAGGTTTTATTTTTTGCGCGCGGATGATGCGTAAAAATAAACTAAGTAGCACGCGAATGCGAAATGCATAAAAATGCTGAAGCCCCGAATTTTTAAATTTCATTTTCGCTTCAGACATTAAAGCTTCGGGTCTAGAATCTTCTTTTAAATTCTTCAAAGTCACGGGCTGCGCACCTAAAGCAATCGAAGATATTTTATCAAATATATCTTGTAGGGCGGGGCTTTGCGTCGATTGAATGTCGCGTGGTTCGATGATCATGGTTAAAACGCCATCTTTGCTAGCTTGCACGGGGTTCCAGCGGCACTCAAGCCCTTTGAAATCACCGTGTGGCGTAAAATCACAACTCCATTTTTGATCAGGAATTGTTTTTTTAGCTAATTGTTCAGCGTAGCTAATTCCTCCGCCCGAAAACATCGCGATGGCATTACCTTGGCTTGGAATAAATTTTGCGACTTTGATTTCTTTATTCATGGCGTAGATATGTGACACCGGAATTAAGGCGACCCTAAGTTCGACGCCAAATTGCTTAAGTGAAACATCACGTGTATGCGATAGGGCTTTACCAACAGCCTCTTTGTAACTGATCGGAACCAGTAGGGTGGCTCCGTCGCCGCCAAAAACATACGGAAACTCTAAATCACCGCACGCATTTTTAGCCGCAATAATGCAAGAAGCCCCGACAACGTTGACTTCTTTGTAATGGCCCGCAAGCAAAGCCGAGGTTGAATTTTTAATATCCGTTAAGACAATCAGCCAATCGTCAGGAGCTGAGACAAAGTGATTTTGATTCGACATCTCTTTCATCGAGTTAAAGCCTGATAAATCACGGTAGAAATTATTTGTATTCATAAAAATCAGTTTAGAATAAGTCGAAGCGATTGATAATTGCTAAATCGGTCAACTTTAAAGCCTAGATGTTAGGCCGGAGAAAACTAATATTTATAATCGACTAACTTTGCAAAGTGCCCCGGAATCGGAGCTTGAACACGCAGTCTTTCTTTTGTGTGCGGGTGCGTAAAGACGATGGCAAAGGCGTGTAAAAATAATTCTTTATGCTTTGTGGTCTTTCCGTATTTTTCATCACCAACGATGGGGTTTCCGGCTTCGGCCATGTGCACGCGAATTTGATTTTTTTTACCGGTCAGTAAATTAATTTTAACAACACTAAAATGCATACTTTCTTTAACGACCGTGTATTCCGTTTGCGCAAGTTTTCCTTTTTCGCTATCGGTTGTCGATTTCACGACGTAGTCTTCATCTTCAGTTAAAAAGCTTTCGATCAGTCCTGACTTTTGCTTCATTTTACCGTGGACGATGGCGTAGTAAGTTTTGACCGTTGATTTCCAATCGTTTTTTAAAAACTGCTGAACAGCTTCAGTTTTTGCAAAAATTAATACGCCCGTGGTCGCTTGATCCAAACGGTGAACGACGTAGACTGATTTTTGTGATTTTGCGTTACCTTTACGAACGTATTGATCCAGGGCGGTTTGGATGGTGCTGTCTTTATTCCATAAAGCGGCAACGGTTAGCGCCCCGGCTGCCTTGTTGCCAACGATTAAATCTAAGTCTTCGTGAAGAATTTCGAAGCCTTTCGGCTGATGCTTTTGCGGAATTTTTTTAATGACTGTTTCCATGGGCATTTTATAGGTCAAATTGAATTTAAACTCAATCAAAGTCGTAAGCTCAAATGGCCCGTTAGAAATTACTTCACTTTATAAACTAAAACTTTACGATCATGAGCTAAAACCAAAACTAAGGCTTTCTTTTTTGGACTGTAGCGTAAGCGACCAAATGTTCCCCAGCCAACAGGGTCAGTGGGTGGAAGCACGACCGAATACGGTGATAGGGGCATCTGGATCCACGTTTTTGAAACTAAGTCGAAGCGGTAAAGTAAGCCTCCGGCCCAGCCAACGAAAGCCTTGATATCGTCGACGTAAACAAACCCCGGAGAATCGTGGTTCACAACGTTTTGCGGTCCCGTGGTGGTGAGTTCAGTGGCGTAATTCATGCCGGTTTTATTTAAATCCCACGTTAAAACTTTTCCTTCGCCGACCGAAACCATTTGTCTTTGATCTGGATCGATATCAGACGTGCGTTTGTAACCTAAAGTGTTGCCAGCTCCGCTGAATTGACCCCACATCTGCGTCCATTTTGAAGTGGTTAAATCTAATTTCGAAAGCCCGATGTCACCGTACCCGCCGTGCTGCCACAAAGATTTCGTAACCGGATCGTAGGCCGTGTTTGATCCAATGGAAAGTGAAGGTGTATCCGGAAATTTTTGCGTCTCCCACATATTTTTATCGAAGTTAAAACAGTCGACGTGGGCGGTGCCGTACTGGCCATCCTTCCATAAACCCGCACCGCCAAAAGAGCAAAAGCGATCAATCGGATCTGGTAGGTATTGCAAATAATTATACGTGTGGCGTGCGACGGGCAAACCATCGGTGTAGTATCCACTATCAAAGCGGTTAAGGCTTCCATCCAACAGGCTTGGATCGGTTAAGCGCGACCATTTCAGCGCATTCAGATCAAAGCTGTAAATTTCATTACCTGCATAATCACTATGCCCACCACCCCAGATGATCATGCGGTCACGTTTGGTGTCGTAAGCGCCGCCACTCCAGGCCGCGATGACGGCCGACGCGTAACCGGGTGCCTCTGGTTTCGGAAAAACTTTATACAATTCAGAATCAGGGATTTCAAGCCACTGTCCTGGTGGTAATGCATCGACCGCATTCGACTGGCTTGATAAAACCGTACAGTTTGCAAAAAGGGGAACGCTGCCATCAAATGCACCTGAATTTAGACACGTGCGCGTGACGACCGTTCCGCACAAGGCCGGTGCTACGACCGAGTAATTTAAATAGCCCGATACTTTCTGACCTGGATTATAAGTTTGACCATTCAACACGCACGACCCCAAGTTTTGGTTAGGTGAAGACGGCGCGGCCGAGCCTAAGTTCGATTCAAGGTTTGATACGGAGTTAATGTATCCGGCGTGGCAATTTTGAAATAGTAAACACAGCAGCGTGATACTGAAGATTGCAAGAGTAGACTGTAAAAGCGCGTTGCGTTTTTTCATTGTCTCCTGCGGGATTGGTTAGGCCGACAGTGAACTTATCGGCCATTGCCTAAATCTCTAAAGGCTTTGGGCGAAAAGGGTCTCAGATTGAAACGCTTGTCGTGACTGTTCGAAACAAATGAACTTGAAA
>JACMQO010000116.1 GCA_014376935.1 Bdellovibrio sp.
CAGGGTTTTGAAATTAAGCCGAACCGCGATGTCGAAAACGAAGATAAAAATGATATTTCATTCGTGGTCAACGCGTTGATTTTTGATCGTAAGATCAGCGCCTTGAATTATCCGATTTCACATTATTTACAATTGTCTTCGCCTGAAGATATCGAATTCATTGGGTCATGGTACAAATTTATTGTCGTCGAAAATAAAAAAAGTCAGTTCGAAACTGATTCAGTCGAAGCCAAAGTGCATAGCTATTTTAAATATTTGTTTCGTCGATTAAGCCGATAAAATATTTTTTATTTCGGCTTACGATTAAGTATCTAGCGGCATCGCTCCCACGCTAAACGAAAAGAAAATCCGCCTTGAATGTCGACGTCAGAAGAATCAATTTGCATGTAGGCATCTTGGCCAGTTGGATTTGAAATTTGCATCTGAGTATTAAAAATATAATTCATACCGGCCACACCATTACATTGAATCCAATCGCCCTTTGTAGTCGCGCGACTAACTAAAAATTGGTCGGTGTAAGGGCCAGTCATTGTTTCGGTGCTATCGTCGATCGTGCGGCCAATTCTTCCATTTTGTTGAAATATATTCGTAGAAAATTTCGCTATACTTCCAGCGGGCAAGTTTGCGGCACCGCGATAGTCTACCCCAACAACTTTAAGACGAAAATTTCTTGGATACTTCAGCATAAAGCGAAATTGGCAATCAGACTTAAGAACCGAAGCGCTTCCTTGAACTTTGTAATTATCAAATAGAAATGAAATTGCCGTCGCGTTGGTAGCCAGGCTCCAATTCACAGAGCCATTCGGGCAGCCACTTCCTTTATAGGCGACACTTTCGATACGAACATCAGTTGGAATATCCTGCGCTTCAGAATTTAAAGATAAAAGCGCAACCATTACAAAAAGACCCATTAAAAACCGAATCGAAGCTCCCATAAAATCCCCCTTTTTGACACCAGCCAAAGCCGACAAAAAAAGTATTCCAAAATACGAGCCAAATCAAAACCACGACCCCAAAAAAAAAAAATCCTGAGAGTGCTCTCTCAGGATTCATCAAAGTCCGTAAAATATTTCGCAAAAAAGAAAGAAACAAAGAATGCGGTAGCAAAATAGCCACCGCAAAGAACACCGGAAACTACTCCATCTCTTCCAGATAAGTATACCCAGATAATCCTTCTTCATAATGCTTAATCAGCGACTTAGCTTCTTGCTTAGTAATATTACCCGCAGCAATACTTTCTTCAGTAAACTGACGAACGCTATCAACCATTTCTGCGCGCCCATACTGAACGTAAGTTAATACTTCAGTGACCGTGTCACCCGGAACGTAGTGATCAACTGTGTAGCCTGATTCATGAATAGAAATATGAACAGCGTCTGTATCGCCGAATAAGTTATGAAGATCGCCTAAGATTTCTTGGTACGCGCCCGTTAGGAACACGCCTAAGTAATAAGGAGCATCGCCTTCTTTGAATGGATGAACGCGTAACGTTTTTTTCATCTCGCCTGTTTCAGTGTCGATGAATTTTTCTATCTTACCGTCAGAGTCGCAAGTCAGATCGGCTAACGTCGCTTCGTGGTAAGGCTCTTGTTTCAAGTTATGTATTGGCATAACCGGGAACAATTGGCCGACAGCCCAAGAATCTGGAACTGATTGGAAAACCGAAAAATTACAGAAGTACGTATCGCAAAGACGTTCACGTAATTCAGCCACGATATCTTCGCTGTCTGTTGTTTTTTGCGCCGTCGCTAACATTTTTGTCGCGATCGCAAAGAACATACTTTCACACCAAGCGCGTTGAGTTAAATTTAAAACGCCGTAAGTGAACTGATTCAATGTTTCTGTCTTGGCTTGCATTAAGTCATTGAAGCACTCATTTAGGTTTTCAGAATTCATTTTTTCGTAGATGTACTGCATCTCTTGCATCAATGCGGGATCTTTTTTAGTCGCTGGCGCCGGTGGTTCTTGAATGAATAAATTATTTACGCCCATGACGTTAAAAATTAAAACCGAGTGATGCGCCACTAAAGCACGACCTGATTCAGTCACAATATTTGGATGAGGAATATTTTTTTCGTCACACATTGTTTGTAACGTTGAAACGATATCATTTGCGTACTCTTGTTCAGAATAATTCACTGATGAATCAGAATGGCCAGAACCATCATAATCAACGCCTAAACCACCGCCGACGTCGATATACTTTAGGTTAGCGCCTAGTGAATAAAGTTCTGTGTAGAAGCGGGCCGCTTCTTTTAAAGATGATTTGATACTTTGGATCGAAGGAACCTGCGAGCCGATGTGGTAATGCATAAGCTCAAGACAATCTAACATATTTTGTTTTTTTAAAAATTCAACGCCTTCAACGATTTCGATTGCTGTTAAGCCGAATTTAGAACGGGCTCCGGCAGAATCAACCCATTTGCCGGCACCTTGCGTGTTTAATTTCGCGCGGAAACCAATTTTTGGACGCATATTTAATTTTTTAGCGGTCTCTGTGATAATTTTTAATTCGTCTTTACGATCGACGACGATGATGATCTCGCGACCGATTTTTTGCGCTAATAAAGCTGTCTCAATATACTCAGTATCTTTGAAGCCATTACAGATGATCACGCCGTTCGGAGTGTTCATCAAAGAAAGAACCACAAGTAATTCTGGTTTCGATCCGCATTCTAAACCTAAGCGGACGTCTCTACCGAATTTCACAAGCTCTTGAACTAGGTGACGTTGTTGATTCACTTTGATCGGGTAAACACCACAATAATTGCCTTTGTAGCTGTGATCGGCGATCGCTTTTTGAAAACATGAATGAAGTAAATGAACGCGCTCTTTGATGATATCAGGAAAACGAATCATGATCGGAATGCGAATACCACGATCTTGAAGCTCTTGAGTTAATTCGTAAAGGTCAACACCAGGACCGTTTGTACCTTTTGGGGTAACTGCAACATTACCGGCTTGGTTGATGCGAAAGTAGCCCGCGCCCCAGTTATTAATTCCATAAGTTTGTGCGCTTTGTTCGACCGACCAAGTTTCTGACTTCATTTGCGCGAAGGCGTGTGTTGTTGATTCAGATCCGTTTGCAGGTGTTGGAACACCCTTGCTGGTTTCGGTGGAAAGACTCATGGATAAACCCCCGCTCTTTAAATGTAAAAACGTTTAAGCCAACGTCATACATTTATCAGGGGGTGGGTGCAACTAATTTGGTACGATCATGTTTAAAATTTTGCCGGCTTTGTAAATAATTTTGCTGGGCTGTTTACCTGCTAAAGCTGACTGAACCGTTAAGACTTTCATCGCTTCCGAAACGGCTGTTTTTTCATCAAGATCAATCGCGATCTCGATCGTGCCGCGCATTTTTCCGTTCACTTGAACTCCCATCGTGACGGTGCTGTCGACACACAGTTCAGGTTTGAAATTTGGCCAAGGCGCATTCACTACAAGACCTGCGCCGCCAAGTTTGTGCCAAAGTTCTTCGGCCATATGCGGAGCAAATGGTTGTAATAATTGCGCTAACGGAAGCAACGCTTTTTTCGATTTGCATTCAACCTTGTACATATCGTTCACGAAAATCATCATCTGACTGATCGATGTGTTGAAACTTAAGTTTTCGATATCTTCGGTCACTTTTTTAATCGTCTTGTGCAAACTTTTTTCAACGTCAGCTGGTAAATCAGAATCTGTTGCGTGAGCGACGCCGGTTTCTTCGTTGGCGGCCATACGGTAAATGCGGTCTAAGAATCGTTTGACGCCATCTATGCCAGTTGCTGCCCAAGGTTTGTCTTTGTCTAAAGGTCCTAAGAAACAAACATAACATCGTAAAGCATCGACGCCGTAACTTCCGGCGACTTCATCAGCAGGAATCACGTTACCGCGCGACTTCGACATTTTTTCTCCGTCAGGGCCTAAGATCATTCCTTGATGAGCTAATTTTTTGAAAGGCTCATCGACCGGAGATAATCCAACGTCAAAAAGCACCTTCGTCCAAAAGCGGGCGTAAAGTAAATGCCCTACGGTGTGCTCGGGCCCGCCGACGTAAAGGTCGACCGGCATCCAATATTTTGCAGACTCTTGGCTGAAAGCTTCTTTGTCATTGTGTGGATCAGCATATCTAAAGAAATACCATGATGAACCGGCTGCGCCAGGCATCGTGTCGGTGATTCTTTTTCCGATTAGTCCGTTCACGTTGTATTCAACCCAGTCTTTGTTGTTCGCTAATGGTGCGTCGCCATTTTCAGACGGTTCGTAGTTCGCAACATCTGGTAATAAAACGGGAAGTTCGCTTTCAGAAACACCGTGCAAAGTGCCATCGATCGTTTGTACGATCGGAAACGGTTCGCCCCAGTACCGTTGTCTTGAGAAAAGCCAGTCACGCAATTTGTAATTGATTTGTTTTTTACCTAGGTTTTCTTTTTCTAAATGCGAAATCATTTTTTTGATCGCATCTGTTTTAGATAGACCATTTAAAAAATCAGAATTGCAAAGTTTGCCTTCGCCCGTAAAAGGCAAATCAGTTTCAGATTCTAAAACGCGAAGAATAGGTAAATCAAATTTTTGTGCAAATTCAAAATCTCGTTCGTCGTGTCCTGGTACGGCCATGATTGCGCCAGTTCCATAATCCATCATAACGTAATCAGCAATCCAGATTGGAATTTCTTTTTGATTGATTGGATTAATTGCGAAACCGCCGGTAAAAATACCTGTTTTTTCTGTCGTGGCTTTGCGATCGACGTCTGATTTTTTTGCAGTTTCGGTCACGTATTCAGAAACTTCTGTGGCTTGTGCAGATGGCGTAATTTTTTTAACTAACGGATGCTCGGGAGCTAAAACCATGAAGCTAGCGCCGAACAATGTGTCGGGGCGGGTCGTGAACACTTCAACTTTTTCAGAAGCGGGTTGGCCTTTGACGGCGAATAAAACCGAAGCGCCTTCTGATTTTCCGATCCAGTTTCGCTGGGCTTCTTTTGTTCTTTCGGGCCAGTCGACTTTATCTAAATCATTTAATAAACGTTCGGCGTAGTCAGTGATTTTAAGCATCCATTGCCGCATGGGTTTACGAATGACGGGGTGACCACCGCGCTCAGATTTTCCATCAACGATTTCATCATTGGCTAAAACAGTTTTTAAAGCCGAGCACCAGTTCACTGGAACTTCTTTTTGATAAGCTAGACCTTTTTCAAAAAGTTTTAAGAAGATAAATTGCGTCCATTTGTAATAATCTGGCGACGCGGTTGAAATTTCGCGTGTCCAGTCATAACTGAATCCGTATTTTTGCATCGTCGATCGGAATGAATCGATCGCTTTTTCAGTTGTGATAGCTGGATGCACACCAGTTTGAATCGCGAATTGTTCGGCGGGTAAACCAAACGCGTCGTATCCCATCGGATGTAAAACATTGAAACCCTGAGCGCGCTTATATCTAGAAACAATATCACCTGGCGTGTAGCTAGCGATATGTCCCATATGTAAACCAGATCCAGACGGATAAGGAAACATATCTAATGCGTAATATTTTGGTTTCGTCGATTTATCTTCAGTTTTATAAGCTTTTTTTTCAGCCCAAGTTTTTTGCCATTTCGATTCGATTTCATTGTGTTTCATAGTGAAGAAGTCTAGCTAGTGACGGTCGTAAAGTAAACGAAAGAACAAAGGAGTTACTTATGAAGTTAGTTGACTTTTAAGCGTATTTGACAAAACGACATCGCCAGTGCTATATTGCCAAACATGTGGATATACAGGGATATTACCGATATTTTACAAAAAAACAAAGATCTTGTGCAGATTCTGGTAGGGCCACGTCAATGTGGTAAAACGAGCTTATTGATACACTTAGATCACGGTTTTCATGAAGTCAGTTTCGATGATTTAGATCAAAGAAGTTTAGCTCAGACAGATCCAAAACTTTTTCTATCTGTTTATAAAGAAAAAAAACTTTTTATTGATGAAGTGCAACTAGCTCCAGAAATTTTATATGCAATCAAAAGAGATGTAGATTTAAAAAAGCGTAGTGGTGAAAAAAAAGAAACTTTTTACCGACTGACGGGCTCAAATTTAATTTTAATGGATAAAGCAGTTAAAGAAAGCTTAGCTGGTCGCGCTAGTTATTTTCAGCTGAACACCTTAAGCGTTGCCGAAATACTTAAGTCGACTTCACATTCAATTTTAGAGATCTTATTCCGTGGCGGCTGGCCCGAGTTATATGCGGGTGAAGAAACGCCCGTAAAAAAATATTTAAATGATTATATTTCAACGTATGTTGAGAAAGATATTATTCTGTCTGCGGGTATTCAAAAAAGTTCAGAATTTTTAAAATTTTGTAAAATTCTAGCGGGTAGAACCGGTCAAATAGTATCGTATGCTGATTTAGGTAGTGACGTCGGAGTTAACAACGGAACGATCAGAGATTGGCTTTCTATATTAGAAAAAATGAAAATTATCGTTATCGTCGAGCCATTTTATTCAAATTTAACAAAAAGACTTATAAAAAGTCCAAAAATATATTTTTTAGATACGGGATTAGCTTGTCGCCTTCAGGGGTGGAGCGAAAGCGTGCCGATTCTAAATTCTCCGCAAATAGGAAATTTATTTGAAACTCTTGTGTTTGCAGAAATTTACAAAACGATTACAAATTTTGGCCTTAGCTGGAAGATATTTTATTGGCGTAGCCGCGATGGTGAAGAGATTGATTTTTTAATTGAAAAAGATAATAAGAAATTTCTGTTTATCGAAGTAAAAAAATCGGCTCAAACCCCTCCAAATATTGGATCGTATCCAGAAGTAAAAAAAGTTTTTAAAACTGCGGTTCCCGAATGTATTCTGTGTCATATGGAAGGTGATACAGTTTTCAATCAACAAGTGCCAATCCGTTTGTTACGAGATTATTTGCTAAATAATACTCCTTAAGAAGGATAATCCTTATCAGGGAGTATTGACGATTTGTTTTACCTAAAATTAAAATTTGGAACTGATGGATGGTTATTTTATTTGCGCCTTCTTGACCGAGCTTCGGTTTAAAACCATTAGCTTTGGATATTCCAAAAAACTTTCACCGAAGCGGTGGTCGGTCGAATTTAAAAATGTAAACTTTCAGTACAACCCGGATCGGTAAATTTTAAAAGATGGTAGCTTTCTAATTCAGGCCGGTAAAACTTTGGCCATCGTGGGACCAAGCGGATCTGGAAAATCGACGTTAGCACGACTTCTTTTTAGATTTTACGATGTTACGGCGGGCTCGATCCGCATTGGTGATGTGGATTTGCGCGACGTCACGCAAAATTTTTTAAGGCATTCGAGTGGAATTGTTCCGCAAGACACGGTTCTATTTAACGACAGCATCGGTTACAACATTCATTACGGTCGCCCAACAGCCTCGGATCAAGAGGTTCGCGATGCCGCTAAACTGGCGAAAAACAACGCGTGGCCATCGCGCGTACCATTTTAAAAAATCCACACATCCTACTTTTTGATGAAGCCACATCAGCGTCAGATTCTCACACGGAAAAAGAAATTCAAGCCTCGTTACAAGAGGTATCAAAAAACCGCACTACCTTGATCATCGCGCACAGATGATGCTGATCAAATTCTAGTTCTAAAAGCAGGGCAAATCGTTGAGCGGGGAACCCACGCCGAACTTTTAAATAAAGGGGGGGAATACGCCACCATGTGGAGAAAGCAGCAACAAGCGCATGAATATGAATCCCAATTAACCGCGGCGTTGACCGAATAAACATAATTTAGACTTCGGGTAAATTGCCACGACACCCTGTCTCAAGCTCGACTAATTAGGCGTGTGGCGGGGCTTTCACGTCGTTAAAAAATGCAGTCCTAAGGTATTAACTAACCTTAAGGAGGTTTTATGAGCGTAAATTTAACAGACAGCTACATTATTCCGAAAGTCTTGTCACAATTTAAGTTCAGATGGCTTGTCTACGGGGCTGTTGGTTATTACGGACTGAAATTATTAAATGAAAAAGGATTATTGCCAAAACAAGCCAATGGCGCCTTAGATTTAGTGGATGAAGGTATCGAAATGGCCAAAGAAAAGATGGGATTGCGCCGGACCGAAAAAGTTGAACCGAGTCGACAAGTTCTTCACTAATTTTTTTTTGGATCAGCTAACGCTGAGTTTGAATGCCGCAGAATTTTTCCACTTTAAGTGGTTTGATTCCGCGGCGTTCTTTTTTTAAACGTCTTTAAATCCTGGATTTGTGTGCGACGGCGTTCCGCTTTGTCCAACGGCGTTTTTAGCAGCCGCATGGTATTGCGCGGTTGACGGAGTAGTTGTCTTAGCAGTAACCGATTTTCGTTTTAATGGGATAATTTTTGCCTTCGGTTCTTTGTGTGTTTGGTGGCTTGATACTTTTGATGGTGCAGGTCGATTTTCAACCTTTAAATTAGTGCCAGCATTACTGTTTCCGCCCTCGATATTAATAACTAAGGTATTCACAATCGATTTTAAACTAACGGCTTGTTCAGATAAGCTCTCGGCCGCATTTGCCGATTGTTCGCTGGTCGCCGCATTCTGCTGAGTCATTTGATCCAGCTGCTGCATGGCTTTAGTAATTTCAGCCACACCCTGAGCTTGCTCGCGACTGGCCGCCGCGATCTCTTCGGCCATCGATGCTACACCGGTCACACTATTCACGATTTCGTTTAAGACGTGTGAACATTGGTTAGCCACTTCGGTTCCGGTTTGCACTTTAGCTTTACCTTCGGCGATCAGGACCTCAACACTGCGTTTAGTTTCGTTCACGATGCTTTCTACTTTTTGAATACTGCCATCTAATAATGTCGTAATTTCTTTAGCGGCGTTACCGCTCATTTGGGCAAGCTTCCCGACCTCTTCCGCAACTACGGCGAAACCTTTTCCGTTTTCACCTGCCCGAGCCGCTTCAACCGAAGCGTTAAAAGATAAAAGTTTTGTCTGGAAAACGATGTCATTGATAACTTTAGTTTTTGTACCAATTTCTTGAATGACGCGCACAATGCTTTCAATTTCGCTATTACTATGATTAATCTGATTCATAATGTTGTTATTGCTGGCATCAATTTCGCTCATAGAATGAATCATCTGTTCGACAACTTCTTTACCTTTTTCGGCATTGTTTTTAGAGGCCACTGACGAATCAGACGCGCTCTTCGCATTTTCAGAACTTTTGCTGACCATCGAGCTCATCTCTTCGATCGCGGCGGCGGTTTGTTCAAGGGCCGCGGCTTGTTGCGTTGTTGCTTGTGATAATGACTGTGAAGATGATGCGATTTCTTCAGCCGCGTTACCAACAGTTTTTGTCGACTCATCTAATGAGGCACTCAAAGTTCTAAAAGAATTAACTAAGCTATTTGATAAAAATATTGAAAATAGAAATCCGACGACCAGGCAGACGGAGGCCAATCCAATAGTTAATAATTTACCCTCAGAATTTGCCTTTTTAGCTTCGTTCGAAGAGGCAACGGCCGAATCACGATGAAAGCTGGTCAACTTTTCTAACGCCGCCCGCTGTCCACCCAATTTTTCGTAAATTGGGCCCATCGCCACTCTGAGTGCGTCGGCTTTCAAAGCCACCGTAATTTCGGGACTTTTTTCATCTAACAAGTGTATACCTTGATAGTCTTTTTTAGCTGCATCAATTTGTTCGAACCAAGCATTAAATAGGACTTCTTCTCCTGGTTCGAATGGCATTGCTAAGTACGCTTTGACGCCTGTGTCGAATTTGGTCCAAAAATCACGAAGCTGCTTTAATGTGTCTTCATCTTGCTTGGCAGATGCTCCGGGAACCCCAAGTTGAAGCAACTGTGCTCTGGCCAAACGGTAATATCCAATGGCTTCTAGCAGATTCTTTGTCTTTGGAAAGTTGACGTCATCGATTTTAGCGTAGGATGTCGCGATTCTGTTGGCGGACCAAAAACTGACTCCACCAATCGCCATCGCAAAAAGAATTAAAACACCTGACAGAATAAAAAGTTTTGTTCGTAAGCTTAATGTTTTCATAACTTACGGATCGACACAATTGGATCAACCCTGTAACTCCAAATACATCTGAATCTTGGAGATTTTGAAATAATCCAGTTTTGAAGCGTATCGTTTTA
>JACMQO010000117.1 GCA_014376935.1 Bdellovibrio sp.
AACTCTACAAACGGTGCAGCTTCTCAAGAACTTAGCGGCAACACATTGTTGGCTCAAGTTGGCTTAACATACATGTTCTAATTTTTCGTAAGAAAAGTTAAAAACACGAAAGGCCTTGGTGAAAACCAAGGCCTTTTTTATTTCTGGAACCGTTCACTTTTAATCCAATTTGATTCTTTATCGATTCGTTTTTATCTAGAAAAATCAGTCACTAAGTATTTGTTTTCTTGTAGGCTTAATAATAGTCTTTCGATTATTAAGAAAAGGAAACAGGCACCATGAAAAGTTTTATATTAGCTCTTATTGTTTTAATGTCGGTTAATGCTTTTGCAACAAAAGCTAGATTGCAGGCTTTAAATAATTCATTTCACGTAGTCGATCCGCAGACGATGTTTGGTAATCCGTTAGATGTCATGGGGATGAAAAACTTTATTTCTCTTGAGTCAGGTTCTCAAACTGTGACGAACACCAGTGAAAATGCTGAAGGATCTATTTCTTACGGACTTAACGATCATTCGCAATTTGCGGTCGCTGTTGGCCATAAAGACGATGCGATCATGGGCGTTCGTTCGTTGATTAACAATACGACGGGTTTAACATACGATACTCCGCAAAATCCGATTCATTTATTTTACGGTATTAAAGGCGAAGACGTTGTTTATGCATTTAATATTTCTTACTCGAATAAAAATGTCAAAGTGACGCCGTCGAAGGAATCTTCAGCTTTAGCTAGCTTTGGTGCTCAGTGGGGTAATTATCAAGCCTATGTAGTAACTACTTTAATAAATACGGCTGAATATGCGAACAATAAGTTTGAAGGGGCTGGTTACGTTAACTTGGCCGGTCGTTTAACACTAGACACGATGACTTTGGGTTTAGATCTTTACACGGCTAAAGCGAAATCATCGACGGCATCGGTTGAAACGGCTTCTGACAACTACCAAGCCATCGTTGTTGGTTTAGTAGATGTTCGCAGCAAAGACGGGTCTGATTTTTTCTACGGAGCTCAGGCCGTCGCCAGTGATTTGAAAAATCGCACAATGGATAAAGATTTTAAACGAACGACATTACCTATTTGGTTCGGTATTGAAGCTAAAGGGAACGATTGGCTAACAGTGCGTGGATCAATTCAGCAGACAATTCTTATCAATCAATCAAAAGACGATGCTGGGTTTGCAGCGGGCGATGGTTACTTAACGGGTGCAACGGGAAGCATTTCTGATTTTTCGGCAGCTCCAAACAATACGACCGTAGCGATGGGTTTAGGCTTTAACTTTAAGAATGTGACCGTTGATGGCGTGCTAAAAGGGTTAATGACTGCGAATGGCGGGCCGCAAGAGGTGAATTCGGCCAATTTCCTATCGCAAGTCGGTTTAACTTATAACTACTAAAATTCCAATTTAAAAACTATTTTTCAACTTCGATTTCACAAGCTAATGTTTCTACTCCTGAAACGTCTCCGACGCAGTCGATAAAGCCATTATAAGAAACAACGGCGCTTCCGATCGATTGTTCGTTCGTGCGTATTAAATCAATTGTATAGAAACGTTGGTCATGGCCAACAACCGCGCCATCTAATTTAGATAAATCTGACTTGTCTGCGCCGACTTCAATGCCTTCTTGAGACATCGTTCCGTCATATAAAAGACCAGAAGATTTCATGCCGATCACATCGACGTTCACTTGTAATGATTTAACATAACCATCTTGAGTTGTGCCGTAGCATTTCCAAGCTTCGGCGCGAACGCCACCTGATTTGGCAAAACTAGATTGTGAAGCAAGAACGACGACTAAAGCGCATAAACTAATACCGAATGATTTCATAAAATAGACCCCTTACTTATGTTTGGTTTTAATAGGTAGGGTTCTAGCACAATTTACGTCTATTGAAATGGTTTTCACCAAATCTTAAAATTTGGTTTGTAAACTGTGCATTGGTGTCTAAATACTTAACGATTCTGCGCTCTTTCTTCTTTTTGTGGATGAGTTAATTCACTTTTGAAAATAAGAAATATTTCTCAATGAGTGGATTGGGCATTTCTCCCGAAGTTGTCCGTTGGTATAGGGCGTTGAGTGCGGCATGCCAACGGACAACTTCGGGAGAAATACCTAACTTCAGCGTCATCGTACTGGCATCACGCATTTTCAGACCTTGATTTAAACCAGCCAAAAATTAATCTTCGACTGAAGACTTTAAAATTTGTTTAACTTGCTGACTTTTTTGACCCGCACCTAGAATGCTTTTAATGCGCTCGTGTATCGAACGATCATTGATTAAAGCACCTAAAGTACCGTCGCCACGATCGATCTTATTCATTATCTTTTCAAATTTTTCGACTGAACGATCAATGCTACCTGTTTTGACGGTCGCATTTAATTTCTGAGTGACTTCAGCTAAGTTACCCGAAGCCACATCTAGCTTTGCAATGACCGAAGGTAATTTATTTTGTTCACTGACCGAATGCATGATTTTTTGAAAATCATTTAAAGCATCAAATAGTTTTTCGCTTTCGTTACCGCGCTTTGATAGAACTGCTAAAATATCGTTTCCGTAATCAGCCGTAATCTCTTCGTTGTTTGCTAAAAACTCAGTGGTTATTATACCCGGAGTAATAAATAGAAATTTATCTCCTAGGGCCCCTTGGGTTCTTAGTTCGATGCGACTGTCTTTGCGAATTCGATTTTTGAATTGCGCATCGATATTAATAACGACTTCGACCAGATTTTTTCCGGCATCATAACCAATTGAATCAACGTTACCAACTTTGACACCGGATAAAGAGACGACGCCACCTTTATTTAAACCTTGAACCGAATCAAAATAAGCGCGTAAACGAAAGACCTCTTGAAAGTAAGATTTGTTTGATCCCAGCATAAAGATCGAACCTAAGATTACAAATAATCCAACGGCTAGAAAGGCTCCGACTTTTGTTTGGCTCATAAAATTTGTCCTTCGATAAATTGATTAATCATGCTGTTTGGTGTTTGTTTTAATTGTTCGATCGTACCTTGTTCGATAATGCGTTTATCTTTTAGAAACGCAAACTTATCACACACGGCAAAGGCCGTTGGCATATCATGAGTCACTAATATGGACGTTACGCCTTTGGCTTTTAAAGTTAAGATCGCTTCTTGAATTTTTTTTGTATTATAGGGGTCAAGTCCCGCAGTGGGCTCATCGTAAAGAATAATTTCTGGTTCTAGCATCATGGCGCGCGCAAGACCCACACGTTTCTGCATACCACCTGATAGCTCATTCGGAAAAAGAAGTTCGCTTCCGGCTAGGCCAAATTCGTCTAACTGTTTAAAAATTTTATCTTTTATTGCTAGGGCCGTTAGCTTCGTGTGTTCTTCAAGGGGATAAGCTAAGTTTTCAAAGACCGTCATCGAATCAAACAGCGCTCCACCTTGAAAGGCGTAGGCCACCTTTTTTCGAACATGAAGCCACTGCGCTTCTGTGTATAACGTCGCGTCTGCGCCATTGATATGAATTTTGCCTGAATCAGGCTTTTCAAGGCCGATTAAGCTGCGTAGTAATACTGACTTGCCGGTTCCGGATCCGCCAACAAGGCCCAGACATTCGCCTTTTTTCACGTAGAAAGTCACGCCGTCGTGAACGACTTTTTTGCCAAATGCTTTTTTGAAATCTTGTACTTCGATTACAGCCATTTTTCGATAATCCAGAATAGTTTTGATAAAAAGAAATCGCCCACTAGAATTAATAATGAAGCCGTGACGACCGCTTTACGTGTTGCAACGCCGACTTCTTGCGTGCCATTTTTAACCTGTAAACCAAAATAGCACGAAGGAACCGCGATAAATAGGGCGAAGAAAAAAGACTTTCCGAAACCGGCTAGGTAATCGCCAATATTTGAAGTTTCAATCACGCGTTGGTAATAAAAGTTTGGATCAATTCCTAATTCGAAGTTACCAATCATAAGGCCACCTAAGTTTCCGATTAAATTCGAAATGGCGACCAAGATCGGAAGAATAATTAAACAGGCCATAATTCGTGGAATCACGATTTTTTTAATGGGCGATGTGCCCAAAGCGCGAATGGCATCCACTTGTTGTGTGACGACCATGGAACCAATTTCGCTGGCAATACCCGCACCGACCCGCGCGGCTAGCATTAAGCTAGTAAATACGGGGCCCATTTCACGTAAAATAGTTGATGCCACTAAACGGGGAACATAGGGTTTACCACCAAATTTTTCTAAGCCCAGCCCATACTGTAAAGCCATCACCATACCGGTCGAAGCGGCCGTCACTAAAATTAAGGGTAAGGATCTAACGCCAACTTGATAAATTTGAAATGATAGTAGATCCCAGTAAAATGGCCGTTTAAAACCTTCTTTAAAGCAATCTTTCACTAAGTTATAAAGGCCGCCAAAAAAATAAAATTGTTCGCTGGCCCATTCTGTAAAGGGTAGCTTGACGTAGGGATTCATTTAAATTTCAAGCTCGTTAGAAATTGATCGTAAGATGTCTGATCCAACTTAAGCTGCTGCGGTTTTCCGGCCAATGAAACAACGTAACCACAGCCTGAGCGAACAAATGAAATGGATTGAACTTCGATCGGATTACTTTCAAGTTCGCCTTGAATCAGTAATTGAAGTGCGGGATTATTTTGGTATTGAACGACAGCTTCTTTCGCGCGTTTGCTATTTTCAACCGAGTCTTCAATATATTTTTGAAGATCGTTTAATGTTTTCGGAGTTTCAGTTTGGCAGTCAGAAAAAATTGAAATGACGTTTCCGGTAGATTTATTTTTCCAAGATGGGAATACAGATTTTTCTAATTGGTAGAACGACCCTTTGGGGGCATCAAATTCAACATCTTTTGAAAAGGTCGGCGCTTTTTCTTTTAAAAGACTAGATACACAAGATATTAAGACGAACGGAGCTAGTATTATAAAAGATGTCAGCAGCAGATGTTTTTTCATTTATATAGAGAACTATGATCTTTTCTTTTCGTCTAGTCTAGTTTGAATATTATTAAAACTGTCATGATTTTGTCGGAGGTCGCCAAAATTATGCGGCTAAAATTTCCTAGTCTCGAAAATAAAGCAGGCTCAGCTTTTTAAATCATGGCACTTGAAATGCTTTTTGTTTTACATAGATGAAAACCGTAAACTTAATATCATTCCTTTTTGTGCTGACTTCATTTCATGGAGCCATGGCTGCAACCATCAATGGTCTAGTCAAAAATCAGGGTGAAACCTTAAATTTTGAGCTATCTGGACAAAAGAACTGGGACTACGATTTAAAAAGAGTCAAAGAAAAGAACCAAACGAAAGTTCAGTTGTTAGTGAATTCGTTAACTGAAGATTCTGTTAGCAAAATTAAGAATGTCGATAACCCCTACGTGGAATCCATCATCGTGCAAAAACACGTAGCTGATGGAAAGTGGCTGATCGAGTTTGTTTTAAAAAATGATAATGTGGATACCTTCGATTATTTAACAGATCAACCGTCAAAACTGATCGTCGATTTTTACGTCAATGAAAATGCCCAAGATGATTTAATTGCAAAACCAGACGCAAAAGTTAAGAAAGCTAAACTTGATACGAAAGCAGCTGCGAAGCTGGTGGCTAAAAAAATTCCTTCAAAAAAATCCACAAGCGAATTTGATGAAACTCCAGAGATGGCCGAAAGAAAACCGGCCCAAGCTGATTACTTAACGGTCGACCAAGCTGGCGGTATCGAAACGTCATCGCTTTTAAAAGGCCGCTTAAATGATGGTGCGGACGCTTTTTTAGAACGGTTCGTTATTAAAGATATTGAAATCAACGAAAAGGCGATTTTAAAAAGTGATAATAATTATTACTTAAGATTCCCAATGTTAGAACCGCCGTTTTCATTTTGGGACAAAATGAAAGCGAACCCTCCCGTTTATCAATTTGAACCCGCTAAAACAGAAGAAAATAAACAGGTTCGATTAATTAAAACACTTTTCGACAAAAAAAGATTTCAAGTTTTCGCAAAAACGGCAGAGTGGTTTGAAAATAAATATCCTAAATCTGATTACTTAGAGTCGATTGCTTTTATGAGAAGTGACGCCTTATTAGAGCAGTGGAAGCAAAATAAAACGGATAAAGCTTTTGATGAAGCCAAGCAATCTTACGTTCAGAATATGCAAAAATACCCGACGTCGGCTTTAGCTGAAAGAACATCATTAATGCTAGGGATGCTCGATTTAGATAAGCCTGATTATATGGCGGCCATTCGCCGTTTTAATACACATGCCGAAAATCCAAATTTTAAAGATCGCTTGTCGGCCGATTACGCTAAAATGGGGCAGGCTTTTGCCTTTTCAAAAATAAAAAGACTAGAAGATGCCGTTAATATTTTAAATAAATTAGAGTCAGAATCTAAAAATCCGCAAATTCAAGCTGAGGCGGCTTTTCGTCGGGGTGATTTCTATTTTGAAGATAAAAAATTTACAGATGCCATCTTAAACTATAAATTAGCATTGAAGAAATATCCCGCTTCAGAAGCGCAATTTCCAAATGCTACTTTTAACCAAATGGAATCAAATTTTTGGCTCAAAAAGTATAAAGAGGCTCATCAGTCTGGTTTAGACTTCGTCGCTAAATTTAATATGCATCCACACGCACCTTACGCCATGACCCGCGTGGGTGAATTATTAGACATTCTGGGGGCAGATCAATCAAAAGCGGTTGGAGCTTATTTAGAAACATTCTTTCGCTACGGTGATAATCCAAAAACAATTGTCGCACGACTTCATCTATTAAGTACTCGCATGAAAAGCATGAAGGACGAAGAGTTGAAGCAAACAAGCGCCAAAATGGACGAGCTAGCTAAGAAAAGCGATTTACCGAACGTGGATCAGTTCAAAACGGTCATGATTGCCGATGGGTATTCAAAACGCGGTGACCATCAAAAATCCATCGATATTTTAGCAAACTTTTATCAGCAAAATCCGACTCGTCCAGATTCAAAACAAGTGACCCGTCGGATTATGAATAATATCTACGACCAAATTCGTAGTTATTCAGATGCTGGAAAATTCAAAGATGTTTTACAAACTGTGCAAAAGTATTCAGATACTTGGTTAAGTCACAATGACCGCATCGATACGGATTACTTCGTGGGCCTGGCTTACGAAAGTGCTGGTGACTACGAAGTGGCGTTAGATAAATTTCAAAAGACGCAGAAAAGTATGTTAGCCATCAAAGGTACGGATAAAGAAAAATGGGTTTCTGTGACTGAAAATTTACCTTCAGAAGATAATCTAAATTTGCACATCGCGGACGTTAATTTTCAGATGAAGAATTTTCAACTAGCTTATCAACAGTTAGAAAAAATTAAAACTCCTTATTTATTAACTGAAGCTGATCAGATTAAAAGAATTCAAATGGCTTCTGATCTGTACGAGCAAAAAGGCGATTCGGATACAGCCATGCGCTATTTGTCTGAATTGGTGCGAGTTTGGAATGGAAAGCCAGAATTAGCGATCGGCGCTATTTTACGTTTGGCCGAGATGCAAAATAGAAAAGGCTTAACGGCCGATGCTCAAAAATCGTTAGAGAAAATATTGGATATCGCGGAAGCTAATCCAAAAGCAAACGTGCGTGATGTGATCAGGGCCGCAAACTTTTCAGCGAATCTGTACCAAAAAGAAAATAAATTAGATGACGCTGCTAAAAGATACACATTTATTTTAAATAAATACGATGCGGATCGTAACTTACCCGAAGAGCGTTACAAATTAGGTGATATCTATTTTAAAAAAGGCGAAGTGAAAAAAGCCGAAACCACATGGGCGCAATTGAAAGGTGAAGGTTCACAATTTTGGGCCAAGCTTTCAGCAGACAAATTAAAAAATTCGCAGTGGAAAGATGATTACAAAAAATACTTAAAAAGAATTCCAGCCATGTCAAAGATCGAGGAGCAAAAATGAGTTCGGTCGAATACGGATCTATTCAAACCCAGTGTGCGGATTTGATCAAAACACTAGACGATGCTAAAAAATTGAAACCTTCGGATTTAATTTTTGTCATTGGTGAAAAAGGTGCGGGCAAGTTGACAATGGCTCAGCATATTCAGAATTCAATTTTTAAAAATCAGCTGGTGCCCTTAGTTCGCCGTATTGAAGATTTTAATCCGAACTGGAAACATGGCATTTACACAGCGTCTGAAGATCAATGGACTTTCATCGAGCATAAACTAGAAGGTGTTCAATATACATTAATTGAAATGCCGACTTTGGCTGAAAGAAAATGTGATATTCCGGCCTTGGCCGAGTTCTTTTTACAAGTTTTAAGTCTAATGAACGACAAGCCTAAGTTAAAATTAACCGAAAAGGCCTTAGAAAAAATCTTACAGTATAACTGGCCGGGTCAATTTTATGAACTTGAATCTGTTTTAGAAAACGCCTTTTCGATGTCTGAAAATGGTTTGATTGAGCCCGAGCATTTAGTGATGGGTCCGCTACCGGCCGAAATTGATATTCCGGTGGGTATGAAGCTTGAAGACTTAGAAAGAAAATATATTTTACAGACGTTATACTTTGTTCACCAAAATCGCACCCGTGCGGCCGAGATCTTAGGAATTTCAATTCGAACACTTCGAAATAAAATTAACCTGTATCGTGTAGAGGGGTATTTATGAGTAATTTGTTTGATAAAACAACGGACGCCTTAGCGACGTCCATGAAAATGCGCCAGATTCGCCATTCGGTGACGGCGTCAAACATTGCCAATGCAGAAACTCCGCATTACCACGCTAAAAAAGTAGATTTTGAAAATGCTTTATCGGCCGCTTTAGATATGGACGGGACAAAGGGTTTATCAACTTCAAACAAAGATCACTTCGCGATCGGAAGTACTCCGGTCACCGAGGCCGACATTTACGATAACCCAGATATCGTCTTGAATAACGATGGCAACACCGTTGATCTTGAAAAAGAAATGTCAGCCTTAGCCGAAAACTCGATTTTATATAAATCAGCACTTCAGTTGATAAATAAAAAAATGGCGTCACTCAAGTACGCAATCAGCGAGTCTAGATAGTTATTAGTGCCGCTCAGTTTTTAAAATGTTTAACAAAGGGTAATTAAGCATGTCAGATTTTTTATCGGGTTTAAGAATTAGTGGAAGTGGTATGGCTGCGCAACGGGCGCGGATGAATACCATTTCTTCAAACTTAGCAAATATCAATACGACCAGAACGCCTGAAGGTGGTCCGTATCGTCGTAAAGATGTGGTTTTTGAATCGACAGCCGACACGCAAACTTTCGGTGATGTTTTAGGTGCGAATGACCCAAGAACCGAATATCAACAAGTCCATGTCAGTGACGTGATTCATGATACAAAAGCGCCTTTGATGAAATATGATCCGACTCATCCTGATGCAAATGCAGAAGGATACGTGGCTTTTCCCAATGTGAATCTGATGGAAGAGATGACCAATATGATGCAGGCCACACGCTCTTACGAGGCTAACGTACAGGCTATTCAGGCAACCAAAGATATGGCTTTAAGTGCGCTCGAAATTGGTAGATAATTTAAGTAGTTACACAAGTATGATCAAGTAATAGCAGGGTACAACTTCAGGAGTAAATAACCATGGATGGTTTGACAATCTCGAATGCGAATAAGTTTTTAGAATCCGCAAATCTAGATAAAAATTTAAAGTTAGATCCAACATCTAACACCACTGCGGGTGGCGGCGTTTCTTTTGCCGACACATTGAAAGAAGCTGTTAATAACGTGAATCAAATTCATTTAGACGCAGACAAAAAGGCGCAAGAACTTGCGACCGGTAGAACAGACGACATCGCGGGCGTGATGATTGCGACTGAAAAAGCCGACATCGCGTTACGTGTGATGGTTCAAGTGCGTAATAAAATTATTGATGCGTATCAAGATATCATGAAGATGCAGGTGTGATGTGGAGAAGATTTTTGGTGGTATCGTTGGACAGTTTAATCAGTTTTATAAATCGTTAGGTCCAACGAAGCGTGCAGCGTTATTAGGTTCGTTCTTTGTCGGCGTTATCACGATCGGTGCCGTTGTATTTATGGCGTCTGGAAAAGACTACGCTGTTTTATTAACAAATATTCCGACAGATCAAGTACCAACAATTATTGAAAAATTAAGTTCTAAAAATATTCCGTATCAGTTAAAAGATGACGGAAAAACAGTCACGGTTCCGAAAGAATTCTTACACGCGACGCAAATGCAGTTGATGTCTGAAGTGGGCTCATCAAAAATGGGAACGATCGGGCTTGAACTTTTTGATAAGCAAGATTTCGGGATTAACTCGTACGCGCAAAAAATTAATTATCAACGCGCCCTTCAAGGCGAATTAGTGCGTGCGATCAATACGTTAACGGCCGTTAAACAATCAAAAGTCATTTTAGCGCTACCAGCTAAAAAAACCATCATGGAAGAATCATCACCACCATCGGCTTCGGTTGTGGTTGAGCTTCATGCGGGTAAAGAACTTTCAAGCGATCAAGTGCGTGGTATTCGATTCTTAGTCGCCAATGCCGTTGAAGGTATGGATGTTGAAAAGGTTTCTGTGATCGATGAGCGTGGTAAAATGTTATCACGCCAATCTGATGGCGCAACGGGTGCATCGAACGACATCATGGAATTAAAACAAAAAGTTGAAAAAGATTTAGAAAATAGAATCGAAACAATTTTATCACGAGTTGTCGGCCAAGGTAAAATTGTCGCGAAAGTTGATGCGACGATTAATAACAAGATGGTCTCGGCGGTTGAAGAAACTGTCGACCCAGAAAAAACGGCCATCCGGTCGCAAACAAGCCAAGAAGAATCTTTAGAAGGTTCTAAAGGCAGTCCAAGCGGAGTTCCGGGTTCGCGTTCGAACATTCCGGGTGCTGAAGATATGGCGGGTGCCGCGGGTGCTGGTGGTCTTAAGCAAGATGTTAAAAAAGAATTGAAAACAATCAATTACGAAGTTCCAAAAACCGTTCGTAATATTAAAGAATCTGCCGGTGCGGTTGAAAAAATTAGCGTCGCGGTTTTGATAGATAGTGTACCGACCACGACGGTTTCAGCAGATGGAAAGTCTGAAACAAAATGGGCTCCTAGAACGGCTGAAGAAATTGCGAAGTATGAATCATTAGTTAAAAGTGCCATTGGTTTTACGGTGGCTCGTGGTGACAGTGTTAAAATTGAATCGATTCAATTTCAACCTGAAGATTTCAGCGATAGCGAAAAAATCTTAACGACGTTAGAGAAGAAAAAACTAGTTCAGTCTTTATTTAAATGGGGCTTACTAGGTATGGCGTTAATGCTGTTCTTCTTTATGGTGATTCGTCCATTCATGCAGTGGATCACAGATTCATTTACAGATTCGGTGGAGGACATGTTGCCACGTACAATCGAAGAATTAGAAGAGCTTCAATCTGTTGATAATTCATTACCAGGTATGGGCGGTGTTTTACCGATGCTTCATGAATCGGTCGACCCAGAAAAAGCCGAAAGTGAATTATTAAAAGATCGTATTATGAGTCTCATCGACCGCGATGAAGAAAAAGCATCAAGTGCGATTAATATGTGGGTAGCAAGAAAGGAATAACGAATGCGTGCGATGAAGGTTGAAAATTTAGAGTACGAAACGCTTCGCGGCATCGATAAGGCCGCTATTCTTATCAATTACCTAGGTAAAGGGGCTATCAAGGTTTTATTTACCAGAATGGATGATGGTGACATCAGAAAATTGATTCACTTGATGTCTAAATTTAAAGTTGTTCCGGTTAATATCACAAAACGTGTTTTAGAAGAGTACTACGAAATGTTAAGTGAAGCTGAAGATTTTATTTTCTCTGATCAAATGTCGAACAAAGACACGATCGTTGATGCCTTAGGCGAAGAGCGTGCACGTGGTATCATGGGTGGCTTAAATATTACGTCAGGTACTGGCCGTACATTAGAATCATTAGAAATGGTTGATGCAAAATCATTATCTACATTCTTAGTGAATGAACATCCACAAACGGTCGCGGTTATCTTAGCCCATTTAGAGCCCGAGAAAAAAGGTGAAGTTTTAAGACGTTTACCAGAGTCATTGCAGGCCGAAGTGGTCTTACGTATGGCGAACTTAGAAAACGTCGATCCTGAATTAATCGCCGATATTGACCGCGTCTTAAAAAATCAATTATCAAATACAAGCACGATCGAACAAGCATCACTGGGTGGTGTACAGCCGGTGGCCGAAATGCTGAACGTCATGGACAAAAATACCGAGCAATCGATCATGTCGCGTTTAGAAGAAAAAGATCCATTACTAGCCGAAGAGATTCGAAAACTAATGTTCGTCTTCGAAGACGTTGGAAAAATCGACGACCGTGGTATTCAGTTGCTTCTTAAAGAAGTTCCGAACGATCGTCTTCTATTGGCTCTTAAAACAGCGAATGAAGATATCCGTACGAAGGTATTTAAAAATATTTCGGCTCGTGCGGCTGAAATGTTAAAAGAAGATTTAGCGAATATGGGACCTGCGCGTTTATCAGATGTTGAGACGGCTCAGCAAGAAGTGGTCAACGTGGCTCGTCGTCTAGAGTCTGAAGGAAAAATATTAATTTCTCGTGGTGGTTCAGAAGATGCAATGGTCTAAGGCTAATGTTAAAACTGAAAAATCGACCGTCTTAAAAAAAGACGCCGATCGCGGTTTAAATTCAGATGTCTCTGTTTTAAATTACGTTCCGAAACAATTTGATTTCGGAACACCCGAAGCCGCATTAAATTACTTGCGTGAAAAAAGTAATAAAGGTTCTGATTTCGTTCTAAGTGACGTCTTACGCGAAACGACGGGCGTTGACGAAATCGAAAGATTATCTGAAGAACAAAAAATAGAACATAAGGTATTAGAGCGTTTAGGCGCCATTCAAGAAGAAGCGTACGAAAAAGCTTACCAATTAGGTCTTGATGACGGTTTAGCAAAAGCTTTCAAAGAAAAAACGGGCGATATCGATCATCACTTAACTGAACTTGAAACGATGATGGCTCACTTAACAACCATCAAAGAAGAAATGGTGAAACAAACTGAAAGTCATATTATTCAGTTAGTTTACCAAATCGCGACCCGCATCGCATTTGATCACATCGAAGAAAAACCAGAGATGGTGATGTCGGTCATTAAAAACGCGATTGAAATGTCACAGGCCGAAGAAGAAGTCACGGTACTGGTTTCAGAAGCCCAGGTTGATTTCTTAGAGAAAATGAAAACACAAGCCGGTCGTGAATTTGAATTTCTTAAAAAAGTAAAACTGCAAGTCTCTGATCAGGTCGGAACGGGTGGTTGTATTGTTGAAACAAATTACGGCGTCGTTGATGCGCGTATCGAAGAGCGTGTGAACAAGCTTTGGACGGAACTTAAACAAGCTTTACCGCGTGTCAAATCTCCTATCACCTAGAAAAGAAAAGAAGATCTAAAATGAGTATAAATTTTGAAAAATACAGCGATATTTTAAAATCCACTCATTTGACGAAAGATAGCGGCAAAGTCACCGACGTGACGGGCCTTTTAATTAAAGGATATATTCCCGGAGTCAGTGTCGGCAGTATTTGTGAAATTCAAGCGCAAGGCCGCACGATTTTAGCTGAAGTGGTCGGTTTTAAAGACCGCCAAGTTTTAATGATGAGCCTAGCCGACATGCGCGGCATTTCAATGGGCTCTAAAATTACATTAGCAAAATCAGTGGCCACCGTAAAAGTCAGCGACGAATTATTAGGTCGCGTGGTGGATGGTTTAGCCAATCCATTAGATAGTTTAGGCGACTTTGAAGGAATGAAAGAAGTTCCTCTTTACGCCGAAGTTGTGAATCCTTTAGACCGTGAACCGATTCGTAAAAGTTTAGATGTGGGTGTTCGCGCGATCAATGCGGCGATCACCGTCGGTCGGGGACAACGGGTCGCGATTATGGCCGGTTCAGGTGTGGGTAAGTCAGTCTTAATGGGCATGATGGCCAAACAAACGGAAGCCGACGTCAACGTGATCGCCCTCATCGGCGAGCGTGGTCGTGAGGTGCGTGAATTTATCGAAAACGAATTAGGTCCTGAAGGCATGAAAAAAACGGTGGTCGTTTGTGTGACCAGTGACCAAAGCCCGCTTTTACGTATGCGCGGTGCTTACGTCGCAACCGCCATTGCCGAATACTTTGCGCACAAAGGTAAAAACGTTTTATTAGTGATGGATTCAGTCACGCGTTTTGCGATGGCTTTGCGTGAAATCGGTCTTAGTATCGGTGAACCACCAAGTACGCGTGGTTACACACCATCAGTCTTTTCAACATTACCCAAATTATTAGAGCGCGCCGGAAATTTTGAACACTCGGGCTCGATCACCGGGTTTTATACAACATTAGTTGAAAGTGACGATATGAATGATCCGATCGGGGATGCGGTTCGTTCGATCGTGGATGGCCATATTGTTTTATCACGGGCACTAGGTCACAAAGGACATTACCCCGCAATCGACGTCTTACAAAGCGCCAGTCGTGTGATGGGGGCGGTTTCGACGGCAGAACATAAAAAGAACGCCAACAAGTTACGTGAAGTCTTAGCGACGTTTAAAGACGCCGAAGATCTCATTAACATCGGGGCTTATAAGGCCGGAGCGAATCCAAAAATTGATAAGGCGATTAAATTAATTGACCCGATCAATAACTTTTTAAAGCAAAGTACCGAAGACCATTCCACAATGGCCGAATGTTTACGCCAATTGCAATCGATCACTGTGGGTGTGTAGCTAAATGAAAAAATTTAGTTTTTCATTAGATAAAGTTTTAAAACACCGCCGTATGCAAGCCGAACTTGCACAAAAAGATTTTCTTGAGGCCCAACGAAACTACGATTTTGAAGACGATCAATTGCAACAAATGATCGCCACGAAAGAGGCCGCTAAACAACAGCGGGTTGACGTTGTTCAACAGACCCAGAGCTGGTCTGCGACAGTCGAACAGATCAATCAATACCTGACTGGACAAGACGTTCGTATACAAAAGCAGAACGAAAGTCTGCTTGAATTAAAAAAAGTGGTCGAGGCCAAAAGGCAAATTTTGCAGGAAGCGCTAACTGCGGCTAAAATAATAGAAAAGCTGCGCGAAACGAAAAAGGCCGAGTTTTTTCAAGAAGTTGCCAAAGCCGAACAAAAAGAAACTGACGAGATGTCGGTGATGAGGTTCGCAAAGACCGAAAAAATGTAAAAGTTTTTTTAAGTCTTAAGAAGTAAGTACTTAGGTTTTCAAGGATGAAAATCTAAAAAATAAAGGATGTCATGAAGACAGGTTACGATCAGTTTTTTCAAAAGGCGAAGCAAACAACCACAACTCAAAAACGTGTTGAGGCGTTGCAAACTTTAAGAAAACAAACTTCTAAAAAACCAAAAAAGAAATTTCCGGTCGCCCAATTCTTTATGTTTGGTATTTTAGGTATTGCTGGCTTTTTAGCCGTTGATCATATCGATTCCATTGAAAGCCAATTTAAAAAAATAGAAATCACAATGGGCGTTGCGGATGCCGCCGAAGAAGGCCACGCCTCTGAAGCTAAAGCCACCGACAAACACGCGGGCCCCGAAGGCGAAAAAGTAGCTTCGGCCAAAGAAGCTAAAGAAGGCGCCGAAAAATCGACAACTAAAGAAAAAAAGCCCGACGATGCTGACTACCTATTTAAGTTAGCCGAAAGAAAAAAAGCCTTAGATCTTCGTGAAGAAGATTTAAATAAAATGGCGACTGAATTAGAAAAACAAAAAGCCGACATCGAAGAGAAAGTTAAAAAGTTAGAAGAAACACGCGGAAAAATTTCAACGGTTCTACAAGAACGTATTAAGGCCGATGATGCTAAAGTTGAAACTTTGGTGCAAATGTACAGCAACATGAAACCGCAGCAAGTGGCGAAAGTGTTTGAAACTTTAGATGAAGATTTAGTGATCGATATTTTAGGTCGTATGAAAAAGAAAACGGCCGCCGATATCTTGAACTTAATTAAGCCTGAAAAGGCGCAGATTTTTGCAGAGCGTTTTACGGGTTACCGAGCGCCGGCAAATAGTAATTAATTTAAAAAAAAGTAAGTAAACGCTTTAACAAAGGAGAGAAGTGCTAGAAAAAATGCTTGGTGTCAGCCCTCCACAAAAGGGATTGGCTCAAGACTCGGGTGCGGTAGATAAAAAAACTCTACAGCAGCAAGCAGAACTCAAAAAAGAGTTTGATCAAAAACTGAAAGAACAACTGAAAGAGCGTCCTCAAAATAACGCGAACTCGGTTAAAGATTCAAAGAAAGATCAAAAACTAAAAGTTGAGGATAAAGACGAGTTACGAGCTGACAGAAACCAGAAGAAGCCATCTGGGGGACCTAAAAAGAAGATGGTGGAACCCGAAGAGCAAAACGAAACGACGATTTCAAATGTCATGGCCTCATCCGAGAGTGAAGTTGGAATAGCAGATCAAAGAAAAGATCTAGCCCCGGTCGAATCAGAAAGTTCTACGGAAATCAAAAACGATAGCAAAGTTGGAGTCAATCCAGCGGCGCAAATGACGTCACAGCCTGCCGTGCCGATGCCGGCCGCGCAAACGGTTGGTCAAAGCAAAGAAGCCCTAGCGAAAGCGATGGCCTTGGCTGAAGGCACAGCTGTAACTAAAAATGGTGAAGCTGATCAAGCGACTGCGGTCACGCAAGAAGCGGTGCCAGCAAATGCATTGCTTCAACAAGCGATGACGGCCAAGAATGGCGCAAAATCAACGGCAGTAGAAATTACGCCTGAAATGATTGCGGCCTTCCGTGCGGCGCAAGAAAATGCGCCAAGTGAATCGACTGATAAAGCCAACGTCAAAGAGCAATCTGCGCAAGATTCGCAATTAGCATTGCAGATGCA
>JACMQO010000118.1 GCA_014376935.1 Bdellovibrio sp.
CGCTCGGATGTCGGAATTTGGTAAAAACCTTCTAGCAAAAAAGAAAATTCTGAAAATGATTTATCCCACAAAGATTCTGCTTTACACATCTTATAGATTTGTAACGCCTTCAAAGAATTCGGTTGAGCTTGATCCAAAAGCCCATTCATTTTCTGAACGATTTGTTGTGGAAACGTACTCCAAACTTCTTTCAACATAGATTATATTTTAGCAGATTTCTTAAAGGTGACTTAACTTATCTTTACCCGTTTTCGTCTAAGTTCTTTACAAGAATGTCATTTATAAAACACAGCGCACCTTAGCAATAACTGGTAAATTCATCGTCGCTACTTTGACAGAGCCGATTTTATTTTGATACGACTAGGTATGAACGAAATCCTTTTGTTAATCGCAGCCATGGTTGCCGGTGTTTTAGGGTCGCTGCTAGGCCTTGGTGGCGGCATTATCATCATTCCTTTTTTGACGCTGGTTTACGGAATTGATATTCGCTACGCCATTGCGGCCAGTTTAATTTCGATCGTAGCGACATCATCCGGAGCTGCGGCCAGTTACCTGCGCGATTCTTTAACGAATTTACGCCTGGGCGTTTTGTTAGAAATCGGAACCGTGACCGGAGCCGTTGTCGGTTTTTTACTAGCGACCTATATCAAAGCGCAGTTTCTATTTTTACTATTCGGAACATTTTTATTGTTTTCAGCCGTGATGATGCTTCGAAACCGCGAAGAACATATATCGACCGTGAATCACCCTTGGGCCGATAAGTTGAAATTAGACTCTTCCTTTCCAAATGGTAAAGGCGGCGAAATTGCCTACAAGGTCGAGCACGTTCCGCTAGGGCTTTTCTTAATGTTTATCGCGGGCATTCTTTCGGCCCTGTTAGGGATCGGCAGCGGAATTTTAAAAGTTTTAGCGATGGATGGCGCCATGAAGCTTCCAATTAAAGTCTCTTCAGCCACGTCGAACTTTATGATTGGTGTCACGGCCTCGGCCAGTGCGGGCGCTTATTTTTTACGGGGTGATGTTAGACCCGAAATCGCGGCTCCCGTTTCTGTTGGTATTATCATTGGATCATTCTTTGGCGCAAAACTAATGGTTAAACTTCCTTCAGGATTAATTCGAAAAATATTTGTGGTCGTCTTAGCGATCGTCTCTGTTCAAATGATTTTGAAAGGACTTTCGTAATGACACTTTACGATTTAGAATTAAAAATTAGTAAACTTCTGCGGGTCGGCGTTATTTCGGCGGGCTTGGTGATCTGCGTCGGTTGGTTATGGGATGTGGTTGTTAGCGGTGACAAGCTGATGCAGTTCAAAGATTATCGTTCCATCAGTTTAGCCGACTCGGTCAAAGAATGCATTGCTACGGGTCACTATGCGACCCTGGTGACTTATTTAGGATTAACTTTGTTGGTGCTGTTGCCGGCCGCCCGCGTTCTGCTGACGGGCATTCTATTCTTAGTTCAGAAAGAGCGAGTTTTAGGATTTATCGCCATTTCGGTTTTTGTTGTTTTAGTTGCTAGCTTTTCGCTGGGGATAAACTTTCATTAAAAGAACTTAATTGCCCTAGATATAGGCTTATGCGCGGTGTGAACACTATTTTTTCGAGATCAGGCTTGCCAAAAACCCGTGTGACCCTAAATTAGAGTTCTACTTTCAAAAGGAATAGTCATGGCCAAACAAACGCAAAGTTATAATGCAGAAATTAAGCAACTACTTGATTTGATGATCCACTCTCTTTATTCGCACAAAGAGATCTTTTTACGAGAACTGATCTCGAACGCATCTGACGCGATCGATAAGTTAAAGTTTGAATCTTTAACTAACGCGAAACTACTTCCTGAAAATTACCAGCCGTCTATTCGCCTAGAAGCCGACAAAGAAGCGCGCACTTTAAAAATCATCGATAACGGCATCGGTATGAGTAAAGACGAAGTCGTCGAATACATCGGTACGATCGCAAAATCAGGTACAAAAAAATTCGCACAAATGAATGATGAGCTTAAAAAAAGACCCGAACTGATTGGTCAGTTTGGTGTTGGCTTTTATTCAGCCTTTATGGTGGCTGATGAAGTCACGCTTCACACTCAAAAAGCGGGCGAAGATAACGGCGTCGTTTGGCAATCAAATGGTGACGGCACGTACACGATTGATGAAGTTCCGCGCCCAGGTGGCGTCGGTACGACAATCACACTTCATCTTAAAAAGTTTGCTGACGATGAAGAGGTTCAAGATTTTACCGATGCTTTTGTTTTAAAATCGACCGTTAAAAAATATTCTGATTTTATTTCGTACCCGATCCTAATGAAGGGCGAAAAAGATGACGAAGTTCTAAATACTCAGAAAGCGCTTTGGCTGAAGTCACCGTCTGAAGTGACGGCTGATGAATATAACGAATTTTATAAGCACTTAACCCACGACTGGAACGATCCCCTTAAGCAAATTCACTACAAAGCCGAAGGCACTTTAGAATTTAATGCCTTACTTTACATGCCGGCAAAAAAACCATGGAATTTCAATCAGCGCGAAATGGAATACGGATTAAGCCTATTCGTCAAACGCGTTTTCATTATGTCTGACTGCAAAGAGTTATTGCCGACGTACCTTCGCTTTGTAAAAGGCTTAGTTGATAGCGCTGATTTATCTTTAAATGTCTCGCGCGAGATCTTACAAAAAGATCGTCAGTTAACCCAAATTCGAAAAAACGTCACAAATAAAATTCTTTCGGCTCTTAAAGAGCAGTTAAAAGATAACCGTGAAGCTTACGAAAGTTTCTGGACTGAATTTGGCGCAACGTTAAAAGAAGGTATCGCGAACGACAGTGGTAACCGCGAAAAAATCCAAGATTTGATTTTATTCCGTTCGACCGTGTCGGATAAATGGACCACTTTGGATGAATACGTTAACCGCATGACCGCCAACCAAAAAGAGATCTATTTTATAACGGGTGACAACTTAAATCAGATTTCTAAAAGCCCCTATTTAGAAAAATTAAAGCAAAAAAATTACGAAGTTCTATTGATGGTTGATCCGGTCGATGAATGGGTGACACAAAGCTTAACTGAATTTAAAGGCAAAAAAATTCAAAGCGTAACAAGCTCAGGTTTAGAACTAGATACAGAAGTTGAAAAGAAACAAAAAGAAGAAGAAAGAAAATCTTTCGAAGAGCGCTTAAAACCGCTGATCGAAAACTTAAAAAATGGACTCAAAGACCAAGTTAAAGATGTTGTCGTGTCAGACCGATTGACCGAAACACCCGTCTGCCTAGTCAGCGACAAGAATGATCCATCAGCCCACATGCAGAAGCTGATGTCACAAATGGGGTCTGACTATGCGACCAGTACAAAACGCATTTTAGAAATTAACCCAAAGCACGCGCTGTTTGACCACATGGTTTCACTATCAAGTGATGAACAAATGAAGTGGGCGGACATTCTTTATAGTCAGGCGTTACTAACTGAAGGATCAACGTTACCAGATCCCGTGAAATTTTCTCGTCAGATCGCCGATTTGATGGTGGAAGTATCGCAAAAGAAAATGAATTCTTAGACAAAAAGCCGAGTAAAGACTTTAAGAAAAGTCTTTACTCGGCTTTTATTTATTTTAAAGATCTTTTTTTACATCAGAAAATGCGGCCCACGAATACAAGTCTTGAATTTTTCCTTTGATTAGAATTTCATTTTTTAAAGTGCCTTCCAAAACGAAGCCATTTTTTTCCAAAACTTTGTACGAAGCGACGTTATGCACGTAAGTCGTCGCTTTAATTTTTTTAATCCCAGCTTCGAAAGATTTTTTCATCAGTACCCGTACAGCCTGGGTTGCGATCCCCTTATTCTGAAACTTTTCAGCAATCAAGTACCCCAATTCACACACGCCCGACTCCCAATTGATGTCTCGCAGTGAAATGACGCCAGCAAACTCTTTTTCTGATGTTTGTATATAGAATCGATGGACCGATTGTTTGAAATTGAGATCGCGATTACTTTCAAAAATCTGCTCTCTTAATTTTTTTTCGCTTAAGTTTCCGACGGGATTATTTTCTTGCGTCGACTTTTGTTTTCGAACTTGAAGCCAGAAATAGGCATCTTTCGGTTGGGGCGATATAAGCACAATTTGCACGTCTGTCATAATCTATATTTAGCGAATGTTCGTCGCCGGCGCAATGAACATTAGAGAATGCTTCGGTATAAAAAATAAAGTAGGCTGCTTTATTGCAATGTTCATTTAGTAACTAAGAAAAGTGAGGCTTGTGTGAAAAGAACTTCGTTCTATAGAGTGTAAAAAGCCCTATTAGGTATTTTAGACAGCGGCCTTATGACGTACCAAATGCAAAATTGATCGATCAGATGTAGATCTCGCGAATTGAAGTGAGTATGCTGAGCTGGCACAATTACTTATTTTTTTTCAGCTTACGTACTAATTCATCGTAGACAGTAGGTGAGCCTTCACTTGCACACCAGTCTCTAACTTTTTTATGATTAAATGGGAATCTTTCAGCCACCAGCACGGCCTGATCTAAACACTCTCTAGATTTAAAGTGAATGTATGAAGCCAATCGGTCCCGTATGCAGTCCGTTGGCGAATAAATAAAAAGCGTTTGCCCTTGCACCTTAACTTCATCGGGTTTAATTTTTACGTTTTCACCGATACCGACAGGCCCAAACATAAACTCGACAAATTTTTCACACTTTGGATGAATGTAATGCCGTCCTGAAGAAAGTTTAAATCCAATTGATTCCATAATTTTTGGAATCGTATCAACTGAGTAGCTTTTTAAAACAAAATCAAGATCACCCGATTTGTAAATTCCTTCAGAATAGATGGCCGCGACGGCTCCCCCGACTAAGACTGTTTCAATTCCATTTTTAGCTAAGTGCCAAGCCACAAACTTCCAAACATCTTCTTCCGTTGCTGCTTCCCATTTGGGTTCTTTCACTGAATAGGCTTTCCCTTACGTCGCGGACGTCTACGCGTTTCAAAAATATTTTGTCGCTCTGAAAGAGGAATCGAATCATATGCTTTTTCAATAATGTCTTGAATCGGTTTACTAAAAACAGACTTAGGATTAAATGAATACATTCTTGATCGTCCAAATTCTTTTGAAACTAAAACTCCGGCCTTTTCAAAACGAATCAATTGTTGAATGACCGGGTTAACCGCAATCGAAAAATCTTTAGCAATGCCTGACGCATGCGATTCACCATAGTGAAAAATATGAAGTAAAACCTTTTCGGCGGTTTTATTACCGAATATACCTTCTAGTATGAATTTAGCATCAACCAGTTTCTGGTTGATATGGACCAAAATAGGGTTAGCGCAAATAAGGCAAAGACATATAGAAACTTTAAAAGCGTAGACGAAATTGAATCCATGAAGGACTGAATAAAAAATGATTCTTATTTATAAATGTGATGAAGAAGAAAAATGGCGGGGTGGACGAGACTCGAACTCGCGGCCTTCCACGTGACAGGCGGACGTTATAACCAACTTAACTACCACCCCGTTCGGTGTGTTAAAGCGAAGCTCAAATATACGGAATTTTAAATTTATTTCAAGAATTATTTTTGGGGTGCGTACTTAAAATGCATTTGATAGATGTTATGGGCAAAACATTGCCCTTCACAGGCGAATACGGCTAACTTAGGCAGATAAATGTATTAAAACGTTCTAGTTATCCCTACCGAACGAAGAAAGAAAAACTGTGACACCTGATTCTTCTGAAATACCGATAGTAAAAAGAGACCGCGTCGAAAAACTACTTTGGCTCGACATGGAAATGACTGGCCTTGATGTTAATAAAGAGGTCGTCATCGAATGCGCCGTCATCGTCACCGACTTAAATTTTCGCGAATACGAATGTTTTGAAACGGTCGTGAAGCAACCGCAGATCTACATCGACAGAATGGATGCTTGGAATAAAGAGCACCACGGGAAATCAGGTCTGACCGCCAAAATTCCAAATGGTATTGATCCAGAAAATTTAGAGTACCGCTTGATTGATATTGTTGACCGTCACTTTCCTGAAGGAGAAAATAATATTCGCATGATGCCGATCATCGCGGGCAATTCAATCACCCAAGACCGCGTTTTCATTGAAAAGTATTTTCCAAAATTTGCGGCTAAACTAAATTACCGCATGTTAGACGTCAGTGCTTGGAAGATTATTTTTGCGAATAAGTTTATGTTCGAATACAAAAAAATGAATTCACACCGCGCGCTAGATGATATCCGCGAAAGCATCGGCGAACTACGTGCCTACATGGATAAAGTTCATTTCGATCCACCGCAATCTTAACAATTCTTTCGCAGGCATGGCATTGATATAACAAGGTGTGCCTGAGTTCGCTTTCTAGACCAATCCAAAAACCGATGTTACCGTTTTTAAATCTGATCTAAAGACGGAGGTTTTTGTGAAGCTCATTTTTTCAATTCTTGTTTTACTGGCGACTTTTAGTTGCGCCCTCAAAGCGGATCCTCTGACAGAAGTAGCCACCCCAACCAATACGGCTACGACCGCACCGACTAACAACGTGAAACCAAAAGCGCCGTGGATTATACAATCTGACGAGTTCGCCTTTCAATTTTCAAAAGATTTAGCGCAACTATTTCCAGAAGCTGGCAGCGAATTAGGTTTCACCGAATTTGATTCAAAAGGCGTCCTACTTGAAAACGATATTGATTCGAAAGTTCGGGCGCTTTTTACCAAGTGGATTGAAAAATCAGAGTCCCGCATTCAGTCCACAAAAGACATCGAACTTCGCACTGATTTTCAAGTTTTAAAAGATTGGCTGACCGCTCAAATTGACAATATCGATATTTCATTGAAAGAGCATGAAGTTGAGTTTTCTCCGGGTACGCAAACCGTTTTTCAATACATGCACAGTTTAAATAACCCACAATCCCCTCAAGAAAGAAGAAAAGCATCAATTGATCGTTTTAAAATTTACGTGCACGGCGACGCCACCCACCGCCCGCTACTGGTCGCGATGGAAGAAAAATTCGAATACGAATCTAAAAAATTTCAAGGCCAAAAGCCCTTTTTTGTTTTTGA
>JACMQO010000119.1 GCA_014376935.1 Bdellovibrio sp.
AAATACCAATTAAAGCGGCCGTAAGTATTGATTTCATATCGACTCCTGTCTAAATGAATTAAATTTTCTGGATAGAACACCTATCTTTTAAATTGAATAAAGCAAGAGCCTTGCCATGCGAGTTTCGATAAGGATGATTTGGATCGGGCAATAAAATTTTTTACGAGTCATAACTCCTCGGGATGTTCTTTAATTCCCCATTCCAGAAAGATGAAAAGTGATTTATAAGAAGAATAAAAAATGAATCGCTATTCTCAATTCGTTTTCAGTTGTGTGTTGAATTCATTTCAAAAAAGGTTAAACAAGCTATGAATGGCCGATTTATAAAATTTGTTTCCATGTATTGCCTTGAATAGCTTGCATGTTTAAACCTTTGATTCTAGAAAAATTGTCATGAAAAAGAATCTTACAAATCGTCGCGAATTTATTAAATTCTCTGCTTTGACTTCTGCGGGAGTGGGCTTACTAGCTTCACCCAATATTTTAGCCGAAGCTTTATTGCAAAATAAGATGCAGCAGGTTCTTGACGCAAGAAAATTAAATTATTCGATTCAGACGGTGGCTTTGAATAGTTCAAGCAGTACTGATTTTAACGGCGACAATATTGATAGACCCCATGAAATTTTATGGGATATCGATGGCTACGTAAAAACCAAGGGCGGATGGCCTCAAGTGGACCGCAAAGAAAAAGTCGTTGTTGTCGGTGGTGGAATGTCGGGTCTGCTTTCGGCCTACTTACTGAAAGAGCACAAACCGCTTCTTTTAGAGCAAGATAATAAGTTTGGTGGTAATTCTAAGGGCGAAATTTATAATAAGTCGGCTTATTCGATCGGCGCCGCTTACATCACTGTTCCGGATGAAAATTCAACTATTGAAAAAGTTCTTAAAGATTTAAATATTTTTGATAAAGCGAAACTTGAAGAAGAAAAGGACGTTAAGTTTTTTTATAAAAATGAATTCCTAAAAGGCTTCTGGCAAGGTTCAACCGATCCGAAACGAGCCGATGAATTTATCGCGGTCGCGAACGAGATTAAAAGGATTTATGAAAATGAATACCCAGATATTCCTTTTAATCCTGAAGGCGCTGTTTCATTCGCGCAGTGGAAAGAATGGGACCAGATCAGTTTTCAAGATTGGCTTTTACAAAAATGGCCGAATCTACACCCGCACATTTTAGAATTTTTCCAACTGTACGGTTGGTCTTCATTTAACGGTTCGATCGATGAGCTATCGACGACACAGATGTTAAACTTCATTACTTCAGAATCGGTCGGTATTTTAGCGTTTCCGGCCGGCAATTCTTTGATCACGTTTCAGCTGCAAAAAACGTTAGAAGCTCATCAGTGTCCCGTTGAACCTAGTGCTTTTGTCATACAAGTCAAAACCACGGCAAATGGTGTTATCGTGACGTACGAAAACAGTGCGGGCCAATTGAAAGCTATTGAATGTGAACGCTGTATCGTGGCAGCACCAAAATTTGTGGCCAGTAAAATTGTTCCCGAAATCACCGATGAGCGAAATCGCCAAATCGCTAAGATCTCTTACCGAGGTTACATCGTGGCTAATGTCATATTGAATAAAAAAATTCAATCGGAAGGTTTTGATGTTTTCATGATGACAGGTGTGATGCCTGAAGCCCCTGCGGCGCTGTCGCCACCCGTTAAGGGGTTCAGTGACGTTTGCTTCGGAAGTTGGGCCCAGAACGATGCGGTGGATGAATCCGTGTTAACCTTGTATCGTCCGCTTCCTTACGATGGGGCCCGCCAATTTTTGTTTAGCCCAATGGCTTACGATAAAACGAAAGCGCAAATTGCGCCGGATCTAGATCTATTTTTAAAGCAGTTAGGTCTTTCAAATGCCGACGTAAAAGGAATTCGTTTAACACGCTGGGGACATTCGCTTCCCATCGCGCAAGTGGGCCTACTAACAAACGGATTATTAGATGCGATTTCGGCCCCGATCAATGAGCGTATCTATTTTGCAAACCAAGATAACTTTGCAAATCCTGCATTTGAAACAGCCTTTGCCGCGGCAGAGATAGCCGCCGCAGCTATTTCAAAGAAGCTAAGCTAGGCTTGCGATCAATAAAGTCTTAATGTTAGTCTTTTGTAACAGAATTTTACGAAGGGCTTTCAATGCAATTAATTGATATAATTTTACATCTGGATCAACACTTGGTGAACTGGGTTCAATTCTTCGGTCCCTATATCTATCTTATTTTATTTCTTATTATTTTCGCTGAAACGGGCTTAGTCGTGACTCCATTTTTACCCGGAGATTCACTTTTATTCGCCGTCGGAGCATTAACAGTTTTCGATGGAGCTTTAGATTTAACAACGATCTTAGTTTTATTGACCGCGGCAGCGATCATCGGTGATGGGGTTAATTACCATATTGGTAAATATTTAGGGCCTAAAGTTTTTGAGGGAAATTCGCGTTTTTTCAAAAAAGAACATTTAGTGCAAACAGAAGCCTTTTATCAAAAGTGGGGTGCTTTTACGATCGTGGCCGCGCGATTTGCGCCGATCGTTCGAACTTTTGCGCCGTTTATCGCGGGCATCGGATCGATGCACTACAAAAAATTCTTATCTTATAATGTTTTAGGTGCGATTGCGTGGGTCTTTTCTTTTGTTTTAGCAGGTCATTATTTTGGTAATTTACCATTGATAAAAACTAATTTTCATATCGTGATTTTTGCGGTGATCTTCATTTCGATTTTACCGATGCTTATTCCATGGGTAAAATCGAAATATAAAAAAACTTAGTGGTGACTTGGTTCTGTTTTTTGAGCGGCTCTGTCGATAACTTTAAAATCAAACTTTTCTTCGGTGCCGTTAATTAAAAAATCAACTTTGATCACGTCGCCGACTTTAAT
Organism: Bdellovibrio sp.; assembly: GCA_014376935.1. Lineage (GTDB taxonomy): Bacteria > Bdellovibrionota > Bdellovibrionia > Bdellovibrionales > Bdellovibrionaceae > Pseudobdellovibrio. The sequence continues at coordinate 2,876 of JACMQO010000119.1, forward strand.
TTCGCTTGTTGCATCAAAAAGCATGATGTGATGTCCGCCTGGTTTTAATTCTAAAGTTTGGCCGGCCGCAATCGTTAATTGCTCTACTTTCTGCATAGCCATACGGCCATCTTTTTCGATCGTTTCGTGCATTTCAACCGCTTTGAATGACTTTGCTTTTCTAATCATGATGACCGCGGGGCTTTTCGTAATGTTTTTTAAAGTCACGTATCCGCCAGTCGCATTAGAACCTTTTAGTGGTGCAAAAATGCGTGCGTCAGTCATTTCGATCACGGGGTTTGCTTCTGCAAAACTAAATTGCGAAGCCACCAAAATGCTGCTGATTAGAAGTAAATGTTTCATAGGTTTTCCTTTATTTTTTGCACGACACTTTCGGCCGAGCGTGGATTTGCAAGTGAATCTAAAACGTAACCTTTTTTATTTAAAAAGAAAATGCGGTCCGTATGCGCGATTGAATACCCTAAATATGATTTAGGATTTGGTTCAACCATGTAGCTGGCTCCGATTAGTTTCATAATTTTATCCATTTGCTTAAGGCTGCCAGTTAAGCCGATAAATTTTGGATTAAATTGTAAAGCGTAGTCAGAAACACTTTTGGCCGTATCGTGTTCGATGTCAACGCTAACAAAAGTTAATCGCACTTGGCTTCTTTCTTTATCGGTCAGCTGACGAAAAGCTTCGGCTGAAAACGACAGTGCCATGGGGCACACATCTGGGCACTTGACGTAACCCACATAAAGTAAATTTAACGGCTTAGGATCATCGCTAAAATTCCAAACTCCTTTTTCAGTTAAGGCTGAAAAGTCTCCACCTAATTTCGGAGTTTGGCTGGCGTAAAATAACACGGCCCCCACAGTAAGTAAGCTGATAAGGGCCGCGATCATAAAACCAATGATAATTTTTTTAGGACGCAAAACCATTACTCCGCAACTGTGACAGGAATGGTTAATTTGAAGGCCTGTGCATCAGCGATAAATTCTACTTGAACTAGCCATGGACCGCTCATCACAAACCATGCATTTGAGATTTTAAATTGATTCGTTTCGTTCATCGCCGCAATTTCAACCGGTGCTGATCCGTGACTGTGTCCGCCCATATTCATCCATAAAGAGACTTTAAGTCCCGAGATCGGTGTTTCATTCGGCGTTGTGACATGCACGATAAATTCACCTTCGGTCGAAGTGTTAATAACGCTAACAAAATGAAGCGTAGCGCACACAGATAAGGCTGCATCAGCGCAGACGGCCGGAGTCGTATTTGATTCGTTCGTTTTCGCGAACTGGCCATCTTGGGCACGTGCAGTTAATCCGACCGTTAATAGTAAAGTGGCTAGTATCGATTTAAGCATAAATAGTCCTTTTTTTAATTAAGGTCTTTCAGATACCTTTTTTACGAACTTTTGGCACCTAAGTTTATTGGGTGCAACACTATGTAGCGCTTCTCAAGACCTGGGTTATTTGCTAGAAGAGTTTATGGTTTATATAATTTCATTTTTGACTCTATTTTCGCTTAATTTATCTGCAGCAACGGGTAGCCCCTCAATGACGGTTCCTGCTGAAGTCAAAGGTGAAAACCTTGTCACGGCCGTGGCCCAATCAGTCACGATTAAAGAAATCAAAGAAAAAGGAACGGTTATTGTATTCATGTCTGCAAAATGCCCATGTTCAAATAGCCATATGCCAGTTGTTAAAAAATTATCAGAGCAGCATAACGATTTTCAATTCGTGGTCGTGCATTCGAATTCGGACGAACCTATCAAAGAGTCTTCTGATTATTTTAAAAAGGCAAATTTGCCATTTACGGTGATTCAAGATGACGAAGCAAAAATCGCCGATCAGTTTAAGGCTTTTAAAACTCCACATGCTTTTGTTATCAGCCCGAAGGGTAAAATTTTATACCAAGGCGGGGTGACGGATAGTTCTAATGCCGAAGCGTCTTCAAAAAACTTCTTAGCCGAGGCTTTAAATCAAATTTCTGAAAACAAACCGGTACTCGTTGCTGAAGGTCGCACTTTGGGCTGCGTGATTTTACGAAAATAAAAAAAAGGTTCGTGATGAAATATTTTTTAGTTCTAGTCATTTTATCACTGATTCAGTTTGGGTGCGCGCGTCCGAACTATCTTGATTCAGTGAAACAAGATCAGCAGCAGACGGTGAACAGTGAAGTTTATAAATTAGCGTCAGCCTCTTTAGGTTTAGCTATTGACCTAGCGTTTGATAAAACTCCGAACGATAGCGACGAAAATACTTTTATTTTGCAGTTTCATCAACCCGGTAGTTCAGTCGCGGTCGGCGTAGATCAAACGATCGCTATTATCTTGTGGATGCCAAGCATGGGGCATGGATCAAGTCCCGTCAAAATTCAAAAGATCGCAGATGGTATTTACCGCGTCACCAAAGTTTATTTCATTATGCCGGGCGATTGGGAAATTCGTTTACAGATTAAAGATCAAGAGACTTCAAATGTTATTGAACAGATCAATCAAAAAATTAGTATTTAGTTTTTTTCTTTTTATAGCACCCGTTACGGCATTAGCAAGCGCTTGCTGCGGTGGGGGCTTTGCGATGCCGGCATTAATCACGGGCGACGACCACGCGACGGTGACGACATCGTATTCGTATTCAAAAGTCGATAGCGATGTGACCGACGCGGGCGTTTGGATTAAGCGTAACAATGATGATTTAACGTCTAAGGTTTTTAAGATAGATGGCGCTTTTGTTTTTGATGATCGGTACCAGGCGGGTCTTTCTGTTCCGATTCAAACCCGCTCGAAGCAGGGCGGGTTTAGTGAAGACTCAACCGGTTTAGGGGATGTATCAGCTTTAGCCGGCTACGAATATTTACCAGATTGGGATTATAATCCGTGGCGTCCCCACGGAGTCGGATTTTTAACTTTAACGTTACCTACGGGTAAATCAATTCAAGAGACCCAAACAGTCTCGGGCATCGATGGTCGCGGGCGGGGATTTTGGGCCTTGGGTGTTGGAACGACGCTGACGAAAGCATGGACCGTGTGGGATGGCAATTCGACTTTTGAAGTGCATCGCTCGTTTGATAAAACCGTTCATAACGCGCAAATTGATGGTACAATTAAGCCAGGTTACGGTGGCAGTTTCGTTATGGGCGCTGGGTACAACATTAAAGGCTTACGTTTAGGAACAACACTTTCTTGGAACTACGAAGACGCGATCAACGTGGTTGGTAATAATTCATCAGATGGGTCTGTTGAACGTTTTGCAACCGGAACAGTGTCTGCCAGCTACATGTTTAAAGAATCGTGGGCCGCGACAGCTAGCTATTCGGATCAAACATTATTTGGAGATCCGACACGGACGACGTTATCAAAAATTGTTGCCGTATCGCTTCAAAAAAGATGGACACGATGAAATCAAAATCAGAAACAGAGATTGAATTTAAAAAATCAAAGACAACAATGAAAGCTTTTTTACGTTCTTTTTTAATGCCGACGTTGATTGGTAAGTCTTTGGTTTTGTATTTCGGAATTAATTATTCATTATCGCCTGATGAAGGCTATGGGTACGGTTTGGCGGCGTCGATCGCTTTTACTTTTTGCTCTTTAGTTTTGTTTGCCTGGAAATATCGTAATCACGAAGAACTTTAATTTCTAGAGGGCGGCATTTCGTTGCTTTTTGCGGCCGCATCATGAAAACTAAACCCTATGACTGGAATACTAAACGCTCCCTTTGAGATTAAATATTTAGCGACCGGCTTTTTTGCAGTCGCATTACTTCATACTTTTGTAGTTTCTTACTTTGCCAAATTATCCCATCAATACAAAGAAGGTTCGGCCGCCGAAGCTTTTTTTCACCTGATGGCTGAAGTAGAAGTCGTTTTTGGTTTTTGGGCTTTCTTGTTTTTAATGACGTGGGGCATTTTGTTAGGACCCACCGACGTTATTCACTATCAGCAATCATTAAATATGACCGAGCCTTTATTTATTTTTTGTGTCATGATTTTAGCATCGACTCGGCCCGTACTGATGTTGGCTCGACAAACTATTTTAGCCATTAGCGGTCGTCTTGCGAAGATCATTCCCGTACCTGCGGTGACGCTTCAGTTCTACATTTTAATGACACTGGGTACCTTTTTAGGTTCGCTGATCACCGAGCCTGCGGCGATTACGATCGCGGCTTTGTTACTATATAAAATGATAGATGCAGAGAAAATTGATCAGACGCTATTGTATGGATCTATTGGTTTACTTTTCGTGAATATTTCTGTTGGTGGTGCTTTAACCCACTTCGCGGCACCGCCCATTTTGGTGGTGGCGCGCACGTGGAACTGGGGATTGGTCGATGTTTTTTTAAATTTAGGTGAAGCCTCGATTGCGACAGTTTTAATAAATGCGACCTTGTTTACGGTTCTATTTCATAAAAAAATCAAGCAGCAGCTAAGCCCTTTGCAAACGACCACGGGTAAAATGCCGGTGTGGGTGACAGTCGCTCATTTATTATTTTTAGTGGCTTTCGTTGCGACGGCCCATTATGAAAAAGTATTTTTTGGATTATTTTTAATTTTTATCGGGTTAACGACGGTGACGCGCAAGTACCAAGACGCTTTAAAATTTAAAGAAGCATTGCTCGTTGCATTTTTCTTAAGTGGTTTAATTGTTTTTGGTTCATTTCAAAGATGGTGGCTTGAGCCGATCATTTTAGCTTTGACCGAAAAAGCATTATTCTTTAGTGCCATTGCTTTGACCGCAATCACTGATAATGCGGCTTTAACTTATTTAGGTTCGCAGGTTCCGAGTTTAACTGACGCATCGAAGTGGGCCTTAGTATCTGGAGCCATCACGGGAGGTGGTTTAACGATTCTAGCCAACGCGCCCAATCCTGCAGGCTTTTCGATATTAAGTTCTAAATTTCCAAGCAAAAGCTTGAATGCCGGAAAACTTTTACTGGCGGCCCTAGTTCCCACGCTGATTGCGACGGGTTGCTTTTTAATTCTTGGAAAATTCTAGTTCGTATTTTTATTAAGTGATTCGAAATTTCATTTTAGGCAAAAAAAAGGATGACCGAAGTCATCCTTTTTACTGTTACAAAAAACTAAAATTAATTAGTGAGTTGCTTCAGAAGCTTTTTTAGCTTTTTTACCTTTTTTGTGTTTCTTTTCAGCTTTCATTGCTGGAGCAGCTGGAGCTGCTTCAGAAACTGCAGGTGCAGCAGCAGGAGCAGCTGGAGCTGCGCCGTGTTCTTGAGCGTTAACTGCGAACGAGAAAGCTAAAGCAGCGATGATAGTCATTAATTTCATAAGATCTCCTTATAGTTAAAGATTTAATTATCTTTAATTGTTGTTACAGAAATGTTAGCAGGGTTGCATTCAAACCAAATGAATGCGGGATTAAAAAAAATTAATTTGCAAAACGAGTCATTCGGCCGCGCCTAACTGTCTAGAATATTTACGAAATCTTGTTGTGGGGCGGTAAGTTATGCACCTTGAAGACAAATAAGGTCCCTTTTCCGGGTTTTGGTTGTAGTCCCAGCTCGGCTTTGTGCAAAACCGCAATTTTGTTGGCGATGGCTAGTCCAAGTCCGAACCCTTTTGTTTGGCCGCTGGGTGCTAAACGGCTAAAGCGATCGAAAATTACTTTTTGGTTTTCTTCCGGAATTCCGGGACCTTCATCTTCAATTTCGACAATCGTTTGATCTTGATTCCAAATCACGCGAATAAAGATCGGGCTTCCGACCGACGAATATTTGATCGCATTTTCGATTAAGTTAAAAAATAAGTTAGATAAAAGATCGTAGTCGCCACGAACCTGCGAAGGCTGTGCATTTTCAATAATATCAAATTTGATGTGAATATTTTTTGTCGTGGCTAACTTTTGTAGCCGAGCAATAACGTCGATTAAAATATCGTCAATCTCTATTTCAGAGAACTCTAAAGCGCCAAGTCCGGCATCGATACGCGCTAATAAAAGCATATCTTTCACAATGCGGGTCAAATTTTTAACCTCTTCCAACGCGCTTGTTAGAAATTGCGGGTCGGGTGAATTGGTTTTTTGTTGCACTTCAATTTCACCGCGCAAAATAGTCAGTGGTGTCAGTAGCTGGTGGGATGCATCGGCGATAAAACGCTCTTGCGACTTAAAGGCTTTTTCGATCCGATCTAACATCGCGTTCTGGGTTTCTGCCAATTGTTTGATTTCATCTTTTGATTTTGGAAGTGGTACTCTTTGGGTTAAATCACTGGCATCAATACTGATGGTTTTTTCAATGATATCTTTCACCGGGCGTAAAGCACGCGAAGAGAAATAAAATCCCGCAAATACGGCCACTAACAAAACGGCTGGAAGCCCCAACTTGATGATAAACTGCAAACTATCTAATTGTTTTTCAAAGGTTGTCATTGGCACCGCGATCTGTAAAAACAAATCAGGAGCCGCTACGCTGTCTAAAGGAAACGTAATTAATCGGTATGATTCCGCTTCGGCGTCGGGTAACTTTTCGGTGTTGGTTAGTGTGCGGTAGGATGAATCCTGACCTTTTAATATTTTAGTAATATCTTTTTTGAACGGAAATTGAAAATCCCCGAACTCTCCACTGCGAACTAAAATGTGGCCGGCCGTATCTTGCACTTGAATGAGCGCCGTTCCGGATGGGAACGGAAAGATTTTTCCTTCATCAACTTTTAGGGGAGGGAACAATAAATTATCTTTCGTGCCGATTTCAATATTCTTAGAAACATCAACTGCATAATTATATAAAGCATCGTCAAAGTCTTGAGCTAAAGAGTCATTTAAAAAATAGTATAAGAAACCAGAAAATAGAATCGTGGTTGTTCCAAATATAATGGCAAAAAGAAAAGTTAGACGTGTTCGTAGACTAATTGTCTTTAAGAACATATCCCACACCGACGACTGTTTGAATTAATTTTTTATTAAAAGGGGCATCGACTTTTTTTCGAAGTAAGTTGATGTAAACGTCGATCACGTTACTTTCTGAATCGAAAGAAATATCCCACACATGCTCTGTGATCGATGTACGACCCAAAGGACGTTCGGGATTACGCAAAAAATATTCTAGCAAAGAAAACTCTTTAGCCGTTAAAACAATTTCTTGCCCTTGGCGCGTGACCTTGCGGTGTACTAAATCCATTTCAATTTCTGAATATTTTAAAATCGAATTCACACCTGATTTTGAATTATTGCGACGAAGAAGTGCGCGTACGCGGGCCAAAAGTTCGTCAAATGAAAATGGCTTTGTTAAGTAATCATCGGCTCCGGCATCAAGACCATGAACTTTGTCTTTTGTTGTCGATAGGGCAGTTAACATCAACAGTGGGCCGACGTAACCGTCGCGGCGTATATGCCGAGCCGTATCGATACCGCTTTGATCGGGTAACATGACATCTAAAATAACTAGATCGTATTCACTACTAGCCAAATAAGATTCGGCCGAAGCGCCGCTTTCAGCGATATCAACTGAATAGCCAACTTCATTAAAACCTTTTTTTAAAAATTGCGCCGTTTTGGCTTGGTCTTCAACGACAAGAATTCTCATGGGCTAATCTTAGATTGATGAAGGTAAGAGTCAAGTGATCCCATCAAGGCGCGGTACTTCTGCGCTAGGGCCGTATCTTCGGGCAATACTTTTTCAGTGGGGGCGTAGTTATAAGGCACAGTTGCTTCTAAGCTCGAGAACTGACCTTGCGAGCTAACAAAGACGCCCCTTTTTTGCATGAAGACTTCGCGACCTGCATTAAAAGCAAAACTTCCGTTCGGATTTTCAAAAAGCGATCGGCCAAAAGTTTGGTACGTGGTCTTGGGTAAGCTCAGCTCGTAAAGCGTCGGCCAAATGTCTTGATGGCTTGCAAACGACTGTTTAAAATTCGCTAATTGAACCTGCGACAGTTGATTTTTAATTTCAGCTGGTAAGTGAATATAAAATGGAACGGCCGCGCGCATAAACGTTTCGGTGTTCGTAAAATTTTTAATCCAAAAGGTGTGATCCGCGGTGGCGGCAATAATGGATTTCGAATTTAGTGATTCGTTATTTTTCATGCGATCTAAAAAATCACTTAAGGCATCTGATGAATATCTAAAGGTTGAAAAACGGCTGGCCGCCAACTTAAGATCGATCAATAAATTCTTCTCAGGAAATTGATTTAAATCCAATTTGTGATCGATCGCTGATTTCGGTAATTCGTAAGGCGGATGATTTGTGGTTGTCATAACAACCATCAGTTGGGGTTTTGTCGCGTCTTTTAATGTCAGTTCGATAAACTTAAAGACGTCTTCATCGTAAACGCCCCAATCGTGTCGCCCGGCTGTTTCTAAACCAGCGCCAACTAATTTTTTCTCGACATCAATTTCGCCTTCGACCACGTCGAATCCTTGGGTCAGTGCAAATTTATTCATATCGCGCCAGCCGGGATTACCGCCATAGATAAAATGTGTTTGGTAGCCCTGAGCTTTATAAATTTTAGCCGGCGACGTTGATAAGCCCGTGCTTAGGTATTCATTTTCAGTCATAAAGGCGCTGATCGGCCGCTGCGGAACGCCGGCTAATAAACAGCTTAACGAGCCTGTCGTTGCTCCGGTGGCTGATTGCATTTGGATATTGAGTAGGTCAGTTTCAAAATGTTTTTTCATTCCGCCGACCAGATCAAATTCGGGCTTTTGAAATTGCAGTCCGTAATAGCCCCAACTTTCCATGACCAATAAAACGACGTGCGGTTTTTCTGAAAGTTTTGGATTTAACTTCGTTTCGAGCTTGATGAAATCATAGCGGCTTTGACCAGGTGTTAATTTCTTTTGAAAATAGTCTTCAAAGGCTTGGTCTTCTTTACCTAGGTAGCCATATTCGCGTAAGTTTGCATTCCAAGCGTTAGCGCCCGTATTCATGAGCTCTTGTTTTAATTTAATGGCGCGCGATAACGCGTGGGCCGAACTGTAACTTAAGGTATTTAAAAAAGGCCGGGTTGAAATCACCGTGTCGTGATCGCCCAAGGGAAATAAGGCGAAAGTGCCGCGCGCGCCAATAAAAAGTAAAACAAATACGATGACGCGTGTACTTAAGAATGAAATGCGGTTTCCATACTCGGGTAGAATAGGAAATGTTTTTTGAATGACCTTATGAAAGAAGTAACCAAAAACGAAAGTCGCAAATAAAATCCCGCCCACGGGGTAGTTCTTCCAGAATGTTTTTATTAACGCCCACGTGTCGTCTTCGAAAAAACCGAACACAAGGACATTGATCCGGTCATTGTAGAACGAGTAATAACCGATGTCGATAATCAGCAGAAAACTCCAAATTGTTAAAGCGGCTTTCCATATATTGAGCGACCAGCTTTTTGGTAAAATAAGGCTGACCAGCCAGAATAAAAACGTCAAATAGCAGATCGCACTCAGGTCGAAGCGAAACCCTAAGAAAAAGGCCCGTGCGATTTCAGAATAGGGGGTCGATGCTGTTATTTTTTGTAGTTCAGCAGGAGCTAACAGTATAAAAAAAACAAAACGCATGAGCGTTCCGACGAACGCCGCAGCGAAGATAACTTTTAGCCATTGTTTAAGGGATTGCATCGCTGAATAGGTTGCCTGAAGTTGGGCCACCGTGCAATAAAATGTCTATGACAGACACATTACGTTTAACTCAGACTGTGCAAAAAGGCGGCTGTGCCGCTAAGGTTTCGGCGACCGAACTTAGACAAATTTTAGGGCAGGTGAAGTTTCCGCCCCAAAAAAGTGACATCTTAGTCGATGGATCTTTAATGGATGACGCCGCGATTATCAAAATCAATTCTGAATTGGCCTTGGTGCAAACAATCGATTTTTTTACTCCCATTGTTGATTCTCCGTATTTGTTCGGACAAATTGCTTCGGCCAATGCGCTCAGCGACGTGTATGCAATGGGCGGAACGCCGCAAACGACGATGGCTGTTTTGGCGTTTCCGTTGACGGTGTTTTCACAAAAAGTAATTGCGGATGTGTTGCAAGGAGCCTGCGATAAAATTGCCGAGGCCGGCGCCACTTTAGTCGGTGGGCATTCGATTGATGATGACACTTTAAAATTTGGTTTATCAGTCACGGGCTACGTTCATCCTGATAGAGTTTGGTCTAACGCCAAGGCTCAAGTGGGCGATCACTTAATCCTTACAAAGGCCATCGGCACGGGCACGGCAACGGCCGCATTAAAGCGCAGCGAAGTGACCGAGTCTGAAATCAAGGCAGAGCTTGATTCGATGGCGCAATTAAATAAAGTGATTCATCTTTTTAATAGTGACGAGCTTTCAGCTGTGCATGCGGCAACCGATATCACGGGCTTTGGCCTAAGCGGTCATTTGGTACAAATGGCGCGCGCTTGTGATAAAAAGTTTGTCTTAAGTTTTTCGAAAATTCCAAAATTTGAAAACACGTTCAAGTTTTTGGAAGCAGGATTTTTAACGAAAGCCCACCGGACAAATGCAGATTATGTTCGTTCAGAAATCGAAGTGGGTCAGCTTTCGAACGTTCAACAGCAGCTTCTATTTGATCCGCAAACCAGCGGCGGACTTTTGTTGGCGGTTCATCCTTCGCAGTCGGCCAGCATGGTTGAAAAACTAAAACTCACTTTTCCGTTTACCAGCATCATCGGTGAAGTGAAAACAGCTTCTGATAAGCGACTTGAAGTTTCACTATAATGAAAACCGTAACGATTGGTGACTTTAAAGCTGAACTTTTAAAAGGAACGCCGATCATCGATGTGCGTGCGGCGATCGAATTTAAGATGGGTTCGATTCCGGGTTCGATCAATATTCCGGTGCTAAACGATCAAGAGCGCCATGATGTTGGCACTTGCTTCAAGGTAAAAGGGCAAGCGGCTGCGATTGAATTAGGTCACCAGCTTGTTTCGGGTGAAAATCTGGAACAGAAGCGCAACGCCTGGAAACTTGAACTTGCTAAAAATCCTAACACCATTATCACTTGCTTTCGTGGTGGTTTAAGAAGCCAATCGACGCAAAAGTTTTTGCAAGACGTGGGTGTTGAAACCACGCGGTTAGCGAAAGGTTATAAATCAGCGCGGCAATTTTTTATTGATCATTTGCAAACTTTTTCGAATGAAACTCCGATGCTGATCTTATCTGGAACTACGGGTAGCGGCAAAACCCACGTGATCAATCAAATTAAAGATGTTTATCCAACGGTTGATCTTGAAGGTTTTGCGCATCATCGGGGGTCTGCTTTTGGAGCTTGGTCGATTCCCCAGCCTGCGCAAGTGGACTTCGAAAATCGATTGTCATTAGCCACGATGAAGATTGCGGCCAGCCTTAACAGACCTTTACTGGTTGAAGATGAAAGTCGACTGATCGGTTCGTGCCATGTTCCCGAGTATTTCTTTTTAAAAATGCGTGAAGCGCCCTTAGTCTTAATCGACGAACCTGTCGCTGTGCGGGTCGAAAATATTTTTGAAGATTATATTTCGTCGTTGATTAACAAAGAATCCTCGGCCGAGCAGGCGACCGCCCTTTTTGCTAAATACAAAAACTCAGTGTTAAAAATTCAAAAAAAAATGGGTGGATTGCGCGCGCAAGAACTGTTGTTGGATCTAGGTGCGGCCGAGAATGATTTTACCCAGAACCAAGGCTTTGAAAAAAATAAAGTTTGGATCGAAAAGCTTTTAGTTTGGTATTACGATTCGATGTATTTATCGTCACTTGAACAACGTCGACCGAACATCCTTTTTAAAGGAACGCGTCAGCAGGTTACCGCTTTTCTTCAGGCAAAATCTGAGCTTTAAAAATACTCGGGGCAAATAAGACAATTAAAGAAGCCGATATCAGTGCGAAGGCCATAAAGGCCTCGGGTGTTAAATTTTCTTTAAAGACAAAATAGGCAATGATCGCGCCGATAATGGGTTCGACCAGCTTTCCACATGTCATCACGCTTAAATTCATAAACTGAACCAAGTAGGTGAACAGAAAATGCCCTAAGAAAGTGGGAACTAAAACCTGGCCGATGACCGAAAACCATGAAGCTTTTGCGTAACCGATAAAATTATTGCCGGTATAAAACGTGACCAGTAAAAACAGAAATGCACAGACAAAGTATTGAATGTTTGAAACGATCAGATTGGGGTATTCGGAGCGTGATCTTTTTCCGGCTAGCATAAACAGGGCGTAAAATAGGGCCGAGATCAGGGCCGAAAGATCTCCGTTGGCATTAGCGCCATGAAAGTGAAGCTGGTTGTAAAGTAGGATGACGACGGCTAAAGCAGCCAAGATATAGGCAAAGACAAGCCGAAGAGTTATTTTTTCTTTGAAAAACGCGATCGAACCCAGGGTTGACCAAACCGGTGTCGTTGCAAATAAAATCATCGTATTTGCAATTGACGTGTTTTTTGCTGCATATTTGTAAGTCCAAAGGTGTCCGAAAAAGAATGCTCCGGATAAGGCCAACCACCACAGCCGTTTTTCAATCTTAGGAAATGGTGTTCTTTTAACAACAAAGACCCATAGCCCAAGCAAAGCGGTGGCGATGCTTAATCGCCAAAAACCTAAAACTTCGACGGGCATCTGATTCAATTTTGCTAGGCTTGAAGACGTTGAAAGGCTTAGTAGTGCGATGAAATAAAGTAGTATGTGCGGCATGTTATGTGTTTGAAATCTGTAGGAATTCGATCATGCTTTATACTTACAAACAAGTTTATTTTATTAACATTAAAAAACAAAGTTTAAACGAAATCATAAATTGAAAGGATTCGTAATGAAAAAATTTTTAGTTGTAGCCACTGTTGCTACTACCGCATTCGCACTAACAGCTTGTAACAAGCCAGATCTTAAGTCTGACAAGGGTCAAGCATCATACGCTATCGGTCAACAAATTGGCCAAAACTTAAAAGCACAAAACATTGATTTTGACGCAACGACATTAGCGGCTTCAATGAAAGACGCATCAACTGGTAAATCTGAGATGACTAAAGAAGACATCCAGAAAGCCATGATGAAATTACAAGAATCAGCAATGAAAAAACAGTCTGAAGAAGGCGAAGTTAACAAAAAGAAATCAGCTGAGTTCCTTGAAAAAAACAAAACAGCTGAAGGCGTTAAAACGACAGCTTCTGGTTTGCAATACAAAGTCATCAAAGAAGGCGACGGCCCAGTTCCTAAAAAAGAAGACACAGTTAAGTGTCACTACACGGGAACATTGTTAAATGGCGAAAAATTCGATTCTTCTGTTGATCGTGGTCAACCGGCAGAATTTCCAGTTGGTGGCGTGATCGCTGGTTGGACTGAAGCCTTACAAATGATGAAAGTTGGATCTAAATATCAATTGTTCATCCCTGCAGAATTAGCTTACGGTCCATCTGGCCGCCCAGGTATTCCTGCGAATTCAGCTTTGATTTTCGAAGTTGAATTACTAGAAATCGTGAAAGCGGCTCCTGCAACTAAACCTGCTGCTAAAGCTAAGAAGTAATTTATGATGAGCTTCGATTTTAAGAAAGATCCATTTGAAAACTTCTTAGAGTCGCTGAAACAAGCTCAAATTAAAGGAGTGCCTGACCACAATGCGATGGCACTTGCAACCGTGAATGAAAAAAATGAGCCCTCGGTGCGTATCGTCTTTTATAAGGGCCTAATTCGCAGAGGGTTTTCTTTTTATACCAATTATCTTGGGCATAAAGGGAAAGACTTAGAACAGAATAAAAATGTCTCTGTTAATTTTTTTTGGTCCCATTTAGATCAACAAATTCGCGTTGACGGTGTGGTTGAAAAATTAACGAATGATGAATCAGATGCTTACTTCGCTTCGCGCGCACGTTTAAGTCAGATTGGTGCCTGGGCTTCAAATCAATCTGAAAAAATTGAATCCTTTGCCGCGTTTGAAGAAAAAATTGTTGCGATCGAGAAAAAATACGCTGGCCAAACGGTGCCGCGGCCTCCACATTGGGGTGGATATATTATTGTTCCGCGCGAAATCGAATTTTGGTTCGGTCGCAGCGGTCGCCTTCATGAACGCTACGTTTATGAAAAAAATAATCAAGACTGGAACCGTTTTTTACGTTCCCCTTAATTTCTATTCAATAAAGAATTTCAAATGAAAATATTAATTTCTGGTTTTAAGCCATTTTTAGGTCAAAAAATAAATCCAAGTCAAAAAATTGCGTTAGATTTGCAAGATCAGTTTGCTGACGTCATTTCTATTGTTTTACCGGTCGAATACAAGCAAAGTTTTTGGTTGCTAGAACGTGAAATACAAAATGTCGAACCTGACTTCGTGATTATGATTGGTCAGGCCGCAGGGCGCACAAACGTTTGTTTTGAAAAAATCGGATTAAACTGGGTGCAGTCACGTCATGCAGATGAAGCGGGTGTAAAACCTGAATTTGGTGCGATTGAAAAAGCAGAACCTTTGGCGTTGATGACCCCATTTCCGGTCGATCAGCACTTTGAAAAATTAAAGGCCAAGGGGTTGCCGGTTGAAATTTCTTTTTCAGCGGGAGCTTATGTTTGTAATGATCTGTATTTTAGAATTTTAAATGAATTTAAAACTTTGAAAGCCGTCTTTATTCACGTTCCTCTTGTACCCGAGCAATTAGATGCGACGAATCCAAATCAAATGGATCCTGCGTATCCAAACCAAACCGCGTCTTTAGATTATGCGACTCAGTTAAAAATTATTACCGAGCTAGTGCATAGCGTACGGGGAAATTAAATAAAATTCTGGAATTTCAACTTGAAACGGTTCGCCGTCATCGCTGATGAAATGGAAATAACCTTTCATGCTGCCGGATGGAGTCCTTAATGGGCACGCGCTATCGTATTCGAAGGCTTGGTCGCCGTGAATACGGGGCTGAAGGCCGACGATGCCAGGGCCGCGGACTTCTTCGACGTGACCAAAAGCATCGGTGATAATCCAGTGGCGGCTCATCAGCTGAGAGACCTGGTTGCCTTTGTTTTTGATCGCGATTTTATAAGCAAAAAAATAACGATTTTGATCCGGTGCTGATTCTGATTCAACGTAAACGGATGTTGCGTGGATTTCGAATTGTGGAATCTGTACTTTTTTTAAACTCATACATTAAAAATCGCATCAATTGGGCAGGTTTTCAAGACTAAAAAACAAAGGATAGTGATCCGATGGCAATAAGCCCTTAGCTTCAATAGAAGTGGGTGTGTTGATCGCGGCACCTAAATGGTCTGTGTATTTGTACACGTAAGTTTCATTCGCATTTAAATGCGGCCAAAGTTTTTTTGGTAAAAAGCAATAGTCTATTTGTTTACCATCAGCTTTTCCCCCGTTCTTAATTTGAAAAAACGTCGAACGATTTTCAATACTTATTCCCGCAATTTCAAAAATATCTTCAAGGTCTGTTTCTTGATAGATGGGCATAAATTCTAGATCAGGCGTCGATTTTCCGGCATAACCGTTCAAGTCGCCGCACAGTAAGATCGGGCAGTTTGGATGTTGTGATTCAAGTTCTTTATAAATGTGAATCGCCGTGCGCAGCTCTGCGCCACGACGTTCAACGCCGCCCGGGTCAATACGTTCAGGATCAAGGCGCGATTTTAGATGCGTTAATAAGATGATTAAAAAGGGATGGTTGCGATCTTTTGTAAACAACCGAAGTTCGGCACAATCTCTGGAAAAAGTGTGCGAAGCCGCTTTAATTTTAAAACCGTGGGCTTGCGAAGTTAGTTCGTGGGGATACAAAAAGTTTAAAGCTCGATTTTTATTGCTAATAATATCATAAAAGTAAGGTTGCTGTTTCTTGACCAAATAACCAATGTCGATATTGCGGTCTGAATTACCTTCGATTAATACCGGAGAGTATTCGGAATTCAAAAATAGGACATTGAAGTTTTTTAAAGACTCAAGTCCGCCGACTTCGCAGATCATCAGTATGTCGGGTTTTTCAAGTTGAACCAGTTTAGCAATTTCTAAACATTTTTTTAGAGGCTTGTTGTAGTACACAGATGTCGATAATTTTTGCCAATCAGACTCGTTCAGTGATTTATAGTTTTCTGGGATAGGATGATCGAAAAGCAGAAATAAATTCTCAACGTTAAATAGCCCTAATTTTATCTTCAATGTTGATTTGTTCGTCATACCTAAGGCAACATTGTACCAAATATCACGAGGTGAATAAATGAGTATTCGTACTGTAACACAATCTTTATTAAGTTTTGAATTGAAATGGGCTGAAAAACCGCAGGGCGTAGTCTACATTCTAGGCGCTACGAACAAAAACAAGCTTCAATCCGAAGTGGCCAGCATCATTGATAGCCACGCTCATGATTTTCAAGTCAGTAAATTGCTAGATTCAGATAAGCGTGTCGTTCACTTTGTCGGCCGCAGCGGTCCGGTTTGGATTTTAAAAAATATTGAAGTTCCCAAAGGACAACATCAGGGAGTATTGGATGAATCTGCCTACGGTTGGTTTCGCGATCAAGCGGGAAGCGTTTTAACAAATAGCAAGAATCTAGGCGTTGAAAACCTACAGGTTTATTTTTCTCAAGCCAAAACAGACGAGATCGTTCGTGCCGTTGTAATTGGTTTTGAATTAGCGTCGTATCATTTTTTCAGTCTATTTACAGGCAAGAAGCTTGCGGCTTCTAAAATTTATTTGCAGTCTGACCTTATTAAGCTTTCAACGAAGATGATTTCTGAAGCGCAGACAGAAGCCGTTTGTGTGCAACTAGCGCGTCACTTAGTGAACTTGCCTCCAAATGAAATTGATCCGCACACGATCGAAGAATTAATTTTTAATGACTTAAAATTTCCGAATACTAAAGTTACGGTCTGGGACGAAGATAAATTAGCCGAAGAAAATATGAATTTAATTTTAGCGGTTGGCGCGGGTTCAAAATCGCCTCCGCGTATGGTTCATTTAAAATACCGTCCTAAAAAAGCAAATTCAAAAAAGCCGATCGCTTTTGTTGGAAAAGGTATTACCTTTGATACGGGCGGGTTAGATATTAAACCGTCAGCGGGCATGCGTCTGATGAAAAAAGACATGGGCGGCGCTGCGGCTGTTTTAGCTTTAGCGTATTGGGTAGCGCAATCGGGTTACCCGCGCGCGTGTGATTTCTATTTAGCGTTAGCCGAAAATTCGATCGATTCGCATTCGATGCGCCCAAGTGATCTTTATAAATCACGCGCGGGTTACATCGTTGAAATCGATAACACCGATGCCGAGGGCCGATTGGTGTTAGCCGATGTGATGGATGTGGCCGCGAAACAAAAAGGTAAGGACGAACCAGAAATTCTAATCGATATCGCAACTTTAACTGGTGCCATCAAGGTCGCTTTAGGCGCCGATGTTGCTGGGTTATTTTCGAACGACGACCAATTAGCTTCGCAAATCGTAGCGGCCGGCCAGCAGGCTAGCGATCCGGTTTGGCGCATGCCTTTGATTCAAAAGTATTTTGCGACTCTAAATTCAAATTTTGCCGATTTTAGAAATTCGGGCGAAGGTTTTGGAGGGGCGATTACGGCGGCTTTATTCCTAGAGAAATTCTGCGCCGGTAAAAAATGGGCGCATTTAGACGTGTACAGTTGGACTGATAAATCGACGGGGGCCTTGGCCTCTGCAGGTGGCAGCGGGCAGCCCGTGCAGATGATGATTCAGTGGTTGAAAAATATCAGTTAAATTAGAGCTAGATCCATTTTGGGTATGAAATTTATGGACGCGTCCCCCTCGGGACGCGGTTTGTTTCCCAAACTAGTTCTTATTTTAAGTATTCTAAGTTATGAATTCACTCATGAACGAAACGGTGAATTCATTTTCAGTCTTCTTAAAACAAGAATTACAAAGGCGTAAAAATAAAAATGCCGGGTATTCGTTACGGGCCTTTGCCAAGTCTTTAGGGTTAAGCTCTTCGTTTGTTTCAAAAGTTCTAAATGCAAAAAAAAACGTTTCTCAAGAAACAATGATGGCGATTGCATCTCGATTGTCAGTCGACGAAGACTCTTTGCACGACTATTTAAGTCAGTTGCCGAATTTTAAATTAAAGAATATGGAGTTTGAAACCGTCGCGGTTGATCAGTTTCAGTATATTTCGGATTGGCATCATTTCGCGATTTTAGAAGCGGTTAGCTTAACAGATTTTAAAGCGGATATGAAGGATCAGTCGAAGTGGTTTGCCGAGCGCCTCAGTATTAGCGAAGAGCGGGCCTCGTCGGCCGTGCAGCGGTTAGTCCGTTTAGGTCTTTTAACTACCAACGACAAAGGGCAAGTTTTAGGAATCCAAAAAAATCACACAACGATTGGCGGGGTTCCGTCGTCGGCCAATCGCGAACATGAGCGACAACTTTTACAAAAAGCGATCGAGGCTTTAGAAGAAGTTCCTGTCGTGGACCGAAGCAATTCGTCGATGACGATGGCAATCCCCATGTCGCGCGTGAAAGAAGCCCGCGAAAAGATAATTGCCTTTCAAAGAGAAATGTCGACATTTTTGCAAAGAAAAGGAAAAAGAGATTCAGTTTATCAGTTGTCGATCGCGTTTTTTCCATTAACTAAAAAAATGAATTAAGTAAAAAATAATAACCAAGGAGAAGAAAATGAAAATTATTTTTGTAACTTTATTAGCGGTATCAAGTTTAGCTTTTGGCGGGCAAGAAAATGCGGGTATCGGATACAACCTTTATAATCCGGGCGCTATTTACGAAGCGTTAAACGTTGAAGCGGTGGCCCTTAACCCAGGTGTCGCGGGTGTTGGACACTTTAGAAAAACAGTTGGTGGTTTAACTTGTGAGAAGTCGACTATTATTATGCCGAATGCTAAACCGAAATACTCTTGCGAAATTGATCAAAAAGCTGAGAATTTCGGAGCGATTTACGAAGCTTTAAAAGCTAAAGTAAAAGTATTAAATCCTGGTATCGTTGGCGCAGCCCGTTTACAGAAATCAGTCGGTGGTTTGTCTTGTATTAAAGCGACAATCGTCGTTCCACAAGCGAAACCTAGCTACTCTTGCACAATGGTTGATTAGTACTTTATAAAAGAATGAAGCGTAAATAAAATCCCGATGTGAATCGGGATTTTATTTATTTATAATTTAGCTACCAAGGCGTGAATACTTTCGGGAACCAATTTTTTCCAAGCAGAATCTTTTTTCTTAATTAATTTATTGACGTCGTCGGAATGAACAAAGATGTCGATCTCTTCGCACCCGGCGATATCTTGAATCATCTTATTTTCGATAAAGTGATTATAAATGTTTTTTACATCTGGTTTTGGAAAGAAGCTTTTCGTTAGTAAGCAAATTTCGTTTGTTTTATGTGGGTAAATGTAAAGGCGAGTGAAGCGACCTAAAAGTTTAGATAAACCTTCAAGTAACCCACCGCTTAAATCAAAGTAAAAACTTTCATCAAAAAGTTTTTCTAAGTGCGTAGCTCCGATGACAATTCCCAATGGCTTAGGCGTTGATAGACGAATGAATTCTTTCAATTGATAGAATAGTGTAAACTTAGTGACTAGGGTTGGTACCTGTAGTTTCGTTGCCATCTGCACGCGCTTAACGGCGTCTTCAGGTTCGACGTGGCGATTTTTAATACGGTTATCTAAAGTGAATTCGAAAAGGCCAATCACGTCCGACGTTTTGAGTGAAAATTCTTTTTTAAAATGTTCGATCCCGCGTTTATAAATATCTAGATGCGTGTTGGTGATCGGATTAAAGAATCCACGTTGAATAAGAATTGATTTTCCGAATAAGTAATCGCCCGGATTTTGTAAACGTCCGTGTTCATCCACCAAAATCGCTTCGGCCCAGCCGTGATCAACTAATTTTAAATTAAATAAAATTTGGTCATACTTTTTAAAGGCATCTCCAAAGAACTCGATCACATCAATGGCTAAAGCATCTTTTTTGATTGAATCAAATAGGCCTGATAAAAAATCATCCGGATTTTTGTGTTCAAATAAGCACGAGTGAATCAAGTTAACACCTAGTTTACTAAGCGTTTCTTGTTGCTGTAATCGGTGTTTATCTAACATGCGTACGTGCAACATGACGGTTTGCGGTTCCGAGTTGGGCTTTGTTTGAAAGCGAACGCCTAACCACCCGTGACACGATTTTTTCGCGCCTTCTGATGAAGTCGCAACGGTATCGGCAAAACTAAAAAAACACGTTTTAGACCCACGGTTTTCAGATAAACGTTCGATCAATTTGGCGTACTCTTTATCTAACATTTTTTCTAACCGCGATAGGCAAACGTAGCGACCATTTTTTTCGCGGCCGTAAATGATGTCACTAAACGTCATGTCGTAAGCCGAGATTGTTAAGGCCACGGTTTGTGAAGCGCGACCGGCTTGAAAGAACTGGCGAGCGACTTCTTGGCCGGCACCGATTTCGGCGAATGAGCCGTAGAATAATGGGTCTACGTTGATGTCCAAAGCTTTTTCTAATGTTGTTTTTGAACGTGCGCGCATTCGGTACCTCGTGTTCGTCGTGAAGAAATTATTTTTGATTCTGATCGATTTTAATCCAGGCCGTTAAAGCCAAGCTCATCGCTTTTTCAACGGGGATATCGACGGACTCAAGTTCTGATTTATTAATTAATAACGTGTAACCACCTAGGCCATAACTCATGGGAAAGTAAACGGCGATGCGGCCTTGAAAAATATCTGCATTTAACCCGGTGTCTTCAAAGTGTTCACGGGTCACAAGACCCATGGCTTTTTTTCCTTGGCCAAAATCGACAAGAACTACTTTTTGTAAATGGTTCGAATCATTTCCTTTCGAAAACAAATTCATCACATCACGCAGTGGAGAATAAACAACTTTGACCAAAGGAATTTCAGTTAATTTTTTTTGCAGCCAGTTTAAAACTCCGGCCGTTAATAAATTATTAAGCATCAGGCCAAGTAAGAAAATAATAACGATTGTTGCTAAAAATCCCACGCCTGGAAAGTAAGCATTCTCAGGAAGAACTTTGCGCAGAAAATTTCCTAATAAATTTTCAACGATGTTGATGCCGGCATAAACGATATAAATCGTAACTGCCATGGGTAGAAAAGTGACCAGGCCGCTTATAAATATCTTTTTTATTTTATCCATCTTCATTGATGATTCACGAGGTCAAAATACGAGTCAAGTAAGGCTTTTGGCTTGTCCTTTAGTTTAAATAAAATTAGGCTTGCTCATCAAAAATAATGCACTTTCTAACCTAGGATATCGCAATGAAAACTCTAGTCTGTATTACGGCAATTCTATTAGCGGCAACAATCGCAACGGCGGCTCCTCGCATTGAATTAGGAGCTGGTGGTGGAACAACACACCCATTCGCAGGTGACACTTTCAAAAATCAAGCTTCGACGGGCGATTCGCAAATCTACTGGATTGGTTACGGCTTAACAAAGAATTGGGGACTTGAACTAGGTCTAGATAACTTAGATTTCGACAATTTAAACACCAAACACCAAGCTTACAATTTGTCGGGTGTTTATCGTTTTGCGGCTGACACATTTATTCATCCGATTGCTAAATTGGGTGTGGGCTCTGTTGAATCAAAATTAGTGACGGGAGAAAAAACGACGGCGCTTGGCGGAAAAGCAGCGGGCGGTATTGAGGCCGATTTCAAATACGTATCATTCGGAGCTTTAATTAATTATCACTACTTCACTAAAGCTGGTGATGCAGACGTAACTAAAAATATGCAGGCTTTAACACCGGCGTTATTTATCAGTATTCACAATGCGACCGAGTACGCATCAAAATCAACTTCAGAAGCTCCGGCGGCTGTTGCGGCTCCGGTTGCGGCGACTGCAAAAAAAGATTCGGACGGTGATGGCGTTTCTGATGAAGATGACAAGTGCCCCAATACGCCAGCCGGTATTCTTGTGAATGCTTTTGGTTGCGCTGAAAAAGAAAAGGCTTCGATCAAATTAAACATTGAATTTTTAGTTGCTAAAGCAACTTTTGATCCTTCATTTAACTCTGAGATTCAAAACTTAGCTAGCTTCATGCGCCGTTTTTCTGACACAACAGTTGAAATCGCTGGTTATACTGATAACCAGGGTTTAGCAGCTAGAAATGCCTTATTATCGCAAAAACGGGCTGATGCAGTTAAAACGGCTTTGATTAAAGCGGGCGTAGAGCCAACTCGTATTCAAGCTAAAGGTTACGGCGAAGAAAAAGCCATCGCCGATAACAAAACGGCTGAAGGCCGTAAACAGAATCGCCGCGTAATGGCTGAAATTTCTGTAACGACAGATAAAAAGAAATAAATTTTTTTCTAAAAATAAACGTCTCGGTCTGAGACAAAATGAAAATGAAAGGCGATCTGATAGATCGCCTTTTTTCTTTTTAAAACAATACTGTCTATTGAACGAATTGTTTTGAGAGAATTTTAACCAGGTCTTTAGTCCCTAGACCTTTGCCCCGATAGAATCTTAAGTGCTTTGTAGAGTCTTCGATCTAACATGGGGTGTACGTTGATGAAGTTATTTTTAATTTACATGGTATCGATGTTTATTCCTTTTTCATTCGCTCAGGCCCAAAGCCCCGTCGTTGCGGGGGAATATATCGTTAAAATGAAGGCGCAGGCCGGTGTAACGGCTAATTCGCGTATCAGCAAAGGTTTAAAGTTAGTCAGTAAATTAGGTTCTTCAGTCAGCGTGAAGCAAGCTTTCTGGGGTTCTACGATGATGCATATTCGCAGTGATTCTCAAGCTAGCATTGAATCGTTACGCGCAAATCCCGACGTTGAATTCGTCGAACCCAATTATATTTTAAGTTTAGAGCCAAATGATATTCAGCCGTTTGGTGTAGCTCCGCAAAATACGGATAGCTATGGCCAATCCGGCTCAGGCACTCAGGTCGCTCAGGCATGGAATATCGAAAAACCTTACAATCAAGGAACGAAAACAATCGTCGCCATTATCGATACGGGTTTAGATACGACACATCATTTATTTGCGGACTCAAATGCGATTTGGGAAAATACTGTTGAAAGAAATGGTGTTGCCGGCGTCGATGACGATGGCAATGGTTATATTGATGATTTTAACGGATGGAACTACGTTGCTAACTCAAACAATGTCTACGATGACGACGATCACGGTACGCATGTGGCGGGCATCGTTCTAGGCGTTGGGCAAGATATTTTAAAATCCAGCGTTCGTGAATCTAAAATCGTCATTATGCCCTTGAAGTTTTTAGATTCGCATGGCTCAGGTACAACCGCTAGCGCAGTGAATGCGATTTACTACGCGGTCAACATGGGTGCCAAGGTTATTAATAACTCTTGGGGTGGGCCTTCATATTCAAAGTCTTTGCATGATGCTTATACTTACGCACACACGCATGGTGTTTTTATTTCATCAGCCGCCGGTAACGGAAATTCACAAGGTGTTGGCCAAAATAATGATTCGGTCGCGATGTATCCCGCAAATTTAGATACTCCGAATAATATGTCCGTCGCGGCATCGACAGATTCAAATACAAAAGCATCATTTTCAAATTACGGAACCAGCGTTCAAGTGGCATCTCCAGGTGTATCGATCACTAGCTCTGTGCCGGGAACGGGCTGTGCGGCTCCGGGTTGTTTTCAGTTGATGTCAGGAACTTCCATGGCGGCTCCGTTCGTTGCGGGAATGGCGGCGTTAATTCTACGAGAAGCTCCGCAACTAACAGGGTACCAAGTTAAAAATATAATTATGAGTTCGGTCGACCTGTTTGCTTCCTTAAATAGTTACGTAGCGACGCAAGGTCGTGTGAATATCTATAAGGCCATTCAGAATGCGCAAACGCAAACTGGCACAGCCGCGTACAATCCAAATTATACACCAGTTTATAAAACAGACCGAAGTATTGCTTCTGCGGCCGATAGCGCGGCGAAAGGCTGCGGATTAGTCAAAGCTGCTCAAGAAGTTTCTGATTCAGGCAAAGGTCCAACGAATGGTGTCGGCGGAAATATCGCCGTGATGTTCTTGATGATTTTATTACCATTATCGTTAGCATTTAGCCTGCGTAAAAAAGTTGAAGTTCCGGCCAATGCGGGAATCGTAAGACGTAAATTTGCGCGCTATAACTTAGCGAAAGATCTCGTGTTACAAATCGGTGACCAAGTGGTGAACGTGGCTTCAGAGACATTATCTTTGGGTGGCCTATCGTTTTCGGGTACCGAGGCAATGCAGATTAATAAAGGTGAAAAAATCAGAGTCAAAATCGTCGAGCTAGATCACGAAGTTGAAGGTGAAGTTGTTTGGTGTTCGGCGAAACAATCTTACGGCGTAAAGTTCTTAACGATTTCAGATCAGCTGAAAGATCACTTTGCAGCATGGACGGTGGGGTTAAGTCCAACGTAAGTTTTTGAGATTAACATAAACATATTAAAACTAAAAAGCCCACTTTTCGAAGTGGGCTTTTTTTTTGAAATCGCGCAGATTAAAGTAGATTGCCCCGAAGGATAAGACTTGCGACCGTGAAGTAAATAATTAATCCCGTTACATCGACGATCGTGGCTACGGCCGGAGCCGAGGCCGAGGCCGGATCGAATTTTAATTTTCTTAAAATAAATGGTAACATGGATCCCGAAATTGTTCCCCACAGAACGACGCCCAAAACAGACAACGCGACCGTCGTGGCGATTAGGCCATAATGTTCGCCGTACATAGATTCGCGCCAAGGCCAAAAATAAATACGTATTAAACCAATCAAACCTAAGCCCGCGCCTAAAGCTAAGCCGGACGCAATTTCGCGAAACAGAACGCGTAGCCAGTCCTTTAACTTTACTTCACCCAACGCCATTGCGCGGATGATTAATGTCGAAGCCTGCGATCCGGAATTCCCCCCAGAACTGATAATTAACGGCAAGAACATCGCAAGCACCACGGCTTTTTCTAATTCACCCTGATAGTATCCTAACGCGCTGGCCGTGAACATTTCACCGATGAAAAGAATCATCAACCAACCACCGCGCTTTTTAATCATCTGTAAAAAAGAAATCTGTAAGTACGGCGCATCTAGGGATTCTACGCCCCCTAATTTATGAATATCTTCGGTCACTTCTTCTTGCGTCACTTCGGCCACGTCATCAAACGTAACGATACCTACCATTTTATTTTGCGCATCGATAACCGGTAAGGCCATCAAATCTTGCTTATTGAAAATTTGCGAAATTGTTTCTTGATCAAGGTCGACTGAAATTTTGAAAACATCGGTGTGCATGATCTCAGATACTTTTTTATTCGGCGTCGACGCAAAAAGTTCTCGGAACGAAACCACGCCCAATAATTTTTGTTCTGGATCTAAAACGTACGAATAATAAACTGTCTCCACTTGCGTGCGGGCTTGAATACGGATGTAACTGATGGCTTCGTCGACGTTCATGTTCGGTCTTAAGCGGATAAAACGTGAACTCATTAGTCCGCCGGCTTTATCTTCAGAGTAAGCTAATAAGGCGGACACTTCGCGCTTTGTCTGAGGGTCTAATAATGAAAGATATTCTTCTTTTTGTTCGTCTTCGGAGACTTCTTGGATCAAATCGGCCGCATCATCGGGCGCCAATAAACGAACCCAAGAGCGCTTTTCTAGGGTCGAGCAGTCTTCGATTAGTTGCGATTGGTCCAAGGCTGTTAAGCTTAAAAAAAGCTCTTCGGCATCTGTACGTGGCAACTGAAAGAATTTCTCTTTACGGTCGGCTAAGGTCATCTGTGACCAGTGATCTTGCAAATGAATTAAATTTTGAAAGTTTTGATCGACCTCAAAAGGTGTTTGCGCCTCTGGGGGATGAGAACTTGAAATATCACCGGTTGAATGAGAGGAATTGTTTTCGTCGTTTTCCATGCGAGCCTCCGGGTCTACTTTAAGCCGAGCCCGCCGAGCGGACTCTATGTCGTACCAGTTTTATGATTTCATATCGAGGTTCTTTATAACCTAGCTTTTTCAAAAGCGCCAAGCACTTCTTTCGTTGGGCCTAATTTTTTTACCGAGCCATAATCTAACCATAAAATTTGGTTACAGTCTTCGACAGTCTGTAGACGGTGGGCGATACGAATTTGGGTCTTTGAACTTAAGATATCCGTCAGCGCACGGTTCATTAATGTCTCTGAATGCGGATCAACGTTTGATGTGGCTTCATCAAAAATAAAAATTTCGGCCTTTTGCAAAAGCCCACGGGCTAAACTCATCAGTTGCTTTTCACCCATTGACAAATTTTGCCCTTTTTCAAAAATAGGGTCATTCAATGAAAACTTAAGTCCAACTTGTTTCAAAATAGTTTCGATCTCGTGATTTGAATGGGCTTTGAATAAATCTAAGTTGTCACGAACGGTTCCGGTCAAAAAAAGTTGGTCCTGCGAAATTACCGAAAATAGGGCCCGGTGTTTTTCAACGTCGGCCTCGTTCTTACCGTTCACAAGCATGGCTCCGGCTTCGATGGGATAAAGATGTAGGAGTGCTGAAATCAAAGTCGATTTACCCGAACCCGTGCGGCCGATAATACCTAGTTTTTCGCCATCTTTTAATTTAAATGAAATAGAGTTTAAAATAATATGTGATGATTTAGGATATCTAAACTGTAAATTTTCAACCTGCAGATGATAGTCCGAAGGCGGGCTTGTTAAATGGTCAGCTACGATTTTGCTGGGACGTGGTTTTTTGGGATGAGACGTCGTGAAGTCAGACTGCCACGGAAGCAGCGCACCCGGCTCGATATCAGATCGCAAGTATTCGTCCAATTTTTCAACCCCAACTAAGGCTTCTTCAAATTGTGAAAACCATTCAAAGAACATTTGTAAAGTATTCGTGGCTAACAAAGTAAAACTTAAAACGACGCTGGATAAGCCGATTCCGATAATATTGTTGTGAATAAGATAAAGGCATAGAATTCCATTTAATGCAAAAAAGATTGCTGAAAGAACATTAAGCTCAAGTGAAAAACGGGTCACGTTCCAGAAGACTTGAAATTTAGACGTTAAGTATTTTTGGTCATATTCTAAAAATTTATCCGTGAACATTTTTGTTTTGTCGTTTTGACGGATAATGGCCGACCCTTGAACCGTTTCAGAAAAATGGGCGACGGATGGAGCCCGGTTCGTTGATAGATCACGCCGCGTTTGTCGCAGACGGTGTTGATTCTTTTTTAAAATAATAGAATACAACCAGAACGAAAATAAAATAGTCGCGATAAAATAAGGATGAATAAAAACCATCACGATGATGATTGAAATCAAATCAAAAAGAATCGACAAAAATTCGGCCAAAGGACCACCAAATAATCGAAAGACGTTGCCGTAATCGCTTGAAAAGCGCGTCGTGATACGCCCAACCGGCTGGTCATCAAAAAATGAAATCGGAAAACGCGAGACGCGGTAAGTTGTCTCGTCATAAATTCTAGAAACAGCTTGGGCTGAATACCGACTGAACAAAGTTCTAAATAAGATCGTTAAAACGAAGGCTAAAATTAATATAAAAAATAGTTTCGTAGCGACCGTTTTTAAGTCGTCAGAAGTCATAACCGGATGTTGATCCATGAACTGACCAATAATTTGCGCATTTGATAAAATTAAAAAGCGACCCAAGAAGCCCATGATTAAAGTCAGCATCAGCTTAACGATGAACGGGCGGTAAGCCTGTAGAAGCGTATCGTAAACTGTTTTTGAAAAGTTCATTTTTTTCAAAATGTCCCCTTAATAAACGATTGGTATTTTTCGTCCTGTAAGAAAGCTTGCGAAGTTCCATCAAATAAAATTTCGCCATGTTGTAAGTACACAATGCGGTCACAGTGTTGAAGCGCTGTAAACCGTTGGGTGGTTAGCAGTAAAGAATGGCCTGATTCGCGAAGTTTGATCAGCTCTTGAATCAATTTGTATTCAGTCGAGATATCGACCGCGCTGAGCGGATCATCCAGTAAAATCAATTTCTTTAAATTTTTAAACTGACGGGCCAAGCTGACACGTTGTTTTTGCCCGCCAGATAAATTAAGTCCACGTTCACCGATAAATGTTTCTAATCCATTTTCAACGCGGTCTAATTCAAAATCAAACTGCGCTTTTTTTAAAGCGGCCATGATGGCTTCATCTTCAGAGCGGGGCGATTGGTAATTGAAATTAACGTTATCACGTAGCGAAGCGCTCATCACAAAGTACTCTTGCGGTATATAACTGCTATCCCCAATGAAGAATCGGGCTGCCTCGAAGGACGTTTCTTTCGCTAAAGACTTTAGGAATAAGCTTTTACCTGCGCCCACCGGCCCCACCAGGGCGATAATTTCTGGACGAGTCACTTTGAAATCTTCAATGTTTAGTAAGGGTTTGTTATTCAGGCTTAAGGTTAAATTTCTAACTTCAACTAAACTTTGCGGATCATGTTCTTCAGAATGAATGATTTCTTTTCTATTGATCAGGGTTAAAAATTCAGCCAAGCGTCGGTACGAAGTCCACGCATCAAATAAAAAAGTGAAGAACCACGGAAGTTGCCTTAAAGGCCGCGATAAGAAGACCGTCGTAATCCATAGAAGGCCGATCAACTCAGCTTTATCTAAGGCCTTCGGTTCGATCCAAATAAAAAAAGCGATCACGGCTAAATTCAGCCAAAACGTCACGCTGGAAGAAATCGAATTCATCACTTGGCCGTTCGTAACCATGGCGATGCGGTTGCGGGTTTCTTCGCGACGCTTTTTGATGATCGTCGTTTCAAAACCATCAATCCAATTTAGAATTTTTAGACCGCGAATGTTTTGAATCCATTCATTCACTAAACCCATG
Organism: Bdellovibrio sp.; assembly: GCA_014376935.1. GTDB lineage: Bacteria > Bdellovibrionota > Bdellovibrionia > Bdellovibrionales > Bdellovibrionaceae > Pseudobdellovibrio. Next base: position 31,526 of record JACMQO010000119.1, read on the forward strand.
CGATCCGCAGCTAATTTTTTAAATTTAAAAAAGAAAATCGACTGACGATAAGCCATTGCGCCATTCAGAGCGATTAAAACAAAAATTAAAGTCAGACTCAGTTTTAAGGGTAGGCCGTAGAACGAACTTAAAAACCAAGGCGTTAGAATTAACGGAAAAAGCGTCGTAAAGCCATACGGTAAAGATTGCTCGAGCCAAACCGTCAAACTAGGAACATCGGTGGTATACAAAGAAACGATTTCGCCGACATTTCGATTTTGTAAGGTTAATGATTTCAATCTTAAAGTTTGCTCGTAGATTTTTTGCGCCAAAATTTTTTGGGCGTGGATGGATTCACTTTGTCCGACGAAGGCCGTCAGCTGATTAAATCCAAAATAAACCAAGGCTAATAGAACGCAGTAAGCTAAAGTCAGATAATCTAGTTGGGTTGAAAACTGTTTTTGAAAATAGGGTAAAAGGAGTCCGCAAACCGAAGATAAAAGGGCCAGCAAAACGATCGCTATGCGGTAACGAAAGCGATTAAAAAAAATAATACGTAAAAGTTCTTTTTGTCCTGCGGTCATTTTCTAAACCATCCTGTTAGCGACCACCGGGCCTGAGTGGCCGGTCGTACTTCATGTTCAAGGTCGCTTTTAAATATCACCATAGTACCCAGGGTTGGTTCAATTTCAAAAATGACTTTTTCGTCACGATACCCGCAAAGGTGACCGCCGTAATCCGGGCGCCAGTTTTCATTTAAGTAAATCACGAAGCTAAAAAAGCGATGATTGTTTTGTTTGGTTTGGTCTGAATGGCGTTTATAGAATTTGTTGGGCTGATAAACAGCGTAGTGGCATTCGAAATGAGTTAAGCCAAAGCGAAAGTACTGACTGAGCTCTGACTTTATATTTTCTAAAAAAAATAGCAGTTGAACCTCGGTCGGTTCTTCAGACTTGTCCGTTACCCAGCACGTCATATCGCTACGTATCGCACGCATCTCATTGGGTAAAATGGTGCTATTAGAAACAGCTTCTGCAACGGTGGCATCGCGAAATTCTTGATTTCTAAATCTGTTCTGTGCCGTTGACAGCAGGGCCTTACAGAAATCACGGGGAATTTCAAAGCGAGCCCAACCCTGCGAGTCGATCAGTTCAAAATTTTCGTGAAGATAATTTGTCTGTAACACGAGCTTAATGTAGCATGGGGTCCGAGGGTTGAAAAATGTCTTCTGAACGAACGCGCCGTGATTTTTTAAAGACCGGGTTATTTGGGTTAAGCAGCATGGCTGCGTTTTCAGCTTTAAGTGCGTGCTCAACTTTAGACGAATATATTTTCGACGACCAATTTGATTTGAAAGATCAGGTTCTTATTGTGGGCGGCGGTATCAGCGGCTTGTATTTAGCTTACAAATTAAGACAAACCCGCACTGAATTTCGTTTACTTGAAGGTTCAAATTATTTCGGGGGGCGTGTTCGATCAGCGCAAGGCTTAGACTTTGGAGCCTCTCTATTTGATCGATCTGATGTGCATATGCAGCAACTGATCAAAGAGTTTAATTTAACGACTATTTCGGTTTCAAAAGATCACTTTGCCATTTCGGGCGGCGCAGAAATGGTTTCGCAAGCTTTACAAAATCGAATTGCGGGTCTTATGCCGTATCGCAGTCTTCGACTTCGTTGGAAGTTAGTTTCGATTCGCGTTAAAGATAATAAATACGAGACGGTTTTCGAGACGCCGAACGGACGCCGAACGATGCATTGTCGAAAAATCGCTTTAACTCTGCCTCCGGGGCAATGGTCAGCGGTGAATGGATTGCTGGATTTACCTGAAATGCTTTGGGCGCGAGATTGGTTAACGACTCTAACGCCAGAAAATATAACAAAAGTAAATGTCGTTGCCCCGAATACGGGTGGAGTTATGTCATTAGCGAATAAGAAAACACGCTCGGCTATTTTAGATAAAGATTCGCTGGCGGTAGTGGCAAAACCTTTAAAAAATAATCAAGTTGGGCTTGAGTTTGAATATATCACGAAGCAAGTTTTGAATCCGAGTACATTTAAAATCGAATCTCCTAATAATTTAGAGATCGAAAAAATTGTCGATTTAATTAATGCAAAAACGAAATTAGGCCTATCATTTAAAAAACTTAATTCAGATTCATTCTTTGACTGGTCATCAGTTGGTTTGATTCAGTCAGCTTATTTTAAAAATGATCGTCCGTTACCTGGAAACGTAAATAAGAATCCGCACTTTCAGGTTTTTGGCGATTACTCGGCTTCGAAAAAAGCGCACACCGTCGAGGGTGCGTTGCTTGAAGCCGATCGCGTCAGTTCTTTATTTGTTTAAAAAAATGATCAAAGGAATAAAGTATGTCTATTAAAAAATCTGCCTTAGAAGAAGCTACCGAAATTTTATCTCACGTTCGCCCATCACCGGTGGTCGAAAGCGCTTTTACAAAAGAAGAAAAAATTCAAAAGATTCAAAATAGCTTTCAAGAGATTATGCTGACTCTTGGTTTAGATTTAAAAGACGATAGCCTGAAAGAGACGCCGCACCGTCTGGCAAAAATGTACGTGAATGAAATATTTCAAGGTTTAGACGCGAATAATTTTCCGAAAATCACGGTGATTGAAAATTCGATGCAATATGATCAAATGGTTTGTGTTCAGGATATCGAAGTGATTTCAACGTGCGAACATCATTTTCAGCCGATCGATGGTTTTGCGACAATCGCCTATATTCCTAATCAAAAGGTGATCGGCTTATCTAAAATTAACCGTATTGCCGATTTCTTCGCGCGACGCCCACAGGTGCAAGAGCGTTTAACGAAGCAGATCGCCGACTGCCTTCAGTATTTATTAAATACCGAAGACATCGCCGTTCATATCAATGCAAAACACTACTGTGTGATTTCGCGTGGTATTCAAGACACACACAGTACGACCACGACGTCTGATTTACGCGGAGCCTTTAAACACCAAGCCACAACGCGCGCCGAGTTTTTAAGTCAGTGCCGAACTCGGTTTAATTCTTAAGGTCATTTTATGCAGAAATAAAATTTAATACCTCCGACATTGCAAACATCTCGGTTGTTGTTAAGGCCTGTAACTAGCGTTGACCTGGCTAGCTATCAAAAAAATTTTAATGATTATGAGATACCAGATACTTGGCGTCTTATGTACCTTGGCCCTATCCAGAGAACGCAGAGAATGTGGGATCGCGTCGGATAAAAGAAAAAACAGGCGCGGTGTATCTGGGAACTAGACCTTTTAAATTTGTTGATCCTAATATTCACGAGTCAGAAATGTGGAAGTTGACCAAAGAAGCTTGGCTTAGTTTTAAAGCTTCAGATTCAAAAAAATAGAACCCGAAGCTTTAAAAAATTAAATACATTTCTCTAGTAATTCTCTTGAATTCTTAGAAAGGTTTGCGTCGGCTAACACACGAGTAATCTGGGCGACGGCCTTTTCTTTCTGTGTCGTCGGCAATTTTTTCACAAATGTAAAGCTATTGCAAAGTCGTGCCGCTACTTGTGGATTCCACTTGTCGATACCTAAAATTTGATCGCAATTCCAAGCGTATGTCTGTCCGTCGTTACTGTTAAAGGCCGCAAAGTTTTTACCGAATATTCCGTGAAAAGCGTAAATACTGTTCGGGTTTTTTCCGT
>JACMQO010000120.1 GCA_014376935.1 Bdellovibrio sp.
GATCGGTGACCGCTCTTTAAGTTGTAAAGGCGATTCGGCTTTTGATCTTAGTAGCCAGTATTTAGTCGGCAAATTAGATTGCGGTGATGGCACGAATGTATCGGTGACTTTAAACGTTAAAGAAATTGAAATCGCTTCGTATTTACAAGGTGGATTGGCCTCGGCGAAACTGGGAGTCTATTTACGTAAGGCCTCTGTTGGACCAGCTAAATCTATTTTTAACGGCGCCATTGATATTAAAAAATTAAATTAATAGTTCAGAATTTTTAGTGGCTGCAAATAAAAGAAAGGTCGTCGGCCTTTTTTTATTGTTTACATCATTTTTTTTCGAATTGATCTTCAGCTGGCGGATTTTGAACTTCGGCTTGCGTCACCGGAAATACGCTTAAATTAAAATGAAATAAACGGCGATCATCTAATTGATCAAAATTATAAGTTTGTAATTGCGATAAAACGAACTCGTTTACTTTGGCCTGAAAATCTAAGAACTCGCTGGCGTTCATGGCAAAAAAGCTACTTCTAAAACGGCGCTCGGTTGCGGGTAACGCTAAGGCTTGGGCGGCTTCTTGGAACGTATTTTTGTAAAATGTTTGTAACCCTAAATCTTTGAAGTGATCGGGTATTTTCGTCGCCTCTTGCTTGGCGCTTTGGTCGGTATTGATTAGATCTAACGAATTCAGCGTTGAAAGACACTCTTCAATTTTTTTCAAAGGCACCATTAAAATTTGCGCCAGGCGTGCTGAGTCTTTTTGGATATCGGTGAAGGTCAGTAACGTTCTTAGCTTCATCATGACGGGGTCAGCTAGTAAAGCGTAATGGGCATCAATGCTGGTTTGTGTCAGGGGCTTTTGTGAAAGTTCGATTATTTTTTTTCCAAGTAAACGTTTTTCGACGGCATCTTTGGCTTGGCAATAGGCCACTAAGACTTCAAAGTAGTCGCGCTCAGCTTCGTTTAACTCTAAGTTTTTTATAAACTGCAATGTCAGTGACTCTGAAATTCGTCGACGTCCTAAAGTGACGAATCTTAAATACGATTTGTTTTTTATCCCAAGTTCAGAAGCCCATGTTTCGTATGAAAAGTCAGATCTATGTTGTTTTCTATATTTATAAATATCTTGTAAGTACTGACTGACATCTAAGTATGTTTTTAAATCTGGTTTCATCTAATTATTTGAACATTTGATTTCAAATTAGCCTAGGCTAGATTTGATAAGTACCCGTAACCAATCAGGTTACGGGCGTAATTTGAAACTGAAATTGTCACAATCAGATAAGTTCGACAATCAGCTCTTGATTTTACAAAAGCTAAGTATCTGTAACCTTAACGTTTATTTCAAAACCAAATCGCGTCGCACTTTTGCACCTTGATTTGGGAAACGTCTCTTATCGCCTCCATGAAAAATGCGTTCGTAAGAGCCCAAACTGCCAGATACCTGGTAAAAAAAGGAAGAACCATGAACACAAAGAAAATTTTAGTATTCGTAGCGATGATTATGACGACGGTAACAACGTTTGCGCAAACAAAAGGAACCTCGGATGTGGGTTCGGCGAACGATGGCAGCAGCGTTAAGATGGTTTGTAATTTACAGGCCACATCGTCGACGTATCCTTCTGAATATTTAACAAACTCGATGTTTTTTACGTCTGACAGCAAAGTTGAAATCTTCGGCGCAAAAAAAGAAGTCGCTATCGGGTACGAGCGTTACGGAGCGATCATTTCAAATACATCAAAGGGTATGTTAGTTGTATTATTTGAAGGCGAAAAACCATTATACACGAAATTAATCACGACAGGTGCAACAGACTTTACAATCACGGCACCGATCGATAATTTAAAATTTGATAAGTTAGAATTAGAATGCGGTGGTGCATTGGTTCGCACAAACTAGAAAATTGGTTTCGCTTTAACCCCATTCAAAGGAAAATTTATGAAATCATTTTTTTGCGCAATTGCAATTATTTTTGTATCGATGATGGCTCATGCTCAGCCCCAGTGCGGAAAGTGTGTCGGCACCAGTAGTAATCAATATTACAATTCAGCCTGCCAAGCGGCTTCGGTGAATGGCGAACAAGCTTGCGAAAAATACAGCAGCTTAGGTTGCACTTGAGTCGCGCCTTTTTGCCATTAGTTTTTTCGTCACTTAAAGAATCTTCGGGCCTAAAAGGTAAAAAACTTTGGTTGATTTTTATCTTGACCTTATTTGTCGCCGAAGTTGTATCGTATGTGTTAACTAGTTTGACTTAAAATTGTTAAGCGATTACTGATGAACGCGAAGTTCGGGTCTTGATTTAATCTGTTCGAAAAAATCAAAATTAAGCGTTAGATTTTGGCCTAACCAACGAATTCCGTTTGTGTGGTCTTTGACATCATCACCGGTGTCTTGGTGAACCAAAACCGATCGATCAGCCCGTTGGCTTTCGATCCATGTGATGACGGGTTCGTAATTGGCCTGGTTAAAATGTAATTCAAGCATACCCGTAGGATGCGGGCCGACCGCACTTTCATGAAGTTTGATTTCGCTGAATAAGTTTGTTGATACGGCGTGGCCTTTTAAAGCCTGGGCGTAGGTTAAATCGGTCGAACTGAAGTAGATGTGGGCGTGGAAGTAGTTCATACCCATCAATTTACATTGAGCTGCCGCAAAGGTAAAATTAGATGGGTATGGGTGTATGATAATTAAAATTTATAGTACCAGATTAAAAGTAGTTTTTTTGATTAGTACTTAGAAACTTCCCAGCCATCTCCATCGCAGTCCACTTGACACATTACATTTTCAACAATGGGAGAGACCGAAACTTTTTCTCCAACCTTCTTTAAGTCTTTTTCTGCGTAACTTGCATTGAATTCTTCTGTGGCTTTCTTAATTTGTTTTTGTTTCGTTTCTTCGGTCATTGGGACGCCTCGGCACGCAAAACTGAATTGGGGGCAGGCCGAACTATCTAACGTTTGTTCATTAATTGCCTTGATCTGATTGGCTAAATCGAGTTTTGCCTTTTCTAAGCTATAGCATCGGTCTTTTACTCTTTCATTTGAAAATTGAATTCGTTGACCACCTTCAATAAACTTACAAGGTACTATCACTTCAATGTTTGGAGTAATCGTAATTCGTCCATGGATCACCCCATCATCTTTCTTCATGTCGCCCGATACTTTGTAGTCGACAATTTTGTAAGACTCTTCGTTGCCTATTGAATTCATAATGACCTTGTTAATGAAAGCCTTGGTTGGCTTTTTCGTACATGATGGCAGTAAAAATAAAGAGATAAGAAAAATTCCAATTTTTACTAAATGGCTTGGTGTATTAAAAAACTTTTTGCGCATAGAGACTCCTTTTAAGTTAAGTCGCTTATCGGTAGCACGATTTAAAAAAAGAGCTTTAAGTTAGAAATATTGGCGGCATTCTTAAATCTTGAGCTTAACTTGAGGTGATCTTGTTAGTTTGAGTATTCAGTTCAAAGGTTCTAATTCCGAACTAAATTATACCAAACATAAAGGATTCAAAATGAAATTAAAAATTTTAGCCGTGATTGCTTTTACGATATTTACAACTTCGTGCACGAAAACGGAAAATAAAAATATTACGAAAGCCTTAAATGATGAAATAGGCGAGAAAGTCAGGATCGCGACATACGTGAAAGATGTTGATTCATTTTTAGGTAAAAACCCATCGAAATTAAAAGAAACGTTAATGGATCATTTGATCGATCAAACTCAAATTAAGTACAGCGATATTAAAATTGACGGAAATAAGGCGACCGTCAAAGTAGAAATTGAATCACCGAATAAAGAAAAAATCGGGAATTTTATATTTATGGGTACTCTGATGCCTCAAGAAAAAGTTTTAAAAATGTCCTTTAAAGAATTGGTAGAGACAATAAAAAAAGAAAATGGTGTTCCGGCCTCTGAAGCTGAATTTAAATCTTTGAAGTATGTAACCATCGTAAATCTTGAAAAAAATGGTACGTGGATACCAAATCCTTCAGACATTAACCATCTGTACGATAAAAAAATCTAGTGACGAAGTAGAAACTTTTATTTTTGAATAAC
>JACMQO010000015.1 GCA_014376935.1 Bdellovibrio sp.
AGTTTATAACCCACCAATCAAAATGGGTTAATCGTGATCACAGAACGGCTGGATTTATTAAGATCAAAAATCCTGAAAGAGACTTTAAAGGTCTCTTTTTTCCGTTCTTTATTTTTAGACCGTGCTAATCGCATTCTGTTTCTATCTTTATTGGCATTGGCCTTTTATTTAACAACTAGTTTGTTCTTTCCGTTATGCGTGCTTCTTATGGGCCCGATCATCTGGGGCGTGCCGCATATTATTTCTAGCCTTCGATACAATACACAATTTAATACGAAAACTTCTGAGCGAAAAAAAGCTGTCATTTTTCAAAGTATGATTTGGTTAGCTGTTTTTTCTTATCGCATTGCCGTTGATATTTATAATCAAAATTTATTTATATCGTCGTATCCGTTAATTTTTGAAAGCATCTGCTTAGTGCTTTCTTTTGCGGGTCAAATTTATTTTGTACGACAGTTTAATTGGAAATTAATTTTATTTTCAGGTCTTTTTTCTTTTCTTATTTATTCAACTTACGTTTTTCCGATTCAAACAGCTTTAGTTTTGTTGATCGGGCATAATTATATTCCGCTGTATGCTTGGTTTAAAAGCTGTCAGCAATCAAAAGATTTTCAAATCTTTTCTACGGTAACTTCGATCTATATTTTATTGTCGATCGCTATTTACTTTGGGCTGTTTGATTCTTTGTATTCTATTTATTCACCGCAAGGGCAGATTCAATTTCTAAATTGGAATTACGCCGACGTTGTTAAATCATTTGGGGCGAACCCCAGCGATTATCAGTTCTGGTTTCACATCGTATCTTTGTACGCATTTTCGCAAGCGATGCACTATTTCTTTTGGGTCAAGGCGATTCCTGAAAACTATCAACCACAGCAACATCCACCAAGTTTTAAGTGTTCGCAAAATCGTTTGGCAAATGATTTTGGTTCAACTTCGATTTACGCTTTGGCAGCGTTAGTTTTTTTAGGGTTAGTCTACTGGCTATTTTTTGAATTTCAGACGGCACGGTTAGTGTATTTTAGTATTGCTTCTTATCACGGGTTTATGGAAATTTCAGCTTTACCATTCTTAAAATCGAACAGAAAAGAATTATCAAAATGAGCTTAATTCAACAATGCTTAACGCCCTGGGCTTTAGTTATTAATCAATTCGCAGAACATTCGTGCGGTGAAATTTATACCAGCGGGTTGCCAACGGATACTTTAACCCTAACGCAGTATCTGCCATTTTTTCTTAAAACTTATGCTTTTGAATTGCCATTTTATTATTTTTTCTTACGCAAAATTTTTTCAACGACCAAGATTTTACGAATTAATTTAGTGATTAATCTTGCGACCCATCCTTTTATTTTTATAATGCTGCCGCTTATTTTGGTGCGCTTTGAATTTAACTATTTTCAATATTTAGTCGTTGCCGAAATATTTGCGCCATTGGTTGAAGCTTTGATTCTTAATCAATTGTTTAAAGTTCGTTGGCAAACGGCTGTCGTTGCATCGTTGGTCGCGAACTTAATTTCGTGGACTGTTGGCGTTTTACTAAGCTGAGGGCTGACAAGTTTCAAGCAACTGTCTCAAACATAGACAGTCAGAAATCGTTAGAACGTAATAGATGTTTTTGAACCTGGAAGATTGCTTGCAAATACCCTTTTGGATCGGTGGTGAACGTATGTCAAGTTATCGTAAATTAGTGATGGGTTTTGTATTGGTTGCGTCGCTGTCAAGCTACGCCGGTAAAATGCAATCTTATTGTTATATGGCTGAAAATGGTAAAGAAGTTTTTGGCGTGAACGAAACTAAAAAGATGCCGATTGCTTCGGTTTCTAAAGTTTTAACTTCATTAGCCGTATTGTCGGCTATGGGTGCGCGTACAAAACTGTACACCCAATTCTTTGCGGTTCCGGTATCTAAAGATTTATTTGATGTTCATATTAAAGGATCACGTGATCCTTACTTTGCTAGGGCTTCAATGCATACGTTAATTTCGCGCTTAAATGAAATGGGCGTAAAGCATATTAGAACGTTAACGTTTGATGAAAATTTTAAATATTTATATAATACAAATCAGGGTAATTCAGCCGGGCGTGGTTTTTATTATGATCCGATTACCGGTAAAGCTCCAATCGATGCGCCTAGTGCTGATTTCGTGCGTCGCTTATTGCTAAATAAAAAAATGGTCATGCAAGATTATGACAAATCTAGAAAAAATGCTTTAACTGACAAAGTCGTCTTAGTTGAAAATCCAATTTATGACGTTCAAAAAATAGAGCCAATTCGGTCAACCGATTTTAAACCCGCAGTAAAGGCTCAGAAGGGTTACGTTTCTTCGATGGAGCTGATCGACATTATTAAATATATGAATTGGAATTCAAACAATCACGTGGCGAATTCTTTATTTTTAATCGCTGGTGGCAAAGAAAAAGTAGAAAATCTTTATTACAATAAATTTAAAGTTAGCCCCGAAGAATTAACATTCGTAAATGGCTCAGGTCAAAATGGTGATTTGACTGGTAATGGGCGCAGTTATACCGAAGCCTCTTGTTCCGTTATGGTTAAAACCATGAAGGCTTTAAAAGCCAATTTAGAATCACAGCATATGAAACTTGAAGATGCGATCGCGGTAACGGGCGGTGATATCGGTAGTACGATCGATTCCGCAGTTTACAAAAAATATTTTCCGGCAAAAACGGTGATTGCTAAAACGGGAACTGTTGGTGTGGCGATTTCTTTAGCCGGTTTAGCCAATACTAAAAAAGGAAATTTCTTTTTCATGTATAACGTTGAACCACGCATGACACCAGGTCGTATGAAGGCCCGTAATGCGGGTCGCTTCCGTGAAAATGAAGCAGCAAAAAGTCGTGGTCAAATCGGTCAAAAATTAGCCGAAGAGATGGATTCGTTTGAATCGGGTAATGCTTTAGGTTTAGAAATCACGAACGACAAAGAATACAAAAAAAGAAAAATAACACGAACTAAAATTGGTGCTCGCGGCGCCCCGATCGCCTACCAAATTAGACATTACGATGTGGTCAACTTCGAAGATTCGGGTGATGAAAATGCTCCTGAAGATGCTGCAAATGACACAAAGGTCTTTCAAGGTACGCCCGCAGTTGCTCCACAGTCGGCAGGACGTACAGTTTCTGGCGTGATTAAGTCGATTGGACAAGCTGTTTCTAAAGCCGCTGCCCAGGTCTTTACAACGACACCGAAGCAAGTTGTAGCATCTGCGTCGGCACCTGCGAAAAAATAAAGGCCCGTTTTTCAACAGGCCTTTTAATCGGTTCATTTCAAACTTTAAGAAAGCTTAGTTTGAAAAACTAAGCGCTTTCGCTTTGTTTCTTATTTTTTTCAGCTTCCGCTTTTGCTTTCATCTCTTCATCAGAGTAGTAAACAAGTTTCGGCTGTCCGCCTTCGCGAATGACTTTGTCGTCAATAATAACTTCTTTAACATTCACCATTCCTGGGATGTCGTACATCACATCAAGCATTGAAGACTCGATCACGCCACGTAAACCGCGGGCTCCCGTTTTTCTTTTCAAGGCTTCTTGTGCAATCGCTTTTAAGGCTGAATCTGTGAATTTTAAATCGACATTTTCAAAACCAAATAAACGTTGGTACTGCTTGATCACCGCATTTTTCGGTTTCACTAAAATATCCATCAAAGCATCTTCGCCCAAAGGTCCAAGAGTTGCGATAACCGGTAGACGACCGATGAATTCTGGAATTAATCCGAATTTCGATAAGTCATCAGGTGAAACTTTGGATAATAAGTTTTCAGTGTTATCAACAGACGGCATGTGAATATCGCCCGCGATACCCATCGATTTATTTGTCGTTCTGTTTTCGATGATTTTATCTAAACCTACGAAAGCACCACCGCAAATAAATAAGATATTTGAAGTATCAACTTGAATAAATTCTTGTTGAGGATGCTTACGTCCGCCTTTCGGTGGAAGATTTGCTACGGTACCTTCTAAGATTTTAAGTAAGGCTTGCTGAACGCCTTCACCGCTGACGTCACGGGTAATCGATGGATTTTCAGATTTTCTAGAAATCTTATCGATCTCGTCCACGTAAATAATTCCGCGTTTACATTTTTCGATGTCGTAATCAGCGGCTTGAAGTAAATTCAAGACCACGTTTTCAACGTCTTCACCCACGTAACCCGCTTCAGTTAGTGTCGTCGCATCGGCCATCGCAAAAGGAACATTTAAAATACGCGCAATCGTTTGCGCGATTAATGTTTTACCTGATCCGGTAGGTCCGATTAATAAAATATTTGATTTTTGTAGTTCAACGTCTGACGATTTTTTTCCGTTCAGCGCGTTGATACGTTTGTAGTGATTATGTACGGCCACGGCGATACTTTTCTTAGCCGTTAACTGACCGATGACGTAATCATCTAGGAACGCCTTGATTTCGGCTGGTTTCGGAACGCGGAACGCACCTTTTACGGCGACTTCTTTGTCTTTTTCCTCGTCGATAATATCCATGCATAAATCGATACATTCATCACAAATGTACACGCCTGGGCCCGCGATTAATTTTTTAACTTCTTTTTGGCCTTTTCCGCAGAAAGAGCACCGTAGGGCAGTATTCGTAGACATTATTTATTATCCCTTTCTAATTTTTCTAGATTCAACGATGGTGTCGATCAGGCCGAAGTTTTTAGCTTCAACGGGATCCATGAAATTATCGCGCTCCATAGCGGCATGCAGCGTTTGATAATCTTTGCCGGTGTGCTTTTCGTAAATTTGCGTCAACTTTGTTTTCGTCTTAATTAATTCTTTAGCGTGGATTTCGATGTCCGTCACTTGTCCTTGTAAACCACCACCATGTAACAAGGGTTGGTGAATCATAATTCTGGTATTTGGCATTGAATAGCGTTTACCTTGGGCTCCTGCCGTTAAAAGCAAAGATCCCATGCTGGCCGCCATACCCATGCAATATGTAGCCACATCACATTTTACGAATTGCATAATATCGTAAATCGCTAAACCTGCAGAAACGCTTCCGCCCGGAGAGTTAATGTAAAAATGAATATCTTTTTCAGGGTTATCCACCTCAAGAAACAAGAATTGCGCGATAATCGCGTTGGCCACGTCATCTGTTACGGCAGAGCCTAAGATCACAATGCGGTCTTTTAAAAGGCGCGAATAGATATCATATGATCTTTCACCCTTTGATGATTGTTCGATGACGTATGGAATTGCAGGCACAAAAGCTCCTCAGGTTGTGGTTGGTCTCAACAGTTCATTATGTGTTAATTTTGTCGGCGTGTTCAGAGCCAACCTTTAAAATAACACGACAAGTCTAGTCGAGATTTTTTCAAATAGAATAGTTCTTCATCATTTTCTCGTTTTGAGACATAATAATTTTTTAAAAAGTAGGATCAATAGGAGATTTTATGATGCAAATTCACTTACACGCTAAAGATATTTCAACTGTTAAGGGACAAACCCTTGTGGTGTTTTCAAAGTTGTCTGCGGTCACTGCGAAACAAACTGAAAGTTTAGCAAAAATCACTCACGCAGAAACGGCGAAAGCTTTATCTGAAACAATCAGCGATAAAATTATTTCTGGCGCGGCGTCTGAAGTGATTTCATTTCGTGAAGCCAGGTTCTTAGGTTTCAGAAATGTGATTTGCGTTGGCCTGGGTGCTGACAATAAATTAAATGGCGAAGTTGTTCGTCAAGCAGCCGCTGCTTTATGCAAAGAAATTAAGGCCGTAAAAAGCACTGAAATTTACGTTCACTTTGATGGCGTTGCGACAGGTAAAAATGATTTAGCTGCTTACTTACAAGCTTTCGTTGAAGGTTTACAATTAACGGCTTATAGCTTTAATGAATTAAAAACGGCTGCTAAAAAAGAAAAAGAAGTTATCCAAATTAATATTCTTTCTAAATTAGGTAAAGACAAAGCCATCGTTCAAGCCTTCCACGAAGGAACGATTTTAGGAACATGTGCGAATTTCTCTAAGCGTCTTGGCGATATGCCAGGAAACTTAATGACACCAACCATCTTAGCAAATGAAACAGTGAAAGCCGCTAAGGGCACAGGTCTTAAAGTAACGGTCTGGGATAAAAAACGCATCGAAAAAGAAAGAATGGGCGGTCTATTAGGAGTTGCTCGCGGATCGGCTGAAGAGCCACGTTTCATCATCATGGAATACACGGGTGCCGCAAAAACTAAAAAGCCAATTGCATTTGTTGGTAAAGGTTTAACATTTGATACCGGTGGTATCAGCATTAAGCCAAGTGCAAAAATGGAAGACATGAAGTACGACATGTGCGGCGGAGCCAACGTGATCGGCGCGATGTTAGCCATTGCTCAATTAAAATTAAAAGTAAATGTTGTGGCTTACGTGGCTTCAACTGAAAATATGCCGGGTTCAAAAGCGACAAAACCGGGTGATGTTCACATTGCTAGAAATGGTAAATCATTTGAAGTGAATAACACGGATGCTGAAGGTCGCTTGATTTTAGCCGACGCTTTATCATATGCGTCTGAACAAAAACCAGAAATCATTATCGATGCGGCGACTTTAACAGGCGCGATCATCATGGCTTTAGGTAATATTCACACAGGTTATTTCACACGTAACGCCGCTTTAAAAACAAAAATTGAAAAAGCAGCCGGCACAACGGGCGAATTGGTTTGGAATATGCCATTGGTAGACGCTCATGTAAAAGATATGAAAGGCACTTATGCTGATCTATCTAATACTTCTAGCGGTCAAGGTGCAGGTTCTGCAACGGCAACGGCGTTCTTAGAGCAGTTTGTTGCTGAAGGTATTCCTTGGGCTCATTTTGATATCGCAGGCACAGCATGGGCTTGCGGAAATCGTTTGAACTACTGTTCGGCGAAGGGTGCAACTGGGTCAATGGTTCGTACGTTTGTTGAATTAGCAAAGCAGTATTAATTTTAATTTCGATATAGAAAAAATTATAGAAGCGATTTCAGAAATGAAATCGCTTTTTTCTTAAAAGGGCCCTAGTTTATTCACTTTTTCACAAGCGCTCCAGTTTTGGAGCATTAATCATCTTGGAGCATTGCAATTTTTAAATCTAAATTAAATTTTGTGTTAGATTCCTTTTAAATAAGACGTACAAATTAATTCAAGGGGAATCAGATGTTAAAAATTTTTTCGGTCGTTACAATGATTTTAGCCGTTCTAACTTTGTCGGCATGTAATTCAGACTCAAGTAAAAATGATAAGAATGTCTCTGCCAGCGGAGCTTCAGGTGATTTCTTAGCTTCATACGAAGCCAACGACGGGTGTACAACGGGACGCCAAATCTTTAAAGGTTCAAGCGAAGAAGAAATCGGTACGGCATTTTGCAATGCTTTAAAGGACGAGACTTTAAATAAAAGTTGCGCCCATTCTTTGCGGTCAAACTTATTTATAAGTGTTAAGTGCTCGGGTGAGTTTCCAAAAGGAAATTCGACAGGCGGTGGTTGGATTTCAAGTTTCATCGAAAGCTACGAAATCATTGATAATGATTGTGGAACGGGTTTTCATAACTTTGCGGCTTCAAGTGAAAGAGCGATCGGTCTTTTGTACTGCAAGGGTCTTAAAGACGATTTATTAAACCGCAATTGCGCTAAAGATCAACGGAATCAGAAATATCAAGAATACGGTTGTGACGATATTTTAAAGTAATCTGTTCGGCGAAATTAAAATTCTAAAACGATCATGTCGTTCATTGATTTGGCGATTGATTCACCATCTTCATTTTTATCTAGGTGAACGGTCTTTGTTTTTCCAAGATCAGATTTGAATAGAACAGTTTTTAATATCCAAGTACGTGGCCACGTGTCTGAAGCATGCGTAAACTCGATTTTAGAAGTAAAGCCATCGAAATGAAATTCGGCGTTTCTTGGTTTTTCAGACAGAATGCGGCTAATCGGTAAAACGATCGATGCCATTTCTGACGGATCTTGTCCGGCTTCACAGGGGGCTTTAATATTCATATGCGGAAACTCTCCAGCAACCGCGACACCGTCGGCTACGAACTGAAGTTCAACGGTTGGATACGTTTTACATAATGCCGAAGAGAAGCCTTCTAGACGAACGGTTTTTTGTCCGCCTAAAGTCGGTTGAATTTTAATTGTATGAGTCAGCTGATTTCTAATTTGCGAAGAACTTAAAGTCGAGATCTGAAACAGTTTTCCGTTAATTGAAGCGGGGTCACGCTGAATGGCAATGTCTTCAGAGATCGAAAAAAAGGCGCTTAAGCCTAATGAAAAACAAAGGCAAAAATAGACAACCGCTTTAATTTTTGAAGAATTTAATTTCATTCTTTAAGTATATCTGAACACGACAGATGCCATAAAGTGAAATTATACAACTCGACTTTAGATAGAAGTTATTTCTTTTAAAATCTTAAATCGAGCCGCATGTTGCTGTGTGATAGCGGTCAAATTCGATCGACATCTCTTGCGCCTCTAGACCAATGGCTAAAAGGCCAAGTTTCGCCGACCACCCGTACACGTTTTCATCAGGGCACTTTTGGCGATCATTACTTAGATCAGACACGCACAATTTTTTATAAATCGCACCCGGTGAATTTAAACTTTCAGTTGAAGATTTTTCGGCGTGTGTTCTTAAGAACCCACCGGCTAATTCACAACCCACCATGTAGATAACAGGTTCTGCCGAAGATTCACCTGATTTCACGATGGAAGGAATACCTTCTTGGATAATCACTTCTTCAATATCGCGACCACCTTTAGCGGCCTTCATTTTTTTACGAGCGTTGTAAGTCCATTCTAAAACTTCTTGTCCGCTAGAGACTCGCACAACACCCAGTCCGTATGTTCCAGCGTTATTTTTGACGAAGCAAAAAGGTTCTTGAGTGATTTTTAGTTCGGCGTATTTTATTTTTAATCCGGCTAAAAATAAATCAACCCGGGCCGCTAACTCTTTACGGCTTTCTTCGCTACCGATATCGAAGTTAGCAAATTCTTCAGTTTCAACTCGCATTAAGAAAGGATCTATATTTGCGACGGCTGCAAATTCGTTTACCAGTTGATTGTAGTGTTTAAAGTACCTTGATTTTTTACGTTGATACCAGCCTAGTTCGCGCGGCGGGTTCATCGGGTGCGTGTTTTGAGTTCCCCATTCTTGTAACGATAATGAAAAGTCGTTGTTACTAATAACTAGATCGGGTTTGAAATCTTTCACCCAGTCTGAATTTTCAAAGCCGCTACCGAACTGAAGTTTGTGACCCGTTACGCTTTCAAGATTGATGACTTCAGGCAAGTCTTTCGGAAATGCTAAACGCACTTCAAAGCCTCCCTGTTCTAGCAAATCAGAAATCGTATAAACATTTTCTAAGTAGTACGGATTTTTTGTGTGTTCTTCGGTGATTAATAAAATCTTTTTAACCCCGAATGGGTAGTGAATGTTGATATATTTTTTAAATAAATCAACCGCGTTTTCTTTATCGGTGGGGCAAATATTATTGAATCCAGCCGGATAAATATTAGCGTCGACGTTCGTCACTTTGTAGCCAGAGTCACGAATATCATAACTAGAATAGATAGGATAAGCTAAGCGCTTTGTAACAGATTGAAACCAGTTTTGCACTTCTGTGTAGTTAGCACAGACTTGATTATGAATATGGTTTTGGGCACTAAAAGTATTTGCGTCAGCGTTCATTGATGTAACCAATCTGTAATTTGTTTTTGTTTCTTATCTGCATAAAGAGTAAATTTAGAAACTGTTTTTTGATTAATATTTAAATCGTTTAGTTTCAACAATTCAAAACGTCTTAGGTTGTTTAACAAAGAAATGGCGATTTTCTTTTTAAACTCAGGATTAACCGAGTCTTTTGCAAGCATGGCGTAAGCCGCATCATAAATTGAAGTCAAAAGTTCGGTCACTTTTTCATTCTTTTTGGATTCATTTTGCTCCATGACGAAAATCAGATACTTTTGAATTTCGCCAACGTATTGAAGTTCTTCAAGAAGTAAATGGTCGTAGTTTAAATCTAAGGTTTCAACTAAATCGTAATAAAGTGCATTGGCCGCAACCGTCATTTTAGGATTTTCGGCATCCAGCATTTTTTTATACTTTAGCGCTTCGGTTGAATTACCTAAAAGAAAGTAATTTTTCATCAGTGCCGCTTTGATCTTAAATTGTGAAACGTATTCTGAATCTAAAAGGGGTAATAAAATTAAAATCGAACGTTCAGCAAAACCGTTTTTATCGTAAATCGTTGATAAATTCCAAAGTGACATATCATAAGGGGCATCCGGTTTTTGCATATGCTGACCTGTCAGACTTAAAAACAGAACCTCGGCCTTTGCATATTCGTGAGCCATTAAAAGGGCGTTACCTTTTTCGTAAAGAACTTCGCGTTCAGTTAAAGGCCGCGGACCTTCTGGTGATCTGGGCACGATCACGCAGCTAGAAATAATCAAAGTCACCGCGACTAGAACCGCGAAGTTAAGTGATTTCGATAATCTGATCGTAGTTGATTTTAAGTTGTGGAACATTCTCGGTATTTTGACTGAACTCGAAGCATTTGTATACACTCTGCTGCGATGAGAAAGACTGAATACTTTTTTTAAGTTCAGTTTCTAAGCTTTGATAATAATGAATTATGTTATTTAACCGATCACCTTCAACTAAACTGGTTTTAGGATCGAACGTCGCGGTGGTTTGGGTCGATAACCAACCCGGCACACGGTTAATAACAATCGAGGTTAGTTTATAACCTTGCGTCCTAATTTCTTTTGCTAGTTTATAAGCCTCTTTCAGTCGTGAAGGATCAAGCCCGGTCACCAGTACAAATTCAGTCTGCGGAGAAATCAAAAGGCGATGGCAATTCATCACGTAAGCCTCTAGTGGGCCCTGCCAGTTTTGAATGGCTTTAAAGAATGACGACAACTCTTTAATAAATTCAGATCCAGTCAAAAGCTCTAAGGCTTTTAGAACTTGAGTCGTTCCAATATTCACTATTTTTTTAAACAAAGACCCAGATTCATTTCCGGCCCTGAACCAATTCGCAATGCCTTCGTTAAAAAGATTGGCTATTTTTTCTGGCGCGTTTAAAAAACTCCAAGTGTGCTGCGCGGGTGGCGTATCTAAGATCACTAAATCATAAACACCGCTTTGCACGTATTGATACAAACTAATTAATGAGGTGAACTCTTGCGAACCACTTAGTCGACCTGAAAGTTGCAGATATAATTTATTTTTTAAAAGGCGGTTGATTTCGGACTCAGAGGCTACGTTTTTAGAAGCTTGGCGAATAAATTTTTCAAAAGCTTTTTGATGGTCGATCACGCAAGACCACAGCTGGCCTGCAGGTTTGTTTCCACCACTGACTTCAGACAAATCAACTTGATGAAGTTCGCCATCGGGCTTTAGCCCTAAGGCTTGAGCTAAACGTTTTGAAGGATCGATTGTTAGCACTAAAATCTTTTTGCCTTCTAAGGCAAGGCCTACTCCGAAACTAGCTGCCAGCGTGGTTTTGCCGACGCCGCCCGTGCCGATGCAAATCAATGTTTTTGTTTCCGGCTTAATCTTAATCATACAACTCCCGTAACATATGGAAGGAGTGAATCAATAATGGCCGATGTATTTAAGGTAGTCACAAGCGGTAACGAAATGAATTCAATTTGATTTTTCTGTAAAGTCTTTTTCGCTTTCAATTCATTTTCGGCTTGAACCGATAAATAATCTTGCGCATTCGCATCTAACTTCGACAAATCTTTTTCAGTTAAATTGAAAAGTTTATTCAAATAGACTTTTGGTTTGATCTGAAATGTCTTTTGAAGTTCAAAATAAAGTTCAAGCGTTTCGGTGATCGGCAACTCTTCCGCAAGGCTAACAACGTGGACTTCGGTGAAGTTAGGATCACGAATCAGTTTGTCGATACTGCGCGACTGGTCTCCCATGGGGCCGAAAGGAATCGTATCGGCCATCGCTTTCGGGGCTTGCAGTAAACTTAAAAAATGTCCGGTCGCAAAAGCATCGATCACTAATTGATCGTAGCTCATGGGTGGGCCATGGCGACGTGGCGATGAGGTCACTTTGCCTAAGATCGCAAGTTCTTGAACGCCCGGGGCGACTTGAACAAGCGAACGGGTCACTGGATTTTCGAAAAAAAGTTCATATAATTTTTGAATTTTAAGTAAGTGTAATGCGTACTCGCGCAGGCAATCTTGGGCGCTCCACTGAGCCACATCAACTAGACCAGTCCAGTTGGTGGGTGTGTAACGAATTTGCGGTAAATCTAGAAAATCTTTGTAAAAACTAAACTCTGATAGCTCTGCCAGTAGTAAATGCTGGTTTTTCTGGCTGAAATGACGTGCTAATACCGCCGCTACGAGCGACTTACCAACTCCACCTTTACCTGTAACAAAATGAGCTTTTTTTACCATTGCTTTTGCCTAAAAAGCACACTACTTTGCGTGCTTGGTTTTATTATAAGGAGAGTCAGTGAAAGCACAAGTTCAAACGACCGAAGGATTACAAAGAAAGCTAAATGTTGAGATTGCACAAGAAGTTGTGAAGTCGGCTTTCGAAAAAGCGTACCAAGACATTCAACGCCAAGTTGAAATCAAAGGTTTCCGTAAAGGAAAAGCGCCGATTGCGACAATCAAAACGATGTACAAAGATCGCATTCAAGGTGATGTGGCTCAAGACCTTATCCAAAAACATTATCCAGTGGCTTTACAAGATCAAAAAATCGATCCAATCAGCTACCCTGAATTTGAATTCGAAGATCCATCAGAAACTAAAGATTTTAAATTCGCGGCCGTATTCGATATTCGCCCTGAAGTTAAAGTAAAAAAATGGGAAGGTTTAGAAGTCGAGAAAGAAAAATATACTTTCGACACATCAAAAATCGACCAAGTGATCAATAACATCCGTAATTCAAAAGTGAACTTCGTTGATGTGTTAGACGCGCGCCCAGCTCAATTGGGTGACGTGGCTGTTATCGACTTCGAAGGTTTCGTTGACGGTAAAGCTTTAGAAAACGGTGCAGGTAAAGACCACAATTTAGAATTAGGTTCTAAACAATTCATCGACGGTTACGAAGAAGGTATCGTTGGCATGAAAGTGGGCGAGACTCGCACTTTAGATTTAAAATTCCCGGCTCCGTACCACGCTAAAGAATTAGAAGGTAAGCCAGTTTCTTTCAAAGTGACTTTGAAATCGATGAAGAAAAAAGAATTACCAGAGTTCAATGATGAATTATTAACTGCAATCGGTGCGAACCAAACAGTTGCTGAATTCAAAAAAACAATTGAACAAGACACTGAACAAACAGAAAAAAAACGTATCGAAGATAACTTCAAAAATCGTTTATTAAAAAAATTAGTGGATGCAAATCCAGTTGATGTACCAGCGTCTTTACTTAAAGACCAAAAAGCAGCGTTAATTGAAGATTTCAAAAAACGTATGACTGAACAAGGTATGCAGCCAGCTGAATTTGAAGACTACGTTCAAAAGTGGGATTCTGATTTCGCAAAAACTGCGGGCGAGATGATTCAATCAAGTTTTCTAATCGACAAGTTATCTCAAGAGCATAACTTAATGGCGACTCAAGAAGATGTTAACGCAAAGTACGCAGAGTACGCAGCGCAAACAAATATCGATATCGAACGCATTAAAGAATGGTACGGTAAACCAGAACAATTAAGCCGTTTAACTTACATGATCACTGAAGAGAAAGTCATTAAAATGATCACTGACAAAACGAAAGTGAAAGAAGTCGACGCAAAAGATATTAAAGAAGAGTCGAACTAGTTTCGGTTTTCATAATTAGATTTTTTGAAAAGGGATTCTGAAAAGAATCCCTTTTTTTATGTTAGCTCTGTGTGAAGGTATAAAATCTGGATGAATAAATTTTAAATGCGCACTATGTTTCTGTATGGATAAAATTTTTAACGGTCGCTTTACAGCAAAGACCGACCAAGACTTCGTTGTTTTTATTATTGGTATGCGCGTGAATAAGTGGTGGTTGTTTCACCGCTGGCTTCCGGTCATTCTGGCGATGACGAAAATGTTGATGACTCTTCAAAAAGATAAATCGCTAGGAATGCGTGGAATGGAGTCCTTCTTTAGGCTTTTTCCAACGACAACGTGTTTAATTTCGTACTGGGATTCATTTGAACATTTAGATCGATTTGCGTCTGATAAATCGCTTCCGCATTACGATGCTTGGATGGCCTTTATGAAAAAAGCAGGTAAAAGTGGCGACGTCGGAATTTATCACGAAACGTACAAGGTCAGCCAGCAAGGTTTTGAATGTCTTTATGGAAATATGCCAAAGTTCGGATTAGCATCGGCCTTTAGTCACGAAGCAGTGACGCCAGCTTCTCATAGTGCCAAAGACCGTATAAAATAAGTTCATAAAAAAAACGGCTAAGGAAAGCTTGGCGAATTAGAAGGGTATTTTTCTTTGCAGCACAGTTCGATCATGAACCGTGGAGTGCCGACGCAAACTATTGCGGTGATTCCTGATAGCGGTGCGGGCGACTTGGTTGGGATTACTGCGCACATGACCATCGATGTCGTTGATGGTCAGCATTTCTATACGTTTGAATACGAAGTATAAATATAAAAGGTCTAAAACGCGTTTAATGGCTTCTAAAGCTAATAAAATTAGTTTTAAGATCACTAAAGTACGC
>JACMQO010000121.1 GCA_014376935.1 Bdellovibrio sp.
ACACTAGTTTTTTGAAAGAAATCTACGTCATGTTTTTAGAAATTTTCTTTTTAATTCAGCAGCTTACGTATATTGGTTTTAAACCAAATTCTTCGCGGAACACGTCCGATTTCAAGGCTTAAGAGAGGGTATCGGTCACGTGGGTTGCACGTTAAGTGCCGGGTAAAATGCGGATCGTTTACGAGGTCGCTTTAAAACACTCTGCAACTTGTACAGTTCGAACTGTACAAGTTGCAGAGCACTTTAATTCGGTAGCTCGCTAAAAAAAATTAATAAATCAACTTCATGGCGTGTTTCATTTGATCCATTTTTTTTGCGGCTACTTGTCGTGCCTCTTGTGTTCCGTCAGTTAAAACTTGCTTTACGTAACCAAGGTCAACCGCATACTGTAAGCGTCTTTCGCGCATCGGTGCGATTAACGCATCCATAATTTCGATCAGACGTTTTTTGATTTGTCCGTCACCTAAACCGCCGCGACGGTAGTGCGCTTTTAATTCTTCTAAACCTGCTTTATCAGGATCAAAATAATCTAAGAACATAAAGACGACGTTACCTTCGACAGAGCCCGGATCTTCAATGCGAAGATGATTCGGATCCGTGAACATTGCGTTCACCTTTTTTTTAATTTGGTCAGCGGTGTCACCTAACATAATGGCGTTCCCTAATGATTTACTCATCTTCGCTTTACCGTCAGTGCCGGGCAAGCGGCCAATTTTACCGACGATTGATTTAACGTCTTTAAAACATTTTACCTTGTAGACCAAATTAAATTTTCTAGCGATTTCGTTTGTTTGTTCGATCATCGGGTTTTGATCTTCGCCCACCGGAACAACGTCAGCATCAAAAGCTAAAATGTCGGCGGCCTGACTGATCGGGTAACAAAAAAATCCGACAGGTAGTGATTCTTCTAAACTTTTTTGCTTAATTTCTTCTTTGATCGTTGGGTTTCTTTGAACACGTGCGACCGTTACTAAGTTCATAAAGTAAAACATCATTTCGCAAAGTTCAGGAATTTGTGACTGAATAAAAAAAGTACTTTTCTTTGGATCAAGGCCCACTGCTAAATAATCTAAAGCCACCTGAGTCACGTTTTCATGAACAAGCTCAGGACGTTCAAAATTATCAGTCATCGCTTGCGAATCAGCGATCAGTAAATACTGTTTATAAGTATCTTGAAAATCAAATCTGTTTTTTAAAGAGCCCACGTAGTGGCCAATGTGTAAAGGCCCTGTCGGGCGATCGCCCGTTAAAATAATTGGTTTCATGCGGAACAGATTATTTTATTTGGCTAAATACTTCAATTTTAAACTAGTTACCTTAACCAAGTAATTTTATTTTCTGTTTTTCTTGGGGCTTTGGGTGGTTTGTGATCTGGGTACCCTAGAACAATGCCGCACAGTAATTCTATTTCACCTTTTTTATAAAGCTCGTCTTCGGTGACTCCTAAAAATTCGTCGACTTCTTTCTTAATTTCTAGAGGCGCCCCCATGGTGCAACACCCTAAACCTTCGGCCACGCAGGCTAAGTTTAGATTTTCAACGGCCATGTACACGCTACCTATGCTTGTTAGGTAATTTTCTTCGGCCGTGTTGACCGAGTAAGCAAAAATTAAGACTGGCGCGTTTCCTAAAGTGAAGAAAAATCTTTCAGTGAAGTCGTACAAGCTGGGCTTTAATTGTTTTTGTAAGATATCTTTAATTCGAAGCCATGATTTTTGTGAATACGTTAAATAATCATCACGCTTTTTTCCTTGAACAACGAAGAATCGCCAGTTCTGGCGGTTCTTTCCTGACGGCGCATGCATGGCCGCATTTAAAATTCTGTTTATGACCTGATCAGGCACTTCGTCCTTTTTAAACTGACGAATAGATTGTCTGGCTTCGATCAACTGATAAAATTGTTCATGACTTATTTGACCCATACTTAGAAGTATAACAAACTATCAGGCAATGAACACAATTGAAAAATCAGACAAGGTAGGTCAAAAAAAGGTCATCGCGGGTTTTATCGCGATCGCCATCATCGTTGCTGGGTTGACCTCGATCCCAACTGTCCGATCGAAGTTATCAGCTTTCATCAATCCACCAAGTCGAAATGTATTGGCTAAAATCACCGGTTATTTTACATCAGACCAAATCGAATTCTTAATTTTAAAAGTAAAAACTGCGGGCGGATTAGAAATCGATGTTTTTCAAATTGATCCTGCGACAAAAACGCAAACTTTTAAACAAAAGTTTGATCTGGCTGAAGATAGCG
Source organism: Bdellovibrio sp. (assembly GCA_014376935.1). Lineage (GTDB taxonomy): Bacteria > Bdellovibrionota > Bdellovibrionia > Bdellovibrionales > Bdellovibrionaceae > Pseudobdellovibrio. The sequence continues at coordinate 2,257 of JACMQO010000121.1, forward strand.
ATGCCTATGTGACTTTAGATAAAAATTCGACAAGCTTGGCTTTGCAAGATGTCGATCATGATGGCCATTTAGATATCGTTGCGCCATCTGTAGATCGTAACGGCAATTTACGACTGAATACCTTTCGTTTTAATGCGGACCTAAAAATGTTCGAATTATATCAAGGTAAGCCAGAGTAAATTCTGGCTAGATCCAATCAGAAAACGATCGAAAATCTAGATATAGAAAAAATTCAACCTTTACTAAAAACATAGCTTCTTTTGTGTTTGGATTTTATACGTAAACGTCTATTTCAAGGGGATTTTATGAAACTTATCATCAGCTTAATTGTATCTTCATTCCTTATGAACTCAGTTTGTTTCGGAAAAACTGTTTTAACTTGTAAACCAGTCGCTAACGATGGCTTCGTTAAAAGTTTAATTTTATTTAAAGATGGCGATATTTACAGAGCTAAAATGGAAACTGCAATGCAAGACGGTGTTGTTGACGTTCAATTAAACACACCAATGATCACGCCAACATCGACCAATTATACTTTGGTTGAAGATCATGATTTAAAGGTAACGTTAGTAACTTATGAAAAAAACGCCGTTGTTTTAACAGAGTCTATTTACGATGCTTCTGAGCCGACAACAGTGCAATTCTTAAAGTGCAAATAGCTTTCAAATTACACTAAGCCTTAAACTAAGGCTTAGCTTTTTCTGAAGTATTCGTAGCTGGCGTCGGAATCACTTTTTTTAAATCTCTCCAGGATTTTCCTTCTCGAGCTTTTGAATTCATTTGAAAAGTTTTAACCGCAGAACTATGGGCTGCGTACGTTTCGCTAAATAACGTTGTTCCATCATTGCGACTAACAAAAAATAGATATTTCGTCGAAGCGGGCATTAAGGCCGCTTTAATGGCGTCTTCACCCGGATTCGAAATTGGGGTTGGTGGCAATCCGTAATTTGTGTACGAATTGTAGCGTGTCGGAGTAACCAAATCCAACTTCGTAATGTTATTCGGCATCTGGCCTTTTAACATCGCAATCCCGTACAAAACTGTTGGATCGGTTTGTAATTTTATTTTTTGCGCTAATCGATTATGAAAGACGGATGAAACAAGTGGGCGATCAGAACTAGCACCCGTCTCTTTTTCAACGATACTAGCAAATGTGACCGCTTGATTACGCGTCCATTTTTTTTCTTTCGCCGCAACTTCATATTTTGACCAAACCAAAAGAAATCTTTTTACCATTTGGGTAACAATCGATCTCATCGTTTCAAATTTAGTTATTTTATAAGTTTCGGGAAATAAATAGCCTTCTAGGCTTTCTAAATCTTCATTCAATAGCGATTTGATGAACTCTTTATCCCGCACGAGTTTAAAAAATTCAGCTTTTGTTCCATAACCTGATTTTTCAAAAATTTCTGCAATATCAAATTGGGTTAGACCTTCGGCGACCGTAAAATTTCTGGTTACACTTTTGCCTGAAGCTAAAACCGATAAGATTTGGTCGGCATTCATCGTTTTATTTAAAGCGTACTCGCCGACTTTTAACTTCGAACTCATTTTACGTAGCCGTGCGTACATCATAAATAAATTTGAATTACGGATAAAACCCTTATCCTGAAGATCATTCACGATCTGAGTCATACTTGCGCCCGGGCTTACGTCAAATAAAACCTCGGTCGAATCCTTACTCATGCCCTTCCATAGAAATTGGTACGCAAAGAAAGTCATCGTCAAAGCTGCCGCAGCTATCAATGTTAGAAAACTTGCGGACAAAAGTTTTGTCTTTTTAGTCAAGCGTCACTCCGGGAAGAAGCTTCGTTTTATCTAACGACGTTGGGTCTTCTAAACTTGCAACCGGCACTGTGCAGTACTGAATTGCAAAGTGCGCTGACGGTCGATCGTTACCAGATTTACCCATGCCGCCAAAAGGCAGGCGCGAACTTGCACCGTTCGTTGTGCGATTCCAATTTAAAATACCGACGCGCGCTTGTAACAAGGCTTCGTTATATAACTCTTTATTTTTAGTGAATAAAGACATGGCCAAACCGTACCCCGTGGAATTAACGATTTCCATCGTGTTGTTGAAATCACTTGATCTGTAAATCGCCACATTTGGACCAAAAATTTCAGTTTTTTGATACATTGAATTGGGATCAAATTTTTTCACTAGATGAATACTTGGCGTTACGTAATGACCTTTGTGATCTAGATCTAAACTTTTTCCGCGCATTAAACTTTCTGCATTTTCACGATTCGCCATCTCTTGAAAACGGATGTATTTTTCAACGGCTGGTTGATTTATCAATGGACCCATGAAAGGATTTTTAGACCAGTGACCGATCGTTAATTTTTTAGCCGCTTCATAAAAACGGTCGGTGAATTGGTCTGCAATTCTATCATGAACAATAACCCTTGATGTTCCTGAGCAACGTTGACCCGTCGACATGAATGCTCCGACCAATGTTTCGTAAATCGCCTTATCCATATCAGCATCATCCCAAACGACGGTCGCGTTTTTACCGCCCATTTCTAATGCTAATATTTTCCAATAGTGATTTAAAGTTTCTTGTTTAATTTTAAGTCCGACTTCGTAAGAACCAGTAAATAAAATTCCATCGACTAACTCGTGCGCCACAAGACGACGACCCGTTTCAGCTTCGCCGTGAACCAGATTGAAAACTCCCGGAGGAAGCTCTGCCTTTTCGATCATCTGCGCATAGAATTGGCCAACAGCTGGTGTTTGCTCTGACGGTTTAAAGACAACGGTATTACCAGAAATTAATGCGGGTATAATATGTCCGTTTGGTAAGTGGGCCGGAAAATTAAAGGGACCAAGTACCGCCATCACGCCACGCGATCGGTAACGAATGACCCCGTCAACTTGAGGTAAGGCATTCACGATACGTTCGTCTTCGATCAGTTTTAATGAGGCATTTAAAGTAATATCAATTTTTCCGGCTAAAGCTTTCGCCTCGGTGGTTGAATCCCATAACGCCTTACCTGTATCACGCGCGATGATCTCAGCCATTTCTGATTCGTGAGCAACAAAGACATCACGTAATTTAAGTAGATGACGCTTTCTTTCTTCGACGGTTAATCGAGCCCAAGGTCCGTAAGCTTGTTTAGCGACTTGAACCGCGCGATCCACGTTATCCAACTTGTATGAAGTTGTCATAATTTCGTCGTTTGTATCGCCAGGGCTAATATCTTTAAGCTGACCATTTGGTTTATCCGGTAAAGAAAATTTGCCGTGAATAAAATCGCCTAGAAATGTTAAATCTTTTAATGCCATAAATTACTTTCTTCCATATTCAAATGGACTGACAAAAACATTTTGTCCGATATCAAGTTGTAATAGATCGCGTGATTTACTTGGTAAATAAACGCTGTCGCCGCTAATTTCATAACCCGAAGAAATACACTTAAAGTCATCAGAGCCTGCGCCCACTAAACCTTTTTGCGTAAATGCCACATCTTTACCTTCGCTCACGCGTAGGCTTTTACCCTGCTTAATAGGTAAAATATCTTTTGTTTTTGCTCCGTAATGGGGGCCTCCATCAAAAGGATCTACTTCTTCTAAGTATTCAAAGCCGATACTTTCTAATAGATGCTGCGCTGGTTTTGTGGCTTCACCCACACGGCCTAAAACAAGCCTTGCTTTGGCATCAAGTAAACTTAAATAAATATCTTCTTCTGGAAATAATGATTCAATAAATTCTTTACTTGTTTGTGAAAGTAAATCCGCTTCTTGATACGGAAGCCCTGTGAATCTGCGGCCTAAGGCCTCCCAAAATTCGCTACGTCCTTCTTCGGTTAAGGGTGGAGTTAATTCGCAAAGAACGCGCTCTTCGAAACGATCTGGATTTATTCCCATATAGACGAAACGGCTTAAAGAAATTTGTTTTCCTAAACGCTCGGGTCTACGACGATAGATTTTATCAACTAAAAGACCACCAATTTCAGTCGGACCTTCCGTGTCTAATTGAAAACGTAAAACTTGATGGATAAATCCTACGCCTAAATCTTTAGAAAAATGATCGCGCTTTAATACTTTAAAATAACTGTGTGGGGTTTTTTCATTACCGTGTTTAGCAATAATAAGCGAACTGCCAACAACTAGCTTTTCTTCGATATCTTCGACAACAAAAATATATTCCGTATCGGCTTTATCTAGTTTGCCGGCAAACGAAGCTTCGCTACGTGCGATTTTTTCAGTTAATACTTTACGATCACCTGGTAAGTTCAGCAGATTAAACTGCTTCGCCAAGTCTGTTAATTGCTGCAGGTCTTCCCGGCGTACATTTCTTACGATAAAACTCATAAACAAAACCTTTCTACCATCTGTTCGTAGAACAAAATGGATTTTTCTAAGTCTGATATTTTAACATGCTCTTCGGGGGTATGGACATTATCTTGCCTAGCCCCTGCCGCGAAACAAATGCATTCGATATTTAAACGTGTAAAAAGACTGGCCTCATTCGTTGAAGCCAACGATTTGCAGCTGGGGTCTAAATCTAGCTTTGTTAAAATACTTTGGGCTGCTTTAATTAATTGTGAATTATCAGCCGTTCTAAACGGACGCTTATAGTCAGTAATATTAAATTGCGCCTGATTTTCATCGCAGACTTTTTTAATATCTTGCATCCATTTTTCATAATGCTCTTGCGTGACGTTTGGCAAAATACGACATGAACCGCCCAACAGAATCGAGTCATCACTGGTTCTAACTAAACCAATGCTTAACGTGGAATGAACGGGCTCAAATTCGGTATCTTGAATTGATTCCATTTCTTGTTGAACCGATTTTAGTACGTTATAGATTTTATTCATTTTTCGTAATGTCACACTTTGACCTTCGGTCGTAAAATCAAGTTCAACAATAGCTTGGTTCGGAATCGTATTAAAACGAATACCACCGTCGGCTTCGACGATCATCATATCGTCTGGCATCTTTTGAAGATATTCGAACATTTTTACGATCGCATTATCACCCAAATGCGGAAGCGACGAATGAGCCGCCTTTCCAGAAAATATTTTTGACTGGGTTGACGTTGATTCTAGCTGATCGTGTCTTAATTTGTGTTCGATTTCTGCCGGAGACAGCGGAATCCGAATTTCAACCGTGGCAAAACCCTTGGCCGCATGAATTATGTTTAAATTACTAGGCTCGCCAATCAGTGCGTATTTCGCGTTAATTTTATTTTTACGAATTAATTTTAAAGCGCCTTGCATTCCCGTTTCTTCGCCGAAAGTACCGACCAAAACTGGTTTTAAGGCGTTAAATTTTTTGCCTTTCATCTTTTTTAAAGCTTCAAGCTTACATAAAAAATCAAGCTTTACTTCGGCTGTTCCCACTCCGTAAATAGCTCCATCAATGATGGTGGCATCATACGGGTTAAAACCATTTTTTTTCCATAATGCAAAATGACCAGGATCAACAGTATCTAAATGCGTCTGCAAAAGAAACTCTTGATCGCCTGGTTTAAACTCTTCGGTGCGAATGATAATATTGTCTTGCGCGATACCGTTTTGAACTTCGTTCATAACTTCAACGATGAAGCCTTCGGCCCGCGCAAGTTCTGCCAAATACTGAACACTTTCAACCGTTGAACTGGTTGGAGAGCTATCAAATGATATTAGTTTTCGGCATGATTCAATAAAGTTCAAAAGTAACCTAACCCAAACCTTGTAAGATTGATTTTTCAATAAGTTGTAAAGCCGTTTCGATATCTTGATCTTGAATAATCGCTGGTACTAACAAGCGAATACGAACTGGATCTTTACCACAGCTAAATGCGATCAACCCATTCTGGAACATCTTCTTAATTAGAAGTTCAACTTGTTCTTTTTTTCCATCAAACGGAGTAAAGGCAATCATTAATCCCATTCCGCCCGCATCAATAACTAATCCCTTACAAGTCGTTTCGTTCAAACGGTTTAATCCGTCGATGAAACGTCTGTGGATTTCCATGATGCGACCATTTGGTCCGATGTAGCCTTCTGCTAAAATATTTAAAATTTCTAACCCGGCCATCATTGAACCCGTGCTGCCCGAGAATGTTCCGGCAATTAAACCCGGTTTTGGATTGTATTCTTCAGTATAGAACGTAACGCCTAGTTGAACCGTTTTTGCGATCGTCACGATATCAACGTATTGTCCTAAATCCATCGTTTCAAAGGCGAAGTATTCACCGGTACGAGCAAATGTTTGAACTTCGTCGGCCCAAATTGCAATTTTATTTTGCTTACAGAATTCTAACATCGGAACGTAAAATTCACGAGGCACGGGAACGAATCCACCCTCTCCCAACATCGGTTCAAAAACAAAACATGAAACATCTTTTTCATGTTTCGCGTAAAGCTCTTTCATCGCCTTTAAAGCCTTTTCAGCACTTTGCGGATCTTTTTTATCGTAATTTGGTATTCTTAGAACTTCATTGTAATCTGGAAGTCCCTGTTTATAAGCCGGATTATCAGTGACTTCGGCCATCATCGTTGAACGACCTGCAAACGCATTTTTCATTGCAAAAATATGTCTAGCCGGAGAATTTTTTTGACGAGCTAATTTTAAAGCGCTTTCGTTAGCCATTGTGCCGCACGTTGCAAACCATGCATGCTTCAATCGGCTTTTTCTAGAGGCGATTTGCACTAACTTTTCTGATAGCTGCCAGTATTCGTTATTCGGCTGAAGATTTCCTTGCATCACGATATCCGCTAAAGCCCCACGAACCGTTGCTTTCATCACGCGTGGGTGACTATGACCCATGATGTGAATTCCAATTCCGTTAATTAAATCTAATTTTACGCTACCGTCTTCTAATTCAACGTAAACTCCGTTACCGGCTCCGGTTCCGATGTATGGATGGTATAAAGGACGACCACGTAATGCGCCCAAGTGATCCATTTTTTTCTTAAACTGTTCAACTAAATGAGGTTGCGGAGGACGAACTCCGAACAATGATCCATTATGAACGGTGACTTCATCGACAAGATCAGTCACTAACCCTTCAACAATGGGATCTTTGTCAATTTGACGACCCACAAGTGTTTCATCTGAGTTTTGAACGTAGTTCATTGCATTTTTAAAAACCGATAGCATATAAAAACCCTTCTTTAGTTTATATTTAAAATATGTCTTTAACCTGAATAGTTTACCTTGGTGCAGTAGCTCATGACAATTACAGCCGGATGTTTGTAGACTTTGGCTCTATGCCGCAAGATTCAATGACTTTTCAACAACAGTTTAAACAGCATTTCCAAGAGGGATTAGCCCTACAGCAGGAAAAAAAGTGGGATGACGCTGTTCGTAAATACCAAACATTGCTAGACGAAGGTCAGGGAGCGATCACGGCCGAGCAAGCCTCTGTGATTTATCACAACCTTTCAACGATCGCCTTCGAAAAAGGGGATAATCTAAACGCCTTTATTTGGTCAAAAAAAGCTCTTTCTTTGAATGCAGACAACACCTTTGCGAAAGCTTTGTCGACCGAAATTGCCAAAAAATATCAACCTGTACAAATTCCTCATCAAATTTCGACCATCGAGACTTTACAAAAAGTAACTTTAAATAACGTCGGTTTAGATTTCTTATTTTTGGGGTTTCTAATCTTTTTTGCGTTTAGCATCTTCTTGGCTTTAAAAACAATGCTGGCTCGAAAAAAGAACCAAATTGAAAGCGAAAATTTATCGATTCAGAAAAAAAATTCTGTAGGCCTTATCGTTAGTTTCAGCTCTGCGCTTGCCGTTTCGGCCTTTTTTCTTTTTTTAACCGTCATCAAATGGTCTGACATTTCAGTTCCAAAAGCGATTATCACGACCGACAACACGTCGGTGCAAACGGCCAGTGGCGGAAACCAAGCGGCCATTTTTGAAGCGGCCGCTGGGCTTGAAGTGGATGTTTTAAAAATCGAACCCGACTACGTGCAGGTTCGCTATCCGGGCGCTTTTTCAGGTTGGGTTTCTAAAAAAAATCTTGAGATTTTGTCATCGCCTTCGTGGCCAGTGCTACCGGCGGCGAAGTAAATCGTACGTATTGCGCCTACAAAAACAGCATATCGCTTGGTATTTCTCGGTAAGTTTTTGACTTCAAAGTTCGGATCAGGTTTGATTGAAACAGGAAAAAAATTATGACTACTAAGATCTTGAAATCATTGTTCATTTTTACAGTTTTTGGATATTTTATGGGTTGCTCTTCGGCCGATAAAAATTCAACGACACCTGAAGGTCTATTTAAAATTGCGCAAGAGTATGATGAAGCTGAACGTTACGAGATCGCTTTACAAAAATACGCCGATGTTAAAAATAAATTTCCGTATAGTTCTTTTGCGACCGCATCTGAATTAGCGGTAGCCGATGTTCATTACAAACGCGAATCTTACGCTGAAGCGCAAATCGCTTACCAAAATTTTCGCGACCTTCACCCTAAGCATCCAAAAATTGATATGGTTGTTTTTAAAACCGGCATGAGTTTTTACCAGCAACTACCTGAAACGGTCGATCGCGATTTAACTTTAGCTAACGATGCTATTTATTCTTTTAACGATGTAATTAAAAATTATCCGAAATCAGAATATTTTATTGAAGCTAAAGAAAAACGAGACAAATGTTTTGTGATGTTAGCCGAAAAAGAATTGTACATCGGCGACTTCTACCTACTTCATGAAAACTACGAAGCGTCTTTAAACCGCTACGAGATTATGTTAGCGAAGTATCCGGCCTTGGGTTTAGACCCGAAAGCCTTACTGGGCGCGGCTCGTGCTGCAGCTAAAGCCGACAATGATTCTAAAAAACAAAAATATGTCGAACTTTTAACTTCAAAGTACGAAAATTCTAACGAAGCTAAGTTGTTAAAATCAAAGGGTCTGTAAAAAATGAAATCATTTTCTCATCAGTTGATCGACGAAGCGCGCGAAAGTTTTATTGAAGGCGATTACAAAACAGCAGAGCCTTTATTAAATCAGCCGACACTTTTAAATTCAAAAAATCCTGAAGTTTTTCAAATGTTAGCGACGATCTATTACGATCAAGGTAAATTCAACAAAGCGATTAAAACTTTTAAAAAAGCTTTAGAGATCGACCCGTCTTACACCGATGCGGCCGTTGGTTTATCGATCATCCTGAACGACATTGGTCGCTACGATGAAGCTAAGAAAGTTTTCGAAGAAGCCAAAGCTTTACTTGATCACAAGAAACAAATGCCAGACCAAAACGTAAATGAAAAATTTGCGTCTAAGCATGCCGAACTAGCTGACATGTATCTTCAATATAAAAAGTTTCCAGAAGCGATCGAGCAATACACGAAAGCCTTTCAGCTTTCGGCTAAGAAGGCTGACTTTTCAGTGCGTCTAGCTGAAACGTATGTTCAGGCCGGCCAAAAAGATAAGGCCATCAAAGAGCTTAAAACCGTTCTACAAGTCGATGCCAAGCTGATTGCACCCCGACTGAAGCTTGGTTTGATTCTTTATAACTTCCATCATATTGCCGAAGCCGTCGACCAGTGGGAGAATGTTTTACGGTACGAGCCGCAAAATACAGAGGCGTCTCGGTATTTAAAAATGGCGCAAGCTGCGGGCGTTACGACTTTAACTTTGTAATTTAATTGCAACTACTTCGAAGAAATGGAATTTGAAAATTATGGCACAAATCAAAGACGACATGTTGAAGTTCTTAACTCAAGAAGAAATCGCTAAACTTGTTTCGAAGTTAGCCGCACAAATTGAAGCTGACTACGAAGGCCGAGAGTTAATTTTCATCTGCCCGCTACGTGGTTCGATGCATTTTACGGCTGATTTAATGCGAAAAATCAATTTACCACAGCAGGTCGATTTCGTTTTTGTTCAGTCAATTGAAAAGGGCGGATCAAGCCGCATGACGAAAGACATAACGATTAATATCACGGGTAAAGACGTTTTAATCGTAGAAGAAATCATCGACGTTGGTCGTACTTTAAACTTCTTAAAAAATCGTTTGTTAACTTCAAATCCGAATTCTTTAAAAATCGTTACTTTACTTGATAAGCCGGCCCGTCGTGAATTACCGATTCGTGCGGATTACATCGGTAAAACAATCGATGACCGTTTTGTTGTCGGCTACGGTATGGATAGCGATGAAAAAGGTCGTAACTACAGCGACATTTACGTTTTAAAGAATTAATTTACTAATCAAAGATAATCTAAGAATGCTTTATTAACCTAATAAAGCATTTACTACGAAAAGCGTAATCACGCAGACGACATATAGAAATATAAATTGTTTTGGTATCATAAGTTCTTCCTTGAGCTTAATGGGGCTACTTTTTCGACTAGCCGGTATCGTAACTGGTTTACGTTTACAGTTTAAATACCCTAGACCAGAAACTCAAATTTTCGCATAAAAACGCGGCTTAGGTCGGGACATAGTCCTATTTTGAGACATATATTTTTGTACATTCCGTTAAGAATTTCTCAATTTATGTCGATAACCCTTACATGAAGGGGGAATTCAAAATGAAATTCTTATCAAAAATGCGTGCGGGTCTTAGAAGAAATCTTCTTAAAAATCAAAGCGGACAAGGTGCAACCGAGTATATTCTGTTACTTGTTGTCGTTGTTGGTTTAGTTTTAGCTTTCAAAAAACCAATTATGGAAAAAATGAAGGGTAAAGTTGACTCATTAGGTACTGCAATGGATCAGGTTACCCCAGATTAATTTATGACTATCGAATACGTACTCCTCATGATTATGGGCGGAGTTCTTTTTATGTCTGCTTTAATCAAAGCTCCGAAAGTCGGCTTTGAAAAAGGTGGGGTACGTCTTGCTGCACGAGTAGAAACACAAATTGCTACGGGATCAGGATTTAAACCCTATCCGAAAAATGGAGCGTCTAATGAAGGGCGAGTTCCTTGGGTTGAAAAAGAATAATCCGTCTGGCTTACATCTTTTAAATCTGAATCAAAAAGGCCAATTTGCAATCGAAGCTGTCTTATTAATGACAGTGTTGGTCGGCTTTTTTCTAGCCGTTACAAATCAATTAAAATCAAAAAATGTTGTGGGTAATTTTGTGAGTAAGCCGATGACCCGCGTGGGAAATATGGCTGGCTACGGGACTTGGCAAAGCGAATGCGTTGGCCAAGGTAAATCAAAAAAACAAACTTTAGGCAAATGCCACCCAAACTCAATTCACCGCTCATTGAGTTCAAACCCAAAATGAAAAAAATAAATAACAAAATTAATTTAAATAACCAGTCTGGCTTTATCATCGCCGATTTTTTATTTTCATTCGTTTTAGTTATCAGTTGCGGCATCATAATCTTCGCTTTAACTTTTTCATTAGCAACGGTTGAAATTTCTCAGTACATCGTTTGGTCAACCGCTAGAAATTATTCAGCCGGTAATACCAGCGAAGCCGATGCAAAAACACAAGCGACCCTTAAATTTAATAATTTAGCAGATCAATTTCCATTATTAACTGCACGTGGTGCGACTTCATCACCTTGGTTTGTGTTAAACGGGCTGGCTATCGGCGACCTGGCTAATACCAGTGGTGGCGACAACGATCTTAGAACAAAATTAGCTTCTGACCGCGACAACAAAGACCAAGCCGGAGAATACCGTCAGCCTTGGACTGGTGCGAAAGCAGATCTTCAATTAAAATTACTTTCTGGAATTAAGGTTCCATTTTTAGGGCCGATCGCGGCTGATAAGACAGCATTCACATTCCCGGTGCGGGCTTTTATTATTCGTCATCCAAGCCAAGCAGAATGTTATGACTTTTATTCAGGCGCAAAAAGATTCTCGCAGGGGATTCAAAAATTAGAATCGCAGATGAACTCTTTAGGATCATCTGGCAGTTACGTTGTGATGGAAGATAACGGATGCTAATGGAAAAAAAGAACACCAAACCCACTCTAAAAAGAAAATCAAAAAAATCCGAAAAAGGAATGGCCATCATTGAAGCCATCCCCGCCTTATTTATTATCGTATTAATTTTTAATTTTAGCCTTGGATTTTTCGGCGCGGTTCATTCAGGAATTTTAAATTCAATCGCGTCTTATAATTATTCGCTAGAAACCTTTCGCTTTAAATCAAACTTGGTCTACTTTCGCCCTGGCGGAGGCACGACCAATTACGCCGCATCGCTAAGCCGTGTGCATGGAACCATCCAAGATGGATCAGAAGATTCAGGCGACGGCACCATCGAAAAAACTTGGCCAGCCACAATGCGCGGAATTACATTTAATTACAAAAGTGGAACTGCAGGCCGTGACTTAGCATCAGTTCAAGATAGAAAAGCCGGTAAAATTGCCGTTTCAGAAAGTGATCACAGTTACGCCGCGAATGCGACCGGTACAAAAATTTGGGCCGCTATTTCTAACTACCAGCCCAAAGGCGGGGATTCAATACAAACGCCTAGAATTTGGATCAAGACCGTTTATGGAATCTGTTTAAATGCCGATTGTGAGAAGAAGTAAAAGTTTTTTTAACAAGGTAGGAACATGGGTCCCAACGAATCAAGAAATTTATGGATCTCTATAGGAGCCGGGGTTTTTGCCACGTTCATGCTATATTCGTACTCTCAAGAAAAAAAAGCTGAACTTGAAAAATCTGTTGGAGAAAAAGTTCGTGTCGTTGTTGCTAAAGAAGATATTCGTGAAATGGATAGCATTTACGATAACGTGATCGAATATAAAGAGCGTAACAAAGCTGACCTTGAACCCGATTCGTATTCAAGTATTCCTGATGTTGTAGGTGGCGTGGCCGCTATTCCGATTAAAAAAGGTCAAACAATCACAAAAAATAAAGTTTTAGAACCCGGTCCTGAAACAGGGATGGCAATTCAAGTGTCTCCGAATAAAAGAGCCGTTACGATTAATATTACAGACGAGCGTGCTAACGCAAAATTGATTCGACCGGGCGACCGCGTTGATATCATGGCCATCATTGATTCTGGAAAAGGGATCAATCAAAAACGTGAAGTCACATTATTGATGGAAGACGTCGTAATTTTAGCTACGGGCGTAAACGTGCACAATAATTTACCCCGAACGATTGAGAAAGATCCCTCTGGTAAAAATTTAATTCAAACGACTTTAACGGGCGATACGAAGTACACGACCATTACGATCGAAGCTGACGTTATGCAGGCGCAAGATTTGATTTTTTTAACTTCTTCTAATTCAAGTAGTCTTTACTTCTTGCTTAGAAATCCGAATGATCGAAAAGTTATGCGACCGCGTCTACCGGCCTCTTCAGCCGACTCGATCCAAAACAGGACAATAGTCCCGTCCAGTGGCTTTTCTGGTCAGCCTCAGCCAAACTTAATGAACGGCCCGGGTAGATAAATCCAGGCTCTACATTTAGGGTGGATCGTACGAAAATAGTTACTCTGTTTTTCATTTTAATTTGCACACACGTGATGGCACAAACGCCACCTCCTGCGGCTGCGCCATCAACGCCGGCCTTAGCACCCGCTAATCCCGCGACAGCCGCTGCAGCAGCTAATTCTAAAGAAATGAACGTCGACACTTCACTTGATGAGCCGGTTGAAAAACCGAACGCGAAACGTATTCGCCGGGTACTTAGCTTGGTTGCCGGCATCGAATTAGATGAAGAGTTTAAAATTCCAGATGTTGATTTGATTTATAAAGGCCACGTTGAACTGGTCGATATGAAGCGAATTAAGAATAGTGATTTTTTTAGAATCACTCCTAAAAAAGATGGTAGCGGTATCATCACGATTCATAATAAAAAAACGGGTCAAATGCTGGTCGAACTACGTCTTGAAATTCGCAAAGACGAATTAGAAAAAACCATGCGTGAACTTCAATCGCTTTTAGGCGACATCGAAGGCATCGAATACAAAATTGTTAATAATCGAATCTTACTTGATGGGTATGCTTTAATCCCCAAAGATTTAATTCGTATTGCCCAAGTGATCAAGTCGATGGATTCGGGCGGACAAATTAAATCATTGGTTTCGCTTAGCCCATTAGCTCGTAAAAAAATCGCCGAATACATTTCACGTGACGTGAATAATCCAGAAGTCAGCATTACCGCCGTTGGTGATTTTTTAAAGCTTGAAGGCCAAGTGAATAGCCTAGAAGAAAAAAATCGTATCAACCGCCTAGCTCAGCTTTACATGCCAGATCTAGTTATTGATAATGCGCCCGAAACTGAAAATATTAAGATCGTCGGTAAAAAAACCGCGGGCCGAGTTGAAGATTTAATTATCGATTTAATCACCGTTAAAAAAGATGAAGAAAAAGTAGAACCTCCGCCAAAAATGGTTCAGATCGTTGCCCACTTCGTTGAATTTAGTGAGCGGTACGGAAAAAGTTTTAACTTTGCGTTTAATCCATCGCTACGTGCAGTTGGTGATTTATCAGAACGTCAGCAAAGTAGTAGCACCGTGAACGATATCGCTAACTTAGTCGATCGCTTGATTCCAAAATTAAATTGGGCAAAAAGCCATGGATACGCGCGAATTTTAGATACAGCTTCGGTCTTAACCCAAGATAAGAAAAAAGGTATCATTAACCGAACGATCACAACGACAACTTTAATTGCCGGCCAAAATGGGGCCGCAGCCGAAAGTAAGCAAGAAGCGCGTGTCAAATTAGACGTAACCCCGATTATCAAATCAGAACGATCAGGTCTAGTCGAGCTTCCACTTTTAGTTGAGGTCACTGACGTCGGATCAAACCAAAATATTTCAAGCACAGTTTCAACAACGATCACCGTGCGTGACCGACAAAGCGCAGCCTTCGGGGGCGTGATTAAAAAGAAAACGGTGAATAGTTACGGCAATCCACAACCAACAACGGCGGGCGCAATTATCACCCTAAACCAAGGTAAAGAGTTCGATAAAAATTCAAGCAACTTCGTGGTGTTTGTTACTCCGATCATTAAAGCATCTGCAAGTTCAGGCGTTGATCAGGTCAAAAAGAAATTTAGATTGAAAGAGTAGCCTAAAACCTAAGTCTAGAGCCAATTCCATAGGGATGATGGTCTTTGGTCCCATCAAGAAAAACTGACTTTTGACCGAAAAGTCGATCAGGAGGCCCTATGGCTTTGAATCCAAATTGTCACTTAATTGCCGTGATCGGTGGTAAAGGTGGCGTCGGAAAATCAATCTTTGCAGCCAACTTAACTGCGGCATTCGCACTTGAGCTTCGCGCCCCCACGCTATTAATTGATTGCGACACAAGAAGCGTGGGCGATCAGAATTTAATTACGGGATTAAAACCTTTAAAAACTTTACGTGAATTAGCGACATCGACGCAGTCATTAAACTCGATGCCGATTCAACAAATTGTGACGCAACATCCAGCGGGCTTTTCATTCGTCGGTGCCGTACGTGGACCTGAAGAAATTTTATCTGTCCCGTCAGATAGCTTATCAAAATTAATCGAATATTTTTCTAGAAGTTTTAAATACATTATTGTCGACCTTGGTAACGAAATGGGACCGATGCAAAATACAATTTTGCAAGAAGCTACCGCGATTACGATTGTGGCAACGCCAGAAACTTTAGTCGTTCAACAAACACAACGTTTAGTGAATGAACTATTGTCGCAAACGTATCCAAAAGAATTATTTCAATTGGTATTAAATCGCTACACGAATCAAGGTTTAGCTCCGCAAGTGATCGCACAGCATTTAGGTTTAAACCCCGTTGGCATTATTCCGGCTGATGAAAATACGGCGATGCAGTCAATGTCTTTGTCTAAACCTTTCGTAGTAACAAACCCGAAGTCACCACTGTCGGCCAGCTATTTTGAAATCGTTCGAAAATTAAGCGGTGGTATTTTACAAAGATTAAAACAAATCCAAAAGCCGAAACCGGTCGCCGTAACAACAGAGGCCCCAACGGCCAATGCTGGTAATCCCAATGGATACGATGCCCGTACGCTAACAAAATTGCGCATTCATTCAGAATTAATTCGTACGATTGATTTGAAAAAAATATTGGCCGAAGCTGGCGATAGCGAAAGTAAAGAAAAAGAATTACGTGCAAAAACGCAACGTGATATCGGTACGATCGCGGATAAAGAAGCTCCGGATATGTCGCGTGAAGAGCGCCAAAAAATCGTAAAAGAAGTTTTAGAAGAAGCTTTAGGTCTTGGTCCTTTAGAAGATATGTTAGCTGACCCAGCGGTTTCAGAAATCATGGTCAACGGAGCAAACCGTATCTTTGTGGAAAAAAGCGGAAAAGTTCAACTGACCGGAATTAAATTTACCTCGAACGATCATTTACGCCGAATTATTGAACGCATCGTCACACCTTTGGGTCGCCAAATTAATAATTCAACCCCGATGGTCGATGCCCGTCTAAAAGATGGAAGTCGTGTGAACGCGATCATCGAGCCTTTAGCAATAGATGGCCCCGCATTAACAATTCGTAAATTTAAAAAAGGCGGAATCAGCGCCGAAAAATATTTGGAATTCGGCAGTGCTTCTAAAAATATGCTCGATTTTTTAAAAATTGCGGTCGAATACGGATACAACGTCGTTATCAGCGGCGGTACTGGTTCTGGTAAAACATCACTATTAAATATGATTTCACAATTCATCCCTGCCCACGAACGTATTATCACGGTCGAGGACGCGGCCGAATTACAAATGATGCAAGAACATGTCGTGCGTTTAGAGACTAGGCCCACGTCATCTGAAGGTACGAATGGAGTCACCATTCGAGATTTGATCAAGAACGCTTTACGTATGAGACCTGACCGCATCGTGGTCGGAGAAACGCGTGATGGCGCCGCTTTAGATATGCTTCAAGCCATGAACACTGGTCATGATGGATCGATGACAACAACACATGCCAACTCGCCACGCGAATGTATCGCCAGGCTAGAAACTTTAGTTATGATGTCTGGATTAGATTTACCCGTGCGTGCTATCCGTGAACAAATTGCGGGTGCGGTTGATTTGATCGTTCAGATTGTGCGGTTATCTGACGGTAGTCGTAAGATTATTAGCATTACCGAAGTTTCTGGTATGTCTGGTGATGTTATCACTTTAGCTGAAATTTTTAAATTTAAAGAAACGGGTTTTGACCTACATCGTAAAGTACTTGGCCAATTTCAATCGACAGGAACCGTGCCTTCGTTCGCCCAAGAAATAAAAGATAAAGGCGGACACATTCCGATGGAGATCTTTTCGAACGATCCACCAAAAGCGAAATTGGCAGGGTCCGTGCCTCCGACACCGCCGGTGAAAAAGGTAGGTTAGGATGGATTTATCTTTTTTAACAAAATTTTTTAAATATGATTTTTTAACACTGCCACTATTTGGTGTTATCGTATTTATGATTGTCTATTTCTGGGCAGACAAAGTTTTAGTTTTACTCTACTCAAAAAGTACCAGTAAAAAATCAGACGTACTACGTTATATGAAATTCTTAGGGATGGAAGTTGACGAGAAGAAAGTAAACAGAATGCTTTTACTTTCAAGCTTCGGCTTAGGATTTCTATTTTTCTTAATCGCCTGGCCAAATGTTTTGATCGGATTTTTTTTAGGAGTCTCTTTCGGTATTTTAGGATTTCAGTTACCACCGATTATCCTTAAAGTTCTTTACGAAAAACGATGCAACCAATTTGTTGATCAAATGGTTGATGGCTTAACAATTATGGCTAACGGAGTGAAATCTGGAACAACGCCTGCGATATCAATGCAACGTGTGGTTGAAATTATGGGAAACCCGATCAGCGCTGAGTTTGGCCAAGTGCTGACTCAGGTCCAGTTCGGTCAAAGCATGGAAGAAGCATTAGCAGATTTAGCCGAGCGAATTCCAAGACCAGACGTGCAAATGTTTGTAACCGCAAATAATATATTAAGCGAAACTGGCGGTAATATTTCTGAAACATTTCAAACGATCGTTCAAACAATTCGTGAACGTCAAAAATTAGAAAAAAAGATTTCTGCCATGACAGCCCAAGGCATCATGCAAGGGATCATCGTTACAAGTATTCCATTTATCTTAGGGGCCGTATTCTACGCGATTGACCCTACTTTTATTCAACCCATGTTTAGCACAACCCTAGGTCTAGTCCTACTAGCCGCCATGCTAGGTTTGCAAGTTATCGGTGGAATGATGATCAAAAAAATTGTTACAATAAAAGTGTAACACGGAGATACACAATTATGACGATCAAAGCTACTGCCGCAGCTGCTATTTCTTTTATTGTTTTATTATCAGTTCCAAAAACTTTCGCTTTGGTGGATATGAATAACGCCAGTTACTCGAACACTTGGATCGACTTACAAGTTCCAGGTACGGGTTACGACATGAAAGTCATTCGCGCTTATAAAAGCCGAACCATCTACAATGGCCTTTTCGGTTTTGGATGGTGTTCTGAATTTGAAACGAAATTAGAGACAACTTCTGAAGGTAACATTAAAATATCTGAGTGCGGCGATGGACAAGAAACGGTTTTCTCTGCTCGTGAAATTTCTAAGAAGGATATAGACAGCACAATTACGCAAGTTATTGCCAAAATGAAAGCTGATCCAAAAAACAAATCATCATCTCCGGATTACTGGAAAAGATTAGCTGATCAATTAGTAAACGACGATGATCAACGATCTAAATTTGCAAAGCAGTATTCGATCACCGTGCCGATTAAAGAAGGCGTCAAGTTTATGGCTAACGGCAAAGAAGTTGAAAATGTTGTTTTAACGAAAAATTATTACACACGTAATTTAGCGGATGGCAGTTATCAACGTTACGACATGCAGGGTCGCTTGACTCACATGTACGACAAAAATAATAACTTTTTGAAATTTGAATACGACAAAGATCTTTTAAAAGAAGTTGAAGACAATAACGCAAGAAAACTAGCTTTCAAATACTTTCCAAATAAGAAAGTTAAATCCATCACCGGCCCGAACGGTTTAGTGACCGAGTACAAATACAGCGCGCAAGAAGATCTAATCTGGAATAAAAATGCATGGGCAAAAAACGACAAGTACGTTTACACGTATGAATATAATGAATTTCATAATTTAACTAAGGCCGTATGGCCCGACGCTACTTTTGTGGCGTTAAAATACGATAACGTTAAAGACTGGGTTTTAGGATTTACTGACCGCGATAAATGTAACGAGAATTACAAATATGAATTTTCAACATCTGACCCGAAATATCACTATTGGTCATCAGTAACTAGAATTTGCGGTAAAGAGGTTGTGGCAAATAATAAATACGAGTTTTGGCATAAACCAATGCCAAACGGCCAAGTTATCTTGCAACGTATTTTAACGGTCGTAAATAATGTTTCAACAGATATTACTTATCACGATACTTTTGCAAAGCCCGTTATCATTAAGAAAAATAATGAACGTGTTACATTTGAGTACTACGCAGATGGTTTAATTAAAGCAAAACAAGCGTCAAATGTAAAACTTGAATTTACTCATGATAACGCTAACAAAAAAGTTTCTTCAGTTAAGTCTTCATTTATGAACGAAAAAGGAAAAGTGATTTCGACACGTCAAACGAGTTTTAAATACGATGCAAAAGGTAATTTAACTTTTGCAGAAAATTCTGATGGCCAAAAGATCACAATGACTTATGACATCAAGGGCCGTATCGCGACAATTACCGACCAGGCTAAAAAAATTGTTAAGATTGACTACGAAGAGCGTTTTGGTAAACCAGCTACGGTGACTCGTCCAGGTTTAGGAACTGTTAAGGTTAGCTACAAACCGAACGGCGATATTGCAAAAGTGGATAGCGCAGAAGGCCCAACGGTCGCGTCTCAGGTGGCAAGTACATTTAATAATTTACTTGATGTGATTTCTCCGGCGACTCAAGAACTTTATTTATTATAAGGAAATTTAACAGATGAATAAAATACTTTTAACTCTTACGGTTACTTTGATTAGTTTAAATTCTTTCGCTCTACTTTGTGAAAAAGGTGATAGCACTTGTGATTTTGTTCCCGCGAAAGGCGGCGCTGGTACTAATGTTGTCGGAGCCAACGATTGCCCGGGATGCGCAGCCATGGAAGTTGTCGGTGGAAATTTATTATTATCCGATGCAAAAAATATTGCGACGCCAAATTCGACAAAATCACCAAATGCATTACCTGCGGTGGACCCAGTTAATATCGGTCAGTAATACATCATTCAGTTTAATTTACACTTGAAAAAGAGTCTCACAATGAGACTCTTTTTTTGTTCTGTTATTTACAACCATACACCTGTCCAAAGTATGTTCACTCTCATCCCGAGACGCCCGCCTAAGCTATCAATATAACTTACCTATTATTCTGAGTCGAAGTTGCGTCATTGGCACCGCAATCGCAATAGATATGATTACGAACGGTTACTAAAAAGGAGCCCTCATGAAGTCATTAGCCATTGCAGTTATCTTAGCGGTTACAAGCATCAGTTCAGTATCTTCGGCTTTCTGCATGAAGAAGTACTTAACCAGCCAAGGCTTAGCTCCAAACCCTAGCACGAACTTTTATAACCAAGTGCAAAATCGCAATAGCCAACCTGTATCAGAATCAGCTGTCGCTGGTAATGAACAAGTAAACAGACAACGTTAATTTTTTATTGAATTAGCTAATCAGGCAGACCGACTAGATGCGGTCTTCTTCGACTTCAATAGGCTCGGCGACGGGTCTATGCATCGTTGGGCTTGAAGAGGCGTGCCCGATCTTGTTTGAAATAAAATTCTTTGCCGTTTCGTACATTTCCCCTAGCACCTTCGCACCGCCCTCGGCCGCGGTTTGCATAAAGTGTGCGGCCGTAGATTCAGTCAAAAAAACTTCGACTCTAGACTCAAGGGTTAACCCACCCGATTTCACCTGAGAAAATACCATCACTAAGCTAGCAAATAAAAAACACTTCATGACGAATTTAAGTTCATCCATTTTGCACCTCGCTGTAGTTTTCAGAAATGCGGTGTAGAGCCGATGTTAACTGCTGTCTTGTAAAAGGCTTAACGATGTATTCAATCGCACCAAGCGCTTTGGCTTGTCCGATGACCGAAACATCGTCTAGCGATGAAATCACCAAGTAGCGTGTGTTCGGCGAAAGAACGTGGGCTTCCTTAAGTACATCTAGTCCATTTTTTAATGGAAGGATCAAATCTAAAATCACGATATCTGGCTGATGCGCCTTAATCTTCTCTAAAGCATCTATCCCGTCGCCAGATTCTCCGACAATTTGATAATTTTCAGCACGTAAAGAGTACTTGTAGATTTCTCGGATAAATAATACGTCTTCGACGATAAGGCACTTCAGCTTCATGGTTTTATTTTTACATGGTCTTTGGTAATTTTCAGATTATTTTTACTAAGCTGGCCTTACATCACTCTGGCTTAAGTCTAGTCTAATGGACGAACGCTTAAAAAAAAGTGACTATAAAAGTATGAAAATCATCTTGAATTTACAGCTGCAAAAAATAACTAAATCCTTCTTATTCCTCTTGTTTTTCGTTTTTTTTGCGGGAACCTATGCGGTGGCGCAATCTGCACCAGAAGTGACTAAAAATAAAAGACCTTTTCCGGTCAAGTACACAAGCGAAGTTGATCAAAAATTAAGTCTACACACGATCACGCTTGCACCCGTCTACGATAATGTTAATCGCATTTACGCAGAGCCGATTCAAAAATTATTGATCGAGCTTTTACAAAATGACAAGGTTTGGGGCTACTCGGCCTTTCCCGATTTAAATAAGAAAATTTTTGTTGAAACGTATGATTCAAAACCGCAAGAGGTTTTAGATATTCTAAATCAAACAAAAACCCAAGGCCTTTTGACCGCGATCATCACAAAAGGTCCCGCAGGAATGTCGATCAAACTTAAATTATACACGGCTGACCAAGGATTACTTTTTGCTGAAGAAACTTTTCAAGATCAAAGCACTTTTGAAATTCCGAAACTACGTGAACAGGTTGTAACACTTTACCATAACTTAAAAAACAAACTGCCTTATCGCGGATTTGTATTAAGTCGCCGTGGACTTGATGTCACTTTAAATGCAGGTGAAAAAAACGGTTTAGTTGTTGGCCAAGAAGTCGCTTTAGCACAAATTCTTAAAATTAATCGCCATCCAAAATTAAAGTACATGGTTAGCACCGAAAAAGAAATTATCGGCAAGTTACAAATCACAAAGGTAGAGCCCTATTTAAGTTTCGCCCAAATTACTTTTGAAAAAGAAAATGGTGTTGTTGAAGTCGGCGCGAAGCTTTTACCAAACGACTTTATTGCCTATCCCCTACCTGTTTTAAATAAAGACGGTGACGTCGTTGACGATAAACTTTCGAACTCGATCGCATCAACTTTCGAAACTAGAAAAAAAGAAACTAAGGTTGGTGATAAAGTCACCGAAACCACAATGGCACATGCCGGCCCGCAGGTTGGAAAATTTTTATTACAAGGTGGTTTCAGTCAATTTTCAGAATCGGCCAACTTAACGACGGGTGAATCCCCTTCGGCATCGCAAAGTATGGCTCCCACGATCAATTTGGGTTTAGAATTATGGACCACACCCAATTGGTTCGTCAGTTTTGAGCTTTTACAGGCCATCTTTAAAGCTAGTAATGGGCTTAATGGATCTTCTCCCGAAGATTTAAATTATTCGTATTCGAAATACAGTGGATCAATTGGTTACTATTTTTTACTGAACAAAGATGACGACAAGACACCTAAAATCGGCGGGCAAGTGGGTTACGCGTCGATGAAAAAAGATGTTACCGATACGAATCCACGCGCTTTTACAAGCTCTACGACAAGTGGATTTTTAGTGAAAGTAAACGGCGCATTTCCGTTACGTGACTACCCTGTTGAATTGGGCGCTTCGTTCGATATTTTCTTAAGCCCCTCAACAACTGAAAGCCCCGCGGGTGCCGGGTCTTCAAGTTCTAGGATTAACGCGTTTGGTTTTAACGCCAGTTACGAAACATCGCCTAGCTTAAGCTACCGCTTCGATATAAATTTCGACCAAATACAAACTGACACCACGGGCGGAGACGCAACATCATCGACCGAAAAAATGACGAATGTTTTATTCGGTATCGAATATTCATTTTAACATAAACCTGTTAAACCGCTTACCGGCGCTATTAAATCAAATTGCCAGACGAACGTTTCATTACAAAACGTTCATATGAAAAGGAATTAATATGCCTTTCATAACAACTAAAGACCCCTTTGTTATTCTGTAATCACAGCAAGGCAAACCAATGATGGCAAGCCACTAACATTACACTCGAAGGAGAGTTTTATGAAATCAGTATCTTTAAACATGGTATCAGCAATGATCGTTGTATTAGGTTTTTCAGTAGCTCATGCACAAAACGATCAAATCAAATCAGACAAAGCAGCCGTAGTAGCCGACAAAGCCGCAGTAAAATCAGCATGCGCAGAAGAAGCGAAAACAGCAGGTTGCGGAGACGAAACTGTAGGAACAGGTTTATTAAAATGTTTCAAAGCCTACAAGAAAGACCACAAAGATTTCAAACCAAGCCAATCATGTAAAGACTCAGTCATGAAAGTAAAAGAAGATCACAAAAAATTAAAAGGTGACCGTGAAGCCAAAAAAGAAGAGAAGAAATAATTAGTAATTAATTAAAAAACAGCACCGCCAAGAAAACCTATCTCTGCTGGTCACGAAGACCAGCAGAGATAGGAGCTTGAGGACAGAGTCCTTAAGCAGGCAGGATGCCTTAGTAAAGATAAAAGCTCGATATGCTAATTCTATTTCCCAAATTCTATACTAGTTTTTTCGCTTAAAGAGTTGTGATCCACGATCAATTCGCTGTTGATAACCATATGTGGTATTAAACATTCGAAAGATATAACAATATTAAAGACAGCGACTATCGCAAATTTAGATTTGAAATTCATAATTTTTCCTATTGAAATTTTTTAAAGTGTATTTGATTTGGGAGATTATCTAAAATGAACTCCCTTAGGCTAAGCTTACGACTTATCTAGGGACTCTAAAGACTTCTTATTCAGAATTTTTCCGAGTCTTTAAGTTAACTATTTTTGATCAAAACAGCTATTGAGTTTTCCTATAAGTTTCAATCTTGAAAAATTTGCGATTAATCTGAAATAATGTACTTAGCAGGTTAAAATTACGCTTTAACCTCGATCATAGGATAAGGCATTGATTCTGGCTTCGATTCCAACATTATAACACTATTTCTATCCAAATTTAAAAAAAAAGGCCCTCGAGTTTCCCCGAAGGCCTTAGTTCATTCAAAATAAACTTCTAAAAGTAGATAGAAGAGACAACCTAAAGACCTTTCTCACCCGACGCCACCAACGCAGCGCCTTACCAAAAGTGAGCTGGTACCTTTACATCATTCCGTCCATACCACCCATTCCACCTGGCATTCCGCCACCTTGTGGAGCGTCTTTTTTCGGAGCTTCAGCAATCATAGTTTCAGTCGTTAACATTAACGAAGAAACAGACGCTGCATTAGTTAAAGCGCAACGAACAACTTTAACTGGATCAATAACGCCATCTTTTAAAAGATCAGTGTATTCGTCAGTGTAAGCATTGAAACCGTAGTTTACTGATTTCTCTTGTAAGATACGATCAACAACGATCGCGCCGTCTAAACCTGCGTTGATCGCGATTTGACGAACTGGCTCTTCACACGCACGCTTGATGATTTTCGCACCGAACATTTCGTCTTCAGTAAATTTAGTTTTATCAATTTTTTGAGAAGCACGTAGTAATGCAGATCCACCACCAGCAACGATACCTTCTTCAACTGCTGCGCGGGTTGCATTTAATGCATCTTCAACACGAGCTTTCTTTTCTTTCATCTCAACTTCAGAATGGCCACCAACGTGGATAACAGCAACACCACCAGAAAGTTTAGCTAAACGTTCTTTAAGTTTTTCTTTATCGTAGTCAGAAGTTGTTTCTTCAACTTGAGCTTTGATCTGAGCTGCACGAGCAGTAATATCTACTTTTTTACCAGCGCCATCGATAATTGTTGTGTTATCTTTATCGATAACCACGCGCTTAGCAGTACCAAGATCAGCTGCAGTCGCTTGTTCTAATTTTTTACCAAGGTCTTCAGAGATAACTTGCGAGTTCGTTAAAATCGCGATGTCTTCCAACATTGATTTACGACGATCGCCGAAACCTGGAGCTTTAACTGCGCAAACTTGTAAAGTGCCACGTAATTTATTAACAACTAAAGTTGCTAATGCTTCACCGTCAACATCTTCAGCGATGATTAACAATGGACGACCTTGTTTAGCTACTGCTTCAAGAACCGTGATCATGTCTTTCATAGAACTGATTTTTTTATCGTAAACTAGAATGTAAGCGTTTTCTAAAACAGCTTCCATTTTTTCTGGATTAGTTACGAAGTACGGAGACAAGTAACCGCGGTCAAACTGCATACCTTCAACAATTGTTACTTCAGTCTTAGCTGTTTTTGAATCTTCGATAGTGATAACACCTTCGCGTCCAACTTTGTCCATAGCGTTTGCAAGCATTTCGCCAATTTCATTGTCGTTGTTTGCAGAGATCGCTCCAACTTGAGCCACTTCTTTTGAACCCTTAACCGGCTTAGCCATGTTTTTAAGTTCTTCGATCACTAAATTAACCGCTTTGTCGATACCGCGCTTGATAGACATTGGATTGTGACCCGCAGAAACTAATTTAGCGCCTTCGCGGTAAATAGCTTGAGCTAATACAGTAGCCGTTGTTGTTCCGTCGCCGGCTTCGTCATTGGTTTTAGAAGCAACTTCTTTAACCATTTGCGCGCCCATATTTTCGAATTTGTTTTCTAATTCGATTTCTTTAGCAACAGTCACACCGTCTTTAGTGATTAAAGGTGAACCGAAAGATTTATCGATAACAACGTTACGACCTTTAGGTCCTAAAGTTACTTTCACAGCGTTCGCTAATACGTTAACGCCTTTTAAGATGTGTGTACGTGCGTCTTCAGAAAAAACTAACATTTTGCTCATTTAAAATTCTCCTTCAGAGATTTAATTAATAAAATTTATTGTACGACTCCTAAGATATCTTCTTCGCGCATCATTAAATATTCTTCGCCAGATAATTTAATTTCAGTACCTGCGTATTTAGAGAATAAAACTTTGTCTCCCGTTTTAACTTCTAATGGTAAAGTTTTACCGTCTTCAGTTACGCGACCTTTTCCAGCAGCAACGATTTCACCGCGTTGAGGTTTTTCTTTTGCTGTATCAGGGATAAATAATCCACCCGCCGTTTTTTCTTCTTCTGCCATACGACGAACTAAAATTCTGTCATGTAAAGGACGTACGCCTAATTCTTTTGCCATGTAATGACTCCCCGTTTTGTGCGAGATTTTTGATCAAAAACCTCGGTTTGTTTTAAATAAAGTAGTGCATATGTAATATGAATTGGTATTGGGGTCTGTCAAGGCCGGGCGGCCTTTTCATAAGAAAAATCTACATAAGATTTGGATTTTTTGAGTGGCGCACGCAGTTAAAAATTACTGATTTGAACCAGCTCGTGCAGGAGCGTTTACGGCCGAATTTGCCGGAACCGAGGTAAAGAAGTTATTTGCGTAAGCAGACATAAGCTCGGCGACTTCTTCAGGGGTTAAGCGGCCAGAAACTTCGTTAATCGCGGCTGTCAGGTCCTTTTGCTTCGTTAGGTAGCCGACAAAATAATCTGATATTGTTAGCTCTTTCGCTATTGAAAGTTGATATTGCTCTTTTTCAAGTTGGTTTTGCATCTCGTGAATCTGACCTGAAACCCCTGCCTCAGAGCCTGTTTTCAATGCCGCATTAGGATCGGCAGACGCAGACGTTCGTTGCTTTAGCATGATGGCATCCTGAGCTTGCTTCGCGCGCGTATCGGCCGCCGAAATCATTCCCGTTTTCCATTCGTGAAAACTTTTAAATTGATGCCCTTTGGTGGTCGCGGTGGCGGCGACCGTTGATGTCGAAGAAAAACGTGCGGGAGTTAGTGTTGCGGCCTTCGAAAAAGACCCCAACAAACCCAGTGCTACAAACGTGCTGATAGAATAAACGTACAACTTCACAGCTAACTCCCTTGACAGGATTTTGCTATTACAAGTCTTAGACCGCCGTTATAGCGAATATAATCGTTTTAATTTTTTTCAGTGTCTAATCATGAGACACTAGTGACGCCCCAAATTGGTATTCGGCAAATCCGAGGCTTTCCGTGCTTTGTGGGTAGCGCAGCCTGGCGCTTAAAAAAAAGACCTTCGCGAACGATGGCTGAAGCATGCGAACCTCATTGCGGTTCGTATTTCTTATTTATAACCTAAAAGTGAGTGCACCCTATTTTTTATCAAGGTCGCGCTTAGCTTGATCCGCTTTAATTAAAGTTAAGTTTCCATCCGCTTCTAAAATCGCGGTTGATACTTCATAGACGTGAGTTAAACCTTGTTTTCGAATTAACGAGTGAAGTTCGGCTTCGCTGACTTGTTCTTTTCGCATATTTTCTGAAAGCATTTTTCCGTGATGAATTAAAAGCGTGGGCTTTCCTTCGAAAAAGTTTTCAAACGGTTTATATTTATATGTTACAAAAGAAATTAGACAACTTAACGCCACCAAAGTCGCGGCTAAGATTAATCCACCGACCAATGAATTATCTCCGGCGTTCATCGCGTTTTGAACGGCATTACTAATTAATAGAACGGCCACAAATTCTGTGGGCCCCATCTGGCCTATTTGTCTTTTACCACCCATGCGCAAAAGAATCAGAACAGAAAAATAAACAACGACTGCTCTAATAACTAGATTTAAGGCCGATACATCCATCTTTATAAAATTTTGCCACATAACTTTAATACCTCTTATATTTGTTATAACACGTCTACCCCATAGTAAAACCTAGATCTAGATCTGGTTTTTGAAGTCTGACAAAACTTTAATACAGCAAAATTAATTTTTGGTTTCTAATTATTGAGCACATTAAATAAACAGAGGGGAAAAAATATGTCTAAAAGGATTTTAGTCGGATTAATTACAGCAGTTAGTTTAAACGTTTTCGCAGGGGCAACGTTCGATCAAAAGATCGTTGGCGGAGTTCCAGTTGGAAAAGGCGAGCTTCCATTTCAAGTTTCTATTCAATCATCTTCAGGATCACACTTTTGTGGTGGATCTTTAATTAAACCAAATTGGGTTATCACAGCTGGTCACTGCGTTCAAGGTTCTTCATCAATGAAGATCGTTGTTGGTATGTACAACCAAGCTGACAAAACAGATACTGAAACATTCACGGCGAAAAAAATTATCGCTCACCCGCAATTTAACCAAAACACGTTAGATTTCGACTACGCATTAATTCAATTATCTGGCGATTCAAAATACCGCCCGATTGAATTAAATAAAGTTGAAATCGCCGTACCAGAAGGCCAAGACAAATTTATGGTTTCTACATCTGGATGGGGAACAACGTCTGAGGGTTCTTACACTTTACCTAAAATCTTACAACGCGTAGAAGTTCCTTTAGTATCGCAAGCAGCGTGTAATGCAGCTGACGTTTACAACGGAGACATCACAGACCGCATGTTATGTGCTGGTTTACCACAAGGCGGAAAAGATTCTTGCCAAGGTGATAGCGGCGGCCCGTTATTCGTTCAACAAGCAAGCGGCGACTTCAGTTTAGTTGGCGTAGTAAGCTGGGGCGAAGGTTGCGCAAGACCAAACAAATATGGCGTTTACAGCAAAGTAAATGTAATGGTTGATTGGATCATGGACCAAACGAAGTAATTTCTTCTTCGTTTTGTTTTAAGAACTTAATTTTCTAAGTTTTGAAAAGGGCTTTCTTGAAAAAGAAAGCCCTTTTTTTATGGCTTGTTTCTGACTTGTCGTTCTAAAATAGACCTATGGCAGAATTTAAAAGCTTCAAAGAATTCTATCCGTTTTATTTAAATGAACACCGTCACCCGATTTCTAGTTTGATGGGCGATTGGGTTATGTTTTTTGATATTCTGCGTGGGCAGATTCGATTTTAGATTTATGACTGAGTTACAACTTTATACTATTTTAGCGGCTTTATTTTTGATTGTTACTGTCGCAAATGAAGCTCAATTTACTTTTCGTCTTTTAAAAAGAATTAGTAGATTTGACATACAGCTAGTTAGCTTTCTAACTGCAGTTCTGGTTCTACTACTAGCGGCAGCCTGGCCTGGACTTATTAGCGGTGATGATTTTTTTTTAATTCGAAGTCTTACCTTTACTTCAGAAATAGCTGCATTTAGCGGGGGGCTTTATTCTGGTTTAATGAACTTACTTCTTTATTGTAAAGTTGAATGTTATTTTTTAAACTCTTTACAAATTTTTCTGTATGTTTCGCTTTTCATTAAAGCGTTGTACCAAATTAATTGTCTAATCGATATTCCAGAACGAAAAAGAACTAAACTTGCTAAGTTTATCACTTTTCTTTTTTTCTTTTCGCCGTTAGCGATAAGCTTTACTCTTTTCCAAAATCGTGACGTTCTATTCTCGATACTTTTCTGCCACATTGTTTTTTATTTAATTATTAGCGTTAAAAACATTTCAAGCGAATTTTCAGTCAGAAAAAATTTAATTTACTTTTTAACACTTTGTTTGTTTGCTTTAAATCTAAGGCAAGATGCACTTTTAAACCTAGTTACGGTTCCCTTCCTACTGTACGCACTTCGCTTGATTTCGCTACGTGAAACATGGATAAAAACGCTGTTCTATTTGGTATTTTCGTTAGTTATAGCAAGTTCATCACTAAGTTCAAATTTGAATACTGAGATTTACCGCGTAACTGCTTTTATAAATCCTTTGTCGTATATCATAAATAAAAATGGCTTAAGCAGTTTAGCTCCAGATGAAATTATAAAAATAGAAAAAGTTTTTAGGACTGACTATCTGTTAAAATATTACTCGCCTTTAGAAATAGATCCCTTTCATAAAGGGGGCTCCAATATGTCGGCAACACGCGAAGATTACGATGTCTTTTTTCAAACCTGTTACGCGATATTTAATCGTCACAAATTGGATTATTTAACGAATCGGCTAAATGTATTCGCCCACGGTACGAATCTATTAAATACGAATTACCTAACCGGCGATGCTTTTAATACGGTCGCAAAAAGATTTCAGTTAGACGAAAAATATTTCCTAGCACCCTACAGAGACGTCATTATTGATTTAACCCTAGGCGTGACCCACCATATTGCGGTGGCAAGCGATTTCTTAAGAACTATCTTCTTTAGCTTAGCTCCCCATTTTTTAATTTTTTTGTTTTTACTATTTAATTTTAAAAGACTTTATTCAGAGCTAGTTTTAGCAACCTGGGTTTTCTTGCGACTGCCAATTCTATTTTTTTTAGAACCGGCCAGCATTTTTAAATATTACTACGCGATTTACTTTTGTTTTATTTTTCTGGCTATCCAGATATTTTTGAGCCACAAAGCAAAAAAAAACCCGCTATAAAGCGGGTTTTTAATGTTAAAAAAATTGGCTCAAAAGGCAGGACTCGAACCTGCGACCAAGCGATTAACAGTCGCTTGCTCTACCAACTGAGCTACTTTTGAACGTAGGAACTAAACTAGCTAAATCAAAGCAGATCGTCAAGAAAGTCTCGACTAAAATGCATATTTTTTGAATTACGCTATTTAGTCATTCTTTAGACTTGGGGTTCTACTTTAGATAGTCTATTTACTCTTTTAATTAACTAGACCGTACAAAAGAATAACAAAACGCAACTAAAGTTTATAAAAATAGCAGCTTTTTCGCTTTTTTTCTTTATTTTCATTCTTTTTTCAGAAGTTTTTTAGCTGTATATGGTTTTGTTCAAGTTTGTCAATTTGTTAACCCCAGCCAAAAAATTAACTCTGAAGTAAAAAGAACCCGTGTCTATATTTATGTCGAACGAAACAGTGCTGATTGTATATCTGCCAACATTAATGGCATAAGGCTCCTGGGAGGCCAGACTATCCCCTATACAAGTCAAAAATGTTTTAATAATACTTTTAACCGGAGGTTCAGTTGCGTCACCGGCTATACCAATGACCCATTTTTTTTTCAAGGCGTTGGAGATTCAACAGACATATTAAAATATTTTTAGGCAAGATCTCACAAGTATCCGATTTTTTAAAAAAAGATGTTTCAATAGATTGAGACCTTTCCTACTGGAACTTTACAGTCAATCCAAAGCAAAAAAACAATTCTGTTTTAGAACTTCAACAAAACTCTAATGATCTAAAAATTTCCCCAAAGTAGTAATCAATTATATTTTTACTACTCACGATAACCAAAGTAGATTAAACGAAATCCACAATAAATTTAAAATTCTTATTAAAAAAAATACCCGAGAAATTAAATCCGCAGATTATGACCTGGTGATCCCTTCGCTTTTGTAAATCAATTTATTTATCCATAAAATAAAAAATTTTAATCAGATCGTGGACCAACTAAAAACAAGAGACAAAAATTACGTCGACTGTGCTTCCGGATAAAGATCTAAAAATGATGATTTTCACGACCCAGATGATCACGACTACGACCACTTTATGCTTGAAAGGCCATTCGGGAGCATGCTGTGTGGGTACAACAAGTCACTTTTGAACAGCTTACCTTTTTTATGCACAGCCCCGCCACATCTTGCTACTGATTATGATAACGTAGAATAGTACACACTCAGTTTAACTTGCATTCATTGACTTGAATGTTAAGTAACGTTCATAACTATATTTGGGAGTTTCATTGAGTAAAACCGCAATTTGCCCTTTGCCATGGATTTCGGCCAGTTTTAATACTGACGCTTCTTTTCGCGTTTGCTGTAACACAAGTCATGGCGGCTTGATTAAAAAAAATGACAAAAAAGTCTATATGAATCAAGTTGAAAATTATTCTGACATTCATACCACCGATACGATCCAGACTTTAAAAAAAGATATGCTCTCAGGAGTACGATCAAAATTTTGCAGCGCCTGTTATGATGCCGAAGATGCCTCTGGTATTTCTATTAGGCAATACTACATTAAAAAATATTCAACCATTGTAGATCGTATCATCGCATCTTCAGATGTTAATCATGCTGAAAAAGTTAAGTTTCTAGATTTTTCCCTAACAAACAATTGTAATTTAAAATGCAGAATGTGTACCCCTGGAGCCTCTTATCTACTTTCCCAAGATTTCGATAAGCTAGCTATGCCTTATGATAAAGAATATGCAAATAATGCTCATGCCTTATGGAGTTACGAAGGCGTTATTGAAAATTTAATCGCTAACGAAGGTGATGCACTTTCTGATATCTTATTCACGGGCGGAGAACCGCTTACAAATCAAATCCATCTTAAAATATTAACTGGATTAGTCGAAAAAAACAGATCCCAAGAAATCTCGTTAACGTACCATACGAACTTGATGGTTCTGCCCGACCCGGTTTTGGATCTTTGGAAGAATTTTAAAAAAGTTTATGTTCATTTAAGTCTAGAGGGTCAAGGAAAACATAACGACTATATTCGTCACAATTCTAACTGGGACAAAATATTGCAAAATCTTCAAAAATTACTTTCAAAAAAAAATCAAATCGATTTGTGGATAGAAATTCATACGGTTTTTCAAGCTTATAATTTTTTAATTATTCCTTCTTATTTAGAATTTTTAAAAACTTACGCATCCGAATTCCCGAGCTTTCCTCATTTTATATGGATTGATAATCCTTCTTTTCTTTCGGTAGATTCGCTTCCGGCACAAGTGAAAAAGGAAGGCTTGGCGGCTATCCAAACGTACATCGATAGCAACAAGGAATTTTATGAATCCGCAGACTTCCACGAATTTAATTTGGAAAAAATACAAATTCTGCAAGGCTGTTTGAACAGAGTAAACCTAGAGCAATCTGATTCTTCGCAAAAAGAATTTGTCGACTACACAGTCAAGTTCGATAAACTGAGAAATCAAAATGTTTTGGACTACATTCCACAATTGGAAAAGGTTTTTAATTAATATGGACGATGCAAAATATAATGAAATTATTGGTAGCCCTGGGTTTTGCGCTTACCCGTTCGTTCAAGTATCAACAGTACCAGCTGGATTTATGCGACCTTGTTGTTTTTTTACTGACATATTAAAGAACGATGACGGAAGCAGTGCGAACGTTGATAAAAATAATTTTCAAACTATTTGGAATAATAAAAACTTCAAATCAATTCGTAACGACATGCTTTCTTCAACAAAAGTAAATGGCTGCCTTCAGTGTCACAAAGAGGATAGTTTTGGCGGCGACAGCATGAGAAAACGCAGCTTGCGCGAATGGACTTGGAGACAAGACTTTAAAGAAATGGTTAAGCATGCTTTAAACAACGACGGAACTTTAGAATCAGGAATAAAATTTTTAGAATTAAAACCTGGAAATTTATGTAATTTGAAATGCCGCATGTGTAACCAATTTGACAGCAGTAAATATGCATCCGAGCTACAAGAAATTGGTGCAAAATTTAATAAAACGGCTAGCCAAGCCCGCCTTTTTGAAAACTATACGTTTGAATATGATTTCGATTTAGGAAAAATGGCCGATTGGACAAACAATAAACAAATATGGGAAAGTTTTCAAAATTTAGCTCCTCAAATTGAAATTTTAAGTTTCGCCGGTGGGGAACCAACTCTTATTGAAGACGTTTACAAATCTTTGAAATACTGTGTCGAAAAAGATCTAGCGAAGAATATAACAGTTTACTTCGCTTCTAACTTCACACAAAAAATGTCTAAATTTATTGATTTGGCTCAACACTTTAAACGGTTCGATTTTATCGCAAGCATAGATGGAACAGAGCAAACTCAAGAGTACATCCGCTTTCCTTCCAAATGGTCCGTAGTCGAAAGTAACTTTAGAGATGTAAATCGCGGCGCAGCTCACTATAAAAATGTAAATTTAATGATAAATTTAACTTTAAATATTTATAATGTTCTTAATTTCATCGACCTACTTCATTGGCTTGAAGACGATGCTTTTCGACCTGGGTTAAAAGAAGATCCCTTTAACTTAAATATTCTAATGTTTCCTAACTATCTATCTTTAGAACTTTTACCTAATAACCTTCGGCCAGCTGCGATTGAAAAAATTAATAATTATTTACAAACATCGTGGATATGCAAAGAAAAACCTCATATCCATGCACGCTTAGTACAGCTTGTAGAAATGCTTGGTAAAAACGAATCCGTCACAGAAAATAATTTTAAACTTTTAAAAGAATTTTGGATTTATACAAAAATATTGGACCAAAGCCGTAAACAAAAATTAAAAGATACTTTGCCATCCCTGTACATTGAAGTTGAAAAGCTGTTAACAGACAACAACTTCAATTTTGCAGAAAGTTATGAAAAATATCAGATTACAGAACAAATTTAAGTTCTCGCGCAGATTAGGGCTGAATTAATTTTTTTAATGATTCCGTTGATTTAAACGAAATCTCTTGTACCTTAAACAGGCCCTTTTCTTTATTCCATTCTAAAGTTATTTTTTTGCCCTCTGCAGAAATTGCCGTTAATAAAGGGAAAAACTGAACGACATCCTTGTCCACAATATCGACTGGCTCCATAACTATGGAACAAAACGTCGTAGCAATCTTTTGCGCGTCAGTGGTCAGCCAAGCGTTTTCTATTTTGGACGTAGAGTTTAATTCCCAGACAACATCTACAACATGATCAGGACACCAATTCATCCGCCGCTTATCGCTTACGAACAGGCCATTTAAATCTTTGCGAAATGAGGATGATGAAAGAAAATTCATTACGCCAAAAACCAAGCTCAAAAAAATGGCCAGCACTAAAACTTTGAAAATTAATTTTTTGTTCACTAAAACATTTCTCGTAATTCTGGAAATACCTTAAATCGATCGGTGCCGCGGACTACGTCTAATGTACGGCAGTAGTCTTTAAAAGCTGCTGATTTCGATTCAAAACTTTCTGAATTCATAAACGATACAATTCCGTCGTATTTATCGAATGGCTCATTTAACTCTAATTTTAACTTTTCAAAACTTTCGGTGACCTTTTTTTTTATTTCATTGGGTAATATCTTCGGGTTTAAATATTCTGGCCAATGTACCAATCCCGGATGGACAAAGCTTTGAGTATTTGTAAATGCATTCTGTTTTTTGAAGTTTTTCGAACGCACCCAGCGGATAAAATCCGGCAGATGATGTACGTTTAACGCTTGCACGCTATATAGAAACCGCAACCACGTATTGTCAGGCATATTATCGATAATTTGGAGGTTTTTTTCTATTACTTCCCATTTCGTAGGGTGACGAATGTAATGGGCAATGTCGCCCATACCATCAGCACTCGCGAAAAACTCGACGCGTTCAAATTTTTCCCAGTATGGAATCATATCGACTGGAAACTCCATCAAGTTTGTGTGGTACCGAACATGGATATGCTTAGCTTCACCAGACATCGCACATTCTTTTAAAAAGTTTAAATGTTGCTTAATTATCATAGGTTCGCCGCCGGCAATAATTATTTCTCGAATAAAAGGAAGAATTTTTTTAAGATTGGCCCAAAACTCTGCATTCTTGTACCATTCATAAGATTCAATTTTAATATCTCTTTTGTATTTCCATTCCGATTTTAATTCTGAATCGGTTACTTCGTTTATAACTTTTTCAGATAATGAAGCCCATTTTGAGCTCTCGCGCGGCTGACACATTACGCACTGCAAATTACAAGTGTTTCCTAACCGCAAGTCTAATGACAATACTTCTGCGTTAAGCTGTCCATCTTGTCCCGTCTGCTTCACCAAGCTATCGATAAAATCAAACCCAAGCTTGTCATGCCAGGCCTTATTTTCAATTAGGCGATGACTACGGTACCCGTTCGATTCTTCCTCGTAACAACGTCTACAAGCTGCAATTTTATTGCCTTGAAGCATTTTGTTTCTTACGTCTTTTATGTAGTCGCCATTCCAATAATCTTGAACCGTGCTTTTATTTAAATTAACACCTGATGTTTTCTCGGCAACACAACATAATTGCGTACTTCCATCAGTCAGGGAGGCAGCATGAATCCATGGTAGCACGCACCACGTTTCACTAAATCTTTTTCCGTAGTTATCAACTTCTTTGTTAGTATCCATTTTCGTTTAACATCTCTCTTAATTTAGGAAAACTTTTTGCAAAACTTTGATTTCTTTTCTTATCTAATGTTTCCGTATAGATAAAAAAATCATTCAACTTTTCTTTATCGTCCATATCTAACGTTTGATCTAAACGATTTATTAAACTTTGAATGCTATTTTGAAGAAAAAAACTGTTATGCGTTTTTCGATCCAATGTCTTAGATCGCAATTTCCAAACTAGCAGTCTGTCTTTAGCTTCTAATTTTATGCTTTTTGGCAAATGCACGAAATCTAAAAAATCGGGGTAAAAGCAGAATAAAAAGTCGATTAAAATATCTTTATCGTATCTTAAAATTAACGTTTCAACGTAATCTAATAATTTATCTAACGATAAAATGTTATAAATTTGAATCACTGGAGAAAATCCAAGCCCAATATTACCGCTAGAGCTTTCAAGTAACTTTTCAATATTTTTCGAGGTTACTTCCCATTTACTATTGCCACGAATGTACTCGTTATCTTCAGCAAAGCCATCGACGCTGGCATTTATGCTTGTCCACTTAAAATATTTAAGCTGCTCGATGAAACGATCTTTCATTGTGGTAAAATTCAAATTGAAAAATAATTCGATCTTTTCAGCGCAACCCATTTCTCTACATTTATCTAAAAACCTATAATTCGCCTCGATTAAAGTGGGCTCTCCACCAGTCATGTAAACTTTTTGCAAATGAGGAATATATTTTTCTATATCGTTCCAGAAATTATCTGACTCGTACCATTTGTCGACAGAGCCATTAACCATTCCGTACTTTTTCCAAAGTTCCGAATGGGCACCGTTATTCTCTTTATCTAATTCAATCCATTCTTTTTCAATCATGATACTGTTATATGGGTTACACATACGGCATTTTAAATTACACAAGTTTCCTAAACGTAAATCCAAATAAACAGGTAATTTATCAACGCGAAAATCGTTTTTAATTGAGTCAGTTACGCGACTCTCGAACTCTTTTTTTCCAAGTCGGTTAAGCCATTCTTCGTTGTGCGTTTGGCGGTAACTTCTTTTACCAATCTGTTCTTGGCTATAACACGTTTCACACCCGGTAATCGGTTTGCCCTCAATCATTCGTTGCCGAATATTTTTCATGTATTTGGTATTCCACGCGCTAGCAAATGAGTCGGTTCCTAAATTTAAAGGACGACCTTCATCATTAACAACATGCGTTTTATCCGAGACGCAGCAAAAGTTAACCTTACCTGTCGGCGTCGTCATTTGGTGCATCCATGGGTAGATGCAAAAAGTTTTTGAATACTCCACGCGTTTTTCCTTTTCTGCTAAAACTAAAGCGTAGCCTTATAGAAAACAAATCACTACCGATAACTTGTATGGTCGATCAAATCAGAAATTTATATTTTGTTGATTAAAAATGGTGCGGCATCCCGAATTCGGGAAGAAAACACCCCACTACTTTGATTTTATTCATCTTTGCCTAACTGTCAAATTCATGAATAACGATGAAATTAGGCAGCTTTACCGTTGAATCAGTTCAACGGTAAAGCAAAGGGCACACCGAAGTGGGCAGGGAACTTTCGAGGTTAGGTTATTAAAATCGCTCGGGAAGTCGACAGTGGCGACAGTAAAACTGTTTTTAATATTTTAAAACGATGGAAAGACAAACTTTAACAAGAGAGAAAAATATGAACGAACTTATTGGTATTGCTGTTTTAGTTGCATGCTCTTTGATATTTGCATACTGGAGCACAAATTTTTTCATTCGCCGCAATGAGATACTTACTGTTCGACAATACAGGCTGGGCTACAATATTTGTGACCACGCCAGCCATGCTCGCAATACCGAAATGCGATCGAATAAACAGGACAGACTAATTCAAGACCAACCAGCACCAGAGACTCTTTTACATAGAACTTGGTAGTCGAAATTTAAAAATATTTTTCTAGCGGGCATATTTTTCCCAATATTTAATTTTTGAGTGACCACCGATGAGGATGCACTAAAAAGTGACTTTTTGGCCATTTTTTATCCACCGTTTTTTTTATAGCCCAAGTTTCTTTTTGATCGCGGCTAATTCCCTATCTTGTTGGTTAAGGCGAGCTTTGATTTCTGAATTCTCCTGGTTTAGTTTTTTATTTTGGGCCTCAAGGTCAGTGGCGCGGTTTCTGACAGAAGCGATTTCGCGCCCGCCGTTGCCGGCAAGACCAATTCCTACAGCAACATTGACTCGCTTAAGGCCAGCGTCATCGGAAGATGCCCAGGCCGTCCCTACACCCTTCTTGGCTTGATCCATGGTCACATAATCTCGGTGGATCGCCGATGCTGTCCCATCGCCATTCGCAACTATTAAATCGCCCTCGCGAACCTTTCCTGTCACTAGAACTGGTAACTGCCCAGCGAATGCCACAAGGACAGGGTTCTGGAACTTGTTGTTGTCATTACCAACAAAGGCAGCCGTCGAAGGAGAAGACACAACAACATAACCACCTTTAAACAAAACAACAGAGCCCATTTGCGGAACCGATGAGCCCGGCCAATCAACCCACTCAGCAAAGTCAGCCCCTGAAGCATTGACTGTACCTGAGGCATTAATTGAACGACCAGTTCCAGTATCCGAGCCAACATAAAGAACCGAATTTGCTGCGCTATATGTTGTCGTAATTCCTCCGGCAGGATTTAATATTTTCAAGAAATTTGTTCCGCCACTTTCAGCAAGAAATGCTGCGGAACCAGCGGTTGTCTGGTTTACATCAAGCTTCGCATTTGGCGCTGTCGTCCCGATCCCGACGTTGCCGCCAACTATGGTCGCTGCGTACCCAGTTCCTGAATTTGAGACTACAAGCGCCGTGCCAGTGGCGCTAACATTGGTAATACTAAGATTGGCAGCGCTGCCACTCCCTGTGCCTGAGTATGAACCTTTGAAAAGGCTGCCCGTGAAAGCATTTGAACTTGTGGATGTCCAAAAAGGATTGCCGCTTGTCCAAGAGTTACCGCCGACATAGACTCCCGATCCTGATGTGTTGCCTGACGACACGCTGAGGCCATTCGTTCCTAAGGCAATGGTACCGCTATTTAGCGTTACGCTTGTTCCTACACTTACGGTTGTACCTACAGTTATGTTTGTACCTACAGTTACGTTGCCGCCATTAGTCACTGAAAACTTCGAAACGCCGCCAACTTGCAAGTCCATAAGGTATTTACTGCCAGAACCGACAGTTGTCTCTGTCGAGTTTAATAAGAGTCCGGTGTATCCGGCTGTGCCCGAAGCATTAACTGTCGGCCGAATTTTCACACCGTAATCGATACCCGCAGCCGATGTTAAACTTGACACTACGTCCAGCGTGGACCCAGGTGAATTTGTTCCGATACCGACGTTGCCGCCGTTTAAGACGGTCAGTTTTGCGGTGTCGTTAGTGGTTGTGCTACCTGTAGAAAGATAAATATTACCTGTCGAATTTTGTGTTGTTAAAATTAAATTTCCATTTGAAGAAGCACCTTGGGTTCTAACGACTGCATCACCGGCCAGTGCAATATTTGAAAAATATCCTGAGCCTGTGGCAAGTCCAAAATCCAAACTATAGGTGCCATTTGAGATTGAATTTAGTGGCCCGCTTGCGCCAATCACTTTTATGCCGTCGGCAAGCGAAGTGACATTGACCTGAAGCTTTGAGGCTGGGGCAGCCGTGCCGATCCCGACGTTTCCATTATTCAGAATACGCATGGCTTCCGTCGCCCCGTTATTACCAACTTGAAAAATATGATCTGCACCCGTCGCACCAACAGCTGTTGTTGTTTTATGTATCAAAGACGATGTCGTTCCGGTACCACCAATAATCAGTGGCGATGTAATATTTGTCGTAAATGTTGGTGCCGTCCCAAACACAGCAACGCCTGTTCCTGTTTCATCACTTAAAACTCCAGCCAACTGCGCCGAAGTTGTTGCTGCGAATTGCGATAACGGATTGCTTGTTAGCGCATTGCCCGTCGGTATTGAGGTATTACAAATAATATTAGCCCCAGTTCCATCACCGGTACACATCACATTCGCATTAATCCCTGCTGTTCCTATCGTTGGAATTAAACCACTTAAATTACCGGTGTTCAATACCGCTGCGGTACCAAGTCCTAAGTTACTTCTTGCTGCGGCCGCTGTTGTAGCACCGGTTCCACCGTACAATACTGGAATTGCAGTTGCATTCCATGTACCTGTAGTCACTGTGCCTAATGTCGTGATACTTGATGAACCCGCTGCCGGAGCACGCGATGCATCTGTCGCATGCACGTGATCAGCACGAGCAAATGTCGTTCCGGTACCAACCGCCGCTGTGCCATCCATCACTGGAGTCGTCGAAGACGCTTGAGCTAACACGAACTCTGTTGTGGCTAACTGAGTTGTATTTGTATTAACGGCCGCTGTCGGCGCTAATGGAACTCCGGTAAAAGTTGGAGACACAGAAAACACGACCGAACCTGTTCCTGTTTCATCACTTAAAACTCCAGCCAATTGCGCCGAAGTTGTTGCTGCGAATTGCGCTAATGTACCAGCTGTCGAAGCATTTCCGGTTGCTGCCGCTACCCAACTTAATGTACCTGAACTGTCACTTTGCAAAATCATATTTGAACCCGGAGCCACTGCTGGCCAAGTGTACGTCGCTGAACCCGCCGCAGCTGGTACCGCGAACTTCACTGATCCCGAAGTGGATCCTGAAAGCGCCATAGTTCCCTTAATATCTAAAAGCGAGCTCGGGCTTGTCGTTCCGATACCGACATTACCCGAAGATTTAATCACCATGGCAGAGTGGGCAGCAATAGTAGGCATATTCGTGCTGTTAAAATTATTATTTAAGAAGTACATATCGCCGCGACCATAGCTGGCCGTTCGCTGAAAAATGATACCGGCTTTTGCGCTTGTTGAATCTCCGACATTGAACAGAATTCCGGCAGTCGGCGTATTTGTTTCCGTATTGTTGTTTTGAAGATTCAAAATCCAATTTTCGGCCGCTGTGTTTAGATCACTTTCGGAATGGAGCTTATATAGAGGTGCTATTGTCCCGATACCAACTTTACCGTTGGCTAATACCGTCAACCCAGAACCAGCCGTCGAATTCGATTGAATTCGCGCAACCATTCCGCTTGTTGAAGCCCCCGTGTTAGCCACATTTAAAAGTCCATTCGTTGAATTCAACGAAGCACTGGATGTCGTCAAGTTCAATAAACTTCCAGTCGTTAAAGCATTTGCCGAAAGCGACAACGGACTTTGCGTCGTATCCGTCGACCAATTCCATACCTGCGCATTCAATAAATTATCTATTGTATTCGTGGCTGTTGCCGCCGTAAGACCAGAAAGAGATCCCGCAATCGTGGCTCCCCAGCTGACGTTCGTCCCATCGGTCGTTAAAAATTTTCCAGAGTTTGAAGCTTGTGTGGGAAGAATATTATTCGCAGCACCCGCTTGCGCTGTGGCACCCGTTCCACCGTTTGCTAACGGTAACGTTCCGGTAATTTGACCAACAGGAAGTGAAATATTCGTACACGATAAATTATCTGTTGCCGATGTCCAAGTTAATGTTTGATTCGAAGTACAACCCGTCGACCCGCTACCGAAAGTCGCTGCGCCAGTAACTGTCGAACGTAAATCAAACATAGATAAATTATTATTCACCCAGTTTGTTCCGTCATATCTTAAAACTTGCCCTGTAGAATAAGTCACAGGCGAAACTGTTTTTCCTTTAATTTTATCAACACTAGTTGCAACTGTTCCTGCTGTTGAACTTACATCGCCGGTCATGGCCGGAAATCTTGCTGCTGGAACTGTTCCTGACGATAAGTTAGTTGCATTCAAACTTGATCCATCAATTTTACTATTAAATGTTGTCCAGTCTGCCGAACTTAAATATCCGTTGACTGAAGATGTTGCCACTGCGATATCAACTGTTGGAGCTACCGCTGTGCCACCAATATTTATCGGGTTTCCAGCTGTTCCTGCCGCTGTCACCGAAGTCACTGTTCCGCCACTACCTGTCGCTGCGATTTGTATTCCGCCCGCAGAATGAGTCACGGTAACACCCGCGCCCGCAGTGATTGATTTATTCTCTAAAACTGCACCCGCATTATCGTAACCAATGATTTGATTTGAAGTACCAATCACTGGTGGCAAAGTAAAAGTATAATTAGTAATCCCTGCATTCGGAGCTTTCAATAAAACGCGATTCGTATTCGTAGTGTCATATAAATAATTATTCTGAGTTGAAACATTTGTTGAAGATACAGAAGTCGTCGCAATATTTCCTGAAGCATCACGTTTCACAATTGTCGAAG
>JACMQO010000122.1 GCA_014376935.1 Bdellovibrio sp.
GTATTTAAAAATGGCGCAAGCCGCGGGCGTAACAATTTTAACGAATTAATTATTTAAAGAAAGAGATCATCACGTTATGGCACAAATTAAAGACGAAATGTTGAAGTTCTTATCGCAAGAAGAAATCGCTAAATTAATTATTAAATTAGCGGGTCAAATCGAAGCCGACTACGAAGGTCGCGAACTGATTTTTATCTGCCCATTACGTGGCTCGGTGCATATGACTGCGGATTTAATGCGTAAAATTAACTTACCCCAGCAGGTCGATTTCGTTTACGTGCAGGCCACCGAAAAGGGTGGAGCCATTCGCATGACGAAAGACATTTCCATGAATATAACGGGAAAAGATGTCTTGATCGTAGAAGAGATCATTGATACGGGCCGCACTTTAAGTTTCTTAAAAAACCGATTATTATCTTCAAACCCAAATTCTTTGAAGATCGTGACGTTATTAGATAAGCCAGCTCGTCGTGAATTACCAATTCGTGCAGACTACATCGGAAAAACAATCGATGACCGCTACGTCGTGGGATACGGAATGGACAGCGAAGAAAAAGGTCGTAACTACAGCGACATTTACGTTTTAAAAAACTAGCCTTAACCCATTAAAGCGTTAACAACAAAAAGCGTAATCACACAGACAACATATAATAGAACAAATTGCTTCGGGATCATAAAAACCCTCTCTTCCTGAATAAGGTTTGAAACATAATTAACTTCGAACCTGTTCAGTCTAGTTAGACCTGGACACAAACTCAAATTTTCCAAAAAAAACGCGCCCAAGGTCGAGATTACGTTCAACTTTGGCGCAAAAGAATTCAAAAAAATAATTTTGCTAGGAAACATCTCAAGGTGAGACAGCGAGTGGTAGCTGTGTTGTCTTGTTTTGAGACGATGGATTTTAAGTTTTGAGAAGAAAAATGTGTAACAAGCCCTTCAGAAAGTCCTAGATTGTGACGATAGATTGTCTATGAAGGGGAAATTCATTATGCAATTTTTATCAAACTTACGTACACGCCTAAGAAAAAATCTTTTAAAGAGCAATGCCGGTCAAGGAGCGACGGAGTATATTCTGTTACTTGTTGTTTTGGTCGCGGTGATGGGAATTTTTAAAAAAGAAATATTGAAAGCCGTTAATGCAAAAATCGGCACTACGGGCGCAAGCATCGAAGGTTTTACAGGCGAATAGATTGGAGAGTCATTTATGACAATCGAATATGTACTTTTACTAGTTATGGGCGGCGTGGTATTCATGTCGGCCTTATTTAAAGCACCTAAAATGGCTTTTGAAAAAGGCGGCGTACGACTTGCAGCTCGCGTAGAAACACAAATTGCAACTGGATCAGGGTTTGCCCCGTATCCAGGTGGAGCATCTGATGAAAACCGAGTACCCTGGACATCACCGTAATTACAAATTAAAAAATATTCTTTCCAGTCAGAAAGGTCAGCTAGCTATCGAGTCTGTCCTTTTAATCACCGTACTTCTTGGCGCTTTCTTACTGCTTACCAGAACAGTTCGCTCGACTCAAATGATGCAGAAATTTGTTTCTGCTCCGATGGAACGTGTTGGTCGCATGGCGGGCTACGGAACTTGGAATGAAGAGTGCCGTGGCCAAGGCCGCTCTGGCGCAGCACCACGGAAAGCAAAGTGCCATCCTAACTCTATTCACCGATCAGTGAGTTCAAATCCAAATTGAAAACACCTTACGCAAAAACTCATTCGAATAGTCAGTCTGGTTTCATATCTGCCGATTTTATTTTCTCATTTGTGCTGGTCATCGGTTGCGGCATGTTAGTTTTTCTTCTTACTTTTTCCTTAGCCGTCGTCGAAATATCGCAATACATTGTCTGGTCCACTGCTCGAAATTTTTCCGCAGCCAACGAGTCCGAGGACGTAGCGCGCGGGCAAGCCCTAATTAAGTTTAAAAACTTGTCCGACAAATTTCCATTACTAACGGGCAGCAATAATCCTACTCCGTGGTTTGTATTAGATGATCCAGTTGTTGGGGATTTAGCAAAAAAAGATTCAGACTTCGTTGCTAAACTTGAAAACGATACTCAGAATCGTGACGGTTCCCAACAGATTCGACAGCCTTGGATCGGCGCACGAGCTTATCTAGATTTTAAAATTCTTAAAGGTGTTAAATTACCTTTTCTAGGGCCCGTTCTTTCAGCGGACAAGCGTGACGACTTTAAATTTCCAATACGGGCGTTTATTTTAAGGCATCCCAGCCAAAAAGAATGTCAGGGGTTTTTTGAAGTTAAGAATAGATTCAATGAAGGTATTCAAAAGATATCGGGCGAATCTTTTTCGCAAATTCAAACCGTCCATATTCAAAGTATTCAAGGTGTCGACGGGGCGTCCAAATATCTACCTATGGAAGACAATGGCTGCTGATGAAGACAATTAACTCCGAAAAACTTCATTTAAAAAAGTACAAGGAATCTGAAAAAGGTAT
Source organism: Bdellovibrio sp. (assembly GCA_014376935.1). Taxonomy (GTDB): domain Bacteria; phylum Bdellovibrionota; class Bdellovibrionia; order Bdellovibrionales; family Bdellovibrionaceae; genus Pseudobdellovibrio. Next base: position 2,460 of record JACMQO010000122.1, read on the forward strand.
GGCGATCATAGAATCCATTCCGGTTTTAATTATGATCGTAGTCGTTTTTAATTTTTCGCTTGGATTCTTTGGATCTATACATTCTGGAATATTAAACTCAATTGGCTCGTACAATTACTCGCTTGAAACTTTTCGTTTTCGTTCAAACCTGACTTATTTTCGCCCGGGAAGCGGAGTCGTTCATTACGCTAATTCCAAAAACCGAGTCCACGGAACTATTCAAGAC
>JACMQO010000123.1 GCA_014376935.1 Bdellovibrio sp.
GTTCAAGGAATCTAGAATAATTTGCTTGATGGCACTACTTTTTAAAGAGTTTACAATTTGTATAAGTTCCGAATAATAAGCGTGCACGTCAATTTTTTTACCTTCGATCATAAAATCGGCTTTTGTAAAATCGTCCTGATTCGGCTTTTCTATTCGGTGCACGATAACCTGCTTGCGATTTAAATAGACCTGAACCTGACCTTTAATCGTAATAATGTCACCAGTTTCGAAGAGTTCCGAAAGTTCATCCACGCGGTCCCAAACACGGGCATCGATATGACCCGATTTATCGCCGATCAATAAACTTAAAAATGGCTTTCCGTTTTTTCCCATTCCTTTAACTTTATCTTTTACTAGAAAAGGACGGTCTTGAATTGGATCTTTATCTTTCATCGACCTGATCGCTACGAGTTCTGAATTCATAAAAATGATCCTTTAACTTGAGGGCAAAGCTCATTCACGTTCCTCGAATCCGAGATCGTCAACTGAGTTAAGAAAACCTGATTCAACTTTCTGAACACAAAAATGTAATGGCCCGCCAGAACAAATAGGTGCCTTTGCCCCGTTGAATTCAGCAGCATGAAGTCACTTTTCTTAAGATCCGCAAACTGACTCTTAAGATCGATCCACTTGCCGCATCCGACGCCGAATGTTTCTTTTGAAATTTCTTTTTCCGGCGCTTGGCTGACGTAGAATAGATGCTCAAGTTCTGGTAAATTTTTAAACTGCTCGTCGGGGAAGCTAAGATAAAAACTACCCGCGCCGCGAACGACTTCTTGCATATCAATGCGTCCGCCACCTTTTGGGAATTCAAACAGTATTCTTGGATTTAGTAAAACATCGGCGGACTTTTCGACGAACAAAACCTGTAGCGGAACAAAGTTAAACACCGGGCTTAATATTTTGGTTTCAATCTGCAAATCACTTTCAATCGTTTGGATAAATGCCTGCGGAATTTGGACGTCACGGGGAATATCGATAACCTTAATCACTTGCACGGTTGGATTTTCTTTGTGCGCGGTGCACGCGACCTGTACGCCGACGCAAAGGCCTAAAAAACCAAAAAATACAGTCTTAATCAAGTAATCCTCGCCCTTCATTCACTAACGTAAAACTGGTTTCGGTTGGAAAATTTTCTTTAAGGTATGAACGTATTTCGGCAGCAGCTTTACGGTTAATCAGGGCCGACAGTTCTACCCATCGCTGATAAAATTTAAGATTATTTTCCTTAAAAAATGCAAGATGAGCGTCAACGTTTGCTGTTGCATCTAAATTAACTTTAGTTAGGGCTAACAAAATATGGTTCAATTCGGATTTTTTATCCAGTTGGTTTGTTTTTTCTAACGTTAAAATTTCACTCTTTTTATTAAGTGCATAAAGAATTAGTAAAGTTATTTGCTGCCGGACACTGACATCCGAAATTTGATCTTTATTTTTTTCAGCATAGTCAACGGCCGCGCCCAACTGGGTTGATTCTAAGTAATCATGCACCTTAAATAATGTATCGTCGCTGACCGTCAACCCTTCGCGCACGATCACTTTGTATTGCTCAAGGTCTTTCCATTGATACGAGAAAGGGGCTACTAGTGCCGGACGTTGAAACAAGGCCGATAGGCGCACTGGCATGTTGATGAATTGCTTCCAAGATAGCCTGAAAAGAACATCATTCTGATGAATCTTCGCGAAAGCCATCTGCACTAATAACAATTCTTTTCGATAATCAAATCGCAAGGCAATGTGACGATCCACTAATTTTTCTAGTACCGGGTAATTTTTCACTTTTTCATCGCCACTCAATCCTTGCAGGCTTTCCAAAGCCCCCACCAAATAACGACCCTGATTGTTGTCGTTATAAAGTTTTAAAAATGCAGCTAAGGCCTTACCGTGCTGACCCTTTCGAATATTTAAAATGGCTTCGTTTTCATTTACTAAAGGATCCGAAGGCAATAACGTCTTGGCCTTGATAATTTGATTTTGTGCCGAATCCAAGTTCTGAGTTTGCATGGAGGACCAAAAACGAGACATATAAATTGAAACTCGAGATTCCAAAGAAATCTTCGGCACGGCTTCAAGGTCTTCCAAGTCACGAACCTGGACAATAGCCGCTGCCTCTAAAAGCGGAAATAAATCGACAACGTCGACAAAATGTTTCTGCTGCATATTTTTTGGCAAATCTCCATAAAGCGATACGGCTTGTTTATCGAGACCCAAATATTTATATTTTTTAATTTGCGTTAGCATTTCCGACTCAATTTTTTGCTGACTGTACTTCGTATAAAAATAGAATCCACCAATTCCGCCGCCCACAAGTACAAATAAAACAGATATTAAAATAACAAAACTTTTTGAAAAAACTTTAATCTCTTGCTGCGTTTTTTTGTCGTACTGATATACGAATTTAGTTCCACCGCTTGATTTTTCAGCGGCATCGTTTGCTTTTACTCTTCCAATTAAATCATTGACGGTTTCACTAACGACCGACGCCTCTTCGGTTTGCAAACTGACGTTGGTAAATTGTGGCAACTGATAACGATCAGTATTGCTAGTGTCTTCGATAGGTTTTGTTCCCGACAGACTGGTGCTGGATTGCAACGTTTTTGTGGCGTCATTTTTCGCGTCGATTTGCGGCCGCACATCATCGATGACTTTTTTAAATTCAGGATTTTCTCGAATATAAAGCCAACGAGTTTGATGGTCACGAATTTCATCGATTAACGAGATTTGCTTTTTAA
>JACMQO010000016.1 GCA_014376935.1 Bdellovibrio sp.
GGTCTAACTCTTTTCACAAAGTAAGGGTGAAGTAAATTATGAAGAAGAATGAGATATAACCAGAAAAATACTAAAGCGGCCTTAATCCTAACACTCCTTTTTTCAATGTCGGCACAAGCTGACGATGTACTGAATACAAAATCTCAGGGGCGTAAGCCAGCTTCGAATGTCAAATACCGACAATCGGGAGTACCTGTTTTTGAAATGGTACAAAAAAAGGGAAACGAAATTGTTAAAGTAAAAGAAATCCCTAAATTAGATATCGGTGATGAAAAAGTCATTGAAGCTAATATCACGGATTTAAAATTACCGACAGAGCGAACGCTAAAGAATGACATCGTTCATGCGAAGTCATCCCCACCCGTTCAGACTTTACCCACTTTAACGATTTTACCAATCACCGAAGCTCGAAAACTAGCTTCTGAGAACGCAATTGGAAAAATTCCGTTGGTGAAACTTTTAGATGTGGTTCCGGAGCCCGTTATTGCTGCGTCTGAGCCAGCACTTAGAAATCTTGTCGAGATTAAACCTGACGAATACAAAATGTTACAAGCCCTGATCTTTTTGGAATACCAAAAAAAGTATGATCTTGCGATGAGTTTGTTCGTTGAGTTAATGGATACCAAAGAATACCGTTCTGAGGCTTTGTTTCACTATGCTGAAACGGCTTATGGCTTACAACTGTATTCAGAGTTTCGTCAAAAGATGATTCAAGTCAGCCAAGAAACAAAAGATCTTTATTTGAAGAAATTAGCTGTTGAAACACTTGTTAAAAATGTTTCCGCATTAGCGACTTCAGATATCGCTGTGATCGATCCACTTGTCGAAGCTTTCGATTTAGATGTGACTAAAAACGAAAGATATTTACTTAAAAAAGCGAAGTACTATTCTGAAAAAGGCGACCTTGGAAAATTAGAAAATGCTTTGGTATTTATTCCAACAACATCCCCGCTTTATCCAGAGGCCGCTTTACTTAAAGGCGTTTTTAATTACCGTATGGGTCAAGTGGATGCTGCCATTGCTGAGTTAGAGACAGCATGGCCCCTGGTTGAGAGTAAGAGAAAAGACCAGGTTAGAAATTTATCGGCGTTAACCTTAGCTCGTTTGTATTTCCAAAAGGGTGATTATAAGACGGCCTACAAGAACTACTTATTAATCGATAAATCAAGCCCGTCTTGGTTACAAGCCATGGTTGAAGAAGCCTGGACTCAGATTTTAGCGGGCGACTATGAAGGTGCTTCTGGAAATATGTTTTCGTTGCACACAGACTTTTTCCGTAAAGCTTATGCACCGGACACCTACATTGTTCGTACAGTGGGTTATTTAAATCTATGCCAGTACGGCGATGGTATGAGCGTTCTTAATGATCTTAAAAAACGTTACTCAAGCGTCCAAGAGCGCCTTGAAGCATTTGATAAGAAAACAAAAGATCCTGGAGCTTACTATGACCTTGTGAAAACGTGGTTACGTAATACAAACACGGAGGAAGTCGACGGCTTACCCCGATCATTTATTGTAGAATTAGCTCGTCACCCGAACTTTACATCGACTCAAAATCAAATCAATAACTACGAAGACGAAAATACACGATTTAATAAAATCGCTGTTGATTTAATTCGTAAAGAGCGCGAAGCCCGTTTAAAAATGCTGCAATCAAAAAATGAATTAGCAGCATTAAAACGAGATAAAGCGTCAGCTTCAACACTACAATCAAAAGAACAACAATTCTTAGCCGTGGGTATTGAGCATATGATTATCAGTCGAGCTCGTGAAGGCATCAAGAAAATGCGCGTAGCAGCTGTGGCGCGTTTAGATAAAGAAAAAGACACCTTACGCACGCAAGCTTCAAAAAGCTTACAGTCGCGATTTAAAACTTTCGTAGCGTCACTAGGTAACCTGGTTGATCAACGAGATGTTTTATCTTACGAGATCTACTCGGGCGCTGGCGAACACATCCGTTTCCAAATGGCCGGCGGAGAAATCCAAGATCGTAACGCGGCTTCTTTAGCGCCAGATGAAAAAGAAAGTTACAAATGGAAATTTCGCGGAGAAGTCTGGGAAGATGAGTTAGGTCACTACCGTTCGTCATTAAAAAATGTATGTCCAGCCGATGAATTAGCAAATAATCAAGGGAGCAACTAATGAAACGTTCAATAATTTTAACAGCACTTATTATCGCATCTTTTACTTCAACAGCTTATGCAGAGCCAAC
>JACMQO010000124.1 GCA_014376935.1 Bdellovibrio sp.
TCGTCGTTGCACTAGATAAGTCTGCCGATATTCCCCCAGGATTTAGCTGGGAAAGACAAACTGACGAATCCATCAATGCCGTAGACAGAAAATTTTTCGTTTCTAGCAACGTCATTTTTTCTTCCATGCTTTTTTGCTCGCGAGACATACTCTGAATAATCGAACCAACGGCTGCAGCCACAATAACCATCAAACCCGTAACCACAAGAATTTCAATTAGGCTAAATCCCAAATTACCTGACAATTTTTTAGATTTTTCTGCGGTTATCATGGTTATAACTTTCTAGTGAACGGCAAAGTTCTAAGTTCCTATTGTTTCACGGTATTGTGCATATATCTACTAAAGCGCGTTTCTTGTTAGTAAAGTCTAGAAAAGTTACGTACCAGTTTGAGTCGGATGTAACCCATTTCAATTCTAAAGTCTGATCAAGGTTTTAGTCATAATATAATGGGGGCCGAATTCATACGTATGAATGTTCTGATGTATTTGAAACCCAGCGGTTTCAAAGTAATTTTTATTTTTATGACGAACTAAGGCCCACAAAGATTTCGCCAATTTATTTTGCGCAAACTGTAAAACATGTTCGATAAGCTGAGTTCCGATTTTTAACCCTCGGTGCTTTTCATCCACGTAGATTCCCCGCAGACGATACACATTTTCTTCCGTGAGGTGCGTGCTTATGACGCCGACTAATTCGTTTTTTAAATAAGCTCCAAAAAAAAAGGCTTCGAAATCTAATATCTTACAGTCAATTAAGCCGTTTTGATTTATGGCACTTACCGGTTCAATAACAGCAATTCGGCCGGGCCAAAGTTTTTTTGCCCACACTTCAAGAATTTCTTCGAAGCTAATTTCTTTTATTTCGATCTGCAAATGTTTTACCTTTTAAATTAGCGCTTTCCTGATTTTAATCTATGAACTTGGTCGTGACTAGCAAATTCAAGCTGATAGTAACACCCGTTGATCCCGCCCTAAGCCTAGTAGAAAATAGGTTCTGGCTTCATAGCAACTTTGAATTAATATAGAACCTACTACGGCCCCAAAACAAAGGACCATTATGCATTCGGAAAAACATTCCTACCAAGAGGCCTTCACCCGAAATATTGGAATTTTGACAAAGGCCGAACAAGAAAAGTTAAGAACAACTTGCGTCGCCATTGCAGGACTTGGCGGAATGGGTGGAATTGATTTTTTAACTTTGGTTCGCATGGGCGTAGGCCGCTTTCACATTGCTGACTTTGATACTTTTAGTACTGCGAATAGCAATCGCCAAGTCGGAGCAAACAGCGGAACTGTTGGTCAATCTAAAATCGAGGTGATGGCAAAAATGGCGCGCGAGATTTCCCCGACGATAGAAATTAAATTATTTCCGCTGGGCTTCCTAGAAAGTAATGCCGAAGAATTTTTATCCGAAGCCGATGCGGTTATAGATGCCATCGATTTTTTCTGTTTATCAGCACGCGAGCTACTTTACCAAAAGTCACGGCAGATGAAAAAGACTGTTTTGTTTTCTGCCCCACTGGGATTTTCTACGACATTTCACGTTTTCACCCCGCAGTCGATGTCGTTTGAAAATTATTTCGATTTTAGTCCCCGCATGGACCGCTTTGATAAACTTTTAGCTTTTGCCGTTGGCTTAGCGCCCAGAGCTTTGCACACGAAATATATGAATTTCGATCCCGAAAAGTTAATTCAAGGCATTGGCTCATCCATCGGAAGTTCGTGCAACTTAGGGTCGGCCTTAGTTTGTACCGAATTGATCAATATTGTTTTAAAAAAGAAGGCGGCCTTTGCCACGCCTAACTATATTCAATTAGATGCTTTTCTACTTAAAATGGTAAAAGGTCGATTAATTTTTGGTAACCGCGGGCCGATTCAAAAATTAAAAAGGTGGCTTGCGGGCCGACAATATAATAAATATCGCGCGGCAATGTTGCTTATCATAAAATAAATTACCACGCGTATTTAACACCGACATAGTACGATTCGCGCGAAGCTAACAGCAGCTCTGTGTTCACGTTACCAAAATTATTTTGAATTTCGGCCAAGAAAGTCCACGCTTGGTAAGCCGGCATTTCAAGATCACTTTGAAATACGCCCGAACGAAGATTACCGGTCGCCTGATCGCCTACGGCTATCAAAACGCGATTGATCCATTGCCAATCGGACCATGGTCCCAAA
>JACMQO010000125.1 GCA_014376935.1 Bdellovibrio sp.
AGCTTTTAAAAATGAAAGTTTACTCAGACATCACAAAAACAATTGGTCGTACTCCGTTAGTAAAAATGCAGCGTTTGTCGCAAGGTTTAGGCGCTGAACTTTTTTTAAAATTAGAATTTTTTAATCCACTGGGATCAGTGAAAGACCGTATCGGTTTAAACATGATCGAATCGGCCGAAAAAGAAGGTGTATTAAAAGCGGGGATGGAAATCATCGAACCCACTTCAGGTAATACGGGTATTTCACTAGCTTTCGTGGCAGCCGCGAAAGGTTATAAATGCACGCTAGTGATGCCAGAAACAATGTCGCAAGAGCGCCGCACACTTTTACTTTTATTAGGTGCTGAAGTGGTGTTAACTCCGGCCGCAAACGGTATGAAAGGCGCGATTGCTAAGGCCATGCAGTTAGTATCTGAAAATAAGAATGCATTTTACCCGTCGCAATTTACAAATTCACACAATCCAGAAATTCACCGTCAAACAACGGCCGAAGAAATTTGGGCCGATACCGATGGTCAAGTTGACATGGTGATCAGCGGAGTCGGCACGGGCGGTACCATCACCGGTGTTGGACAAGTGTTAAAACAAAAGAAGCCAAGCGTGCAAATGGTTGCCGTAGAACCGACTGAATCTGCCGTTTTAAGTGGTGGCAAACCCGGCCCCCATAAAATTCAAGGCCTAGCTGCCGGAATTATACCGACCGTTTTAGATCGTAAAATCATCGATCAAATCGAACAAATCAGCAGCGAAGACGCGTTAAAAATGGCGCGCGAAGTGATTAAAAAAGAAGGCATTCCAGTCGGAATTTCTTCAGGCGCTGCGATCGCAGTGGGTTTAAGATTAGCGGCAAAGCCAGAGAATAAAGGTAAAAAAATCGTCGTGATCGTTCCAAGTTATACAGAACGTTACTTGTCAACTTTACTAGCGCAAGAAGAGCGCGAGAAAGCGTTGAAATTAGAAGTTCAGCCGGTCAGCGATGAGTGGATTAAAAAAGTGGATCAAACGTTTCCTGGAATTTAGGTTGGGAAATGTCAGTGCAGCCGTTGGGTTTCGAAACAATAGTATCAGCATGAAACGATATAACTACTTGAGATTGTTACTATTTTTAATTGGACTTGATTTTTTCTTAAAAATGTCCGATTATATAAATACAGTAAAAAAGACATTTTATGCCGTATGAACTAAATCCAGGAGAGCCATTTAAGTCTCAGGGGTGGAAAATTAAAATTAGGGAGAAAGAGCGAGCTGAACCGCCACATGTACATGTTCTAAAGGGAACGAAAAGTTGGAGATGGAATTTGCGAACTAAAGAATTCATGGACACAGATCCTCCAGAGAAAGAAGTACCTGACGAAATTGTGGTTAAATTGAATGAAGAGTACGATAATTTGAAACAAAATTGGGATAATAAATATCCTCATAATAAGGTGTAATATGAAAGCATTTTTATTAACTGAAGATCAAGAAACGACGACTGCCAAAAGTATCGCAAAGAAGAATGCTAAGATTGTTGGTAGCTCTAAATTTTTATCTGAACTACATAAGGCATCGTCAGAATCGGTGTGGGTTACTGATCACTCTTCTATTATCGAACTAGCACTTAGAGAGCCTGACATTTTTAAGTTGCGCGATAGCCTAAAGAAGAAAACTTATATGTTGATCCGAGGCGAAGCCAATAGATCGTGGGAATCTGCTCTTGATTCACTTTTCAAAAAGTCATTTATTTTCTCAGATCAAGCAAGTCTTTCAATCTCTGAAATACTAGAGGTGTTGTCTTCTAAAAAACCGGATCATCTAGCTGTCGGCGGCTCGATTGATATAGAATTAGGTATTTTGGTAATTACTCGTGGCGACTTAAGTACTTTGGCGGTGCCAATAAATACATTTCGTACCAGTGGTGATGGAGTTTCTCCAGATTTTTCAGACTTTTCGATTGTTGACAGTGGTCAGACGCTAAAATTTGGTGAATACGAGGCCTCGGTTGATAGTGTTTTGTATGAGTTTGATCAGGAATATCGAAAAAGTATTAAGGCTCAAAGAAGTAAAACTGATAAATCATTTGGAGCATGCTTAAAGAGATTACGTATTCAAAAAGGGCTATTGCAGTCCGACTTCTGTACTATTGACGAAAAAGCTATTGGAAGAATTGAACGTGGCGAAGTAAATAAACCACACAAGGGAACTTTGAATAAAATCGCTAAAGTTCTTGGGGTTGCATCAGAGGAAATTTCAAGTTACTAAATTTTTCAAGTTGAATGCTTTGTTACCTGCAATCCGCAATATGCAATCCGCAACTGGTACAGTTATAATAGCCCACTGACGAAACTCGGTGGCCTTTTTAGAATTTACTCGGTAGTCCATTGAAACAAAGAGTACTCTTAAGGGTACTCTTTGTTTATTGGAGGCATATATGCAAAGTGCTAATGCTAAGAAATTCAGATCAGAACTCAAAGGCTACATGGACGCGGCCGTGGCCGAGCCTGTTCGTATTAACCGTCGTGATGGGCAGAGTTTTATTATTATGTCAGCGGAAGTTTACGATGGATTTAGAAATGAAATTCAATCTCTTCAGCGTCGCCTTCTCGGGATGAATGAAATTATAGATGGAAAAGCAACTCCGATAGCTCGCGGTGAAGATCGTACGGCACGATTTAAGAAAAAATAATGGCTGTTCATTTTCACAAATCGTCACCGTTTGATGGATACTCTTGAACAAATGTATCAAACCCCTGGTCCCAAAGACACTTCAGGCGAAAAATCTTTTCCCATTCGTGAAGGTCGTTACCGTGTTTACTACAAAGTTTCCGTTCGCAAAAATAAAGACTTCGACATCACATTTCTCGATATCGATGACAACAAGCAGTCTAATCTGGATCGCTTCCCATCTCACCGACTGATTACCTTTGATGATGAAAATAGTTAGCTTCAATGCTGGATTTTTCGGCAACCTATTTCTATAATTTGACTTAAAACCCTGATAACTCTAGATTTTCCATCGTCACCGTAAGAAAAACTTAAAGAAATAATACAGTTTAATGTTGAAGGAGAATCTCTACATGAATCCGTCGTTTTTGTTAGCGCCATCTATTGCTGGCTTAGTCGGTCTTGTGATCGCAATTGGACTTTACTTCCGAGTCAAAGCTCAACCTGCAGGTAACGAAACTATGAATCGTATCGCCGGTTATATCCGTGAAGGTGCCATGGCCTTCTTAGTTCGCGAATATAAAGTTTTAGCGGTGTACTGTGTTGTTGTCGGCGCTTTATTATTTTTCGTTCTTGGAGGCTTAGCGGCTTTCTGGTTCATCATGGGTGCATTCTTATCTTTATTAGCTGGCTTCATCGGTATGAAAGCGGCGACTTTTGCGAACGTTCGCACAACTCAAGCGGCGGCTACTTCTACAAAGGGTAACGCTTTACTTATTGCTTTAGACGGCGGCGCGGTGATGGGTCTTTGCGTAGCGGGCTTAGGGCTTTTGGGTCTTGGAGTTTTATACTACGTTTACCAAACTAGCGAAAATATCGGAACCGTTCTTCACTCGTTTGCAGTGGGCGCTTCTTCAATTGCTTTATTTGCACGTATCGGTGGTGGTATTTACACGAAAGCCGCAGACGTTGGAGCAGATATCGCGGGTAAAGTTATCGAAAATATTCCTGAAGATGACCCTCGTAATCCAGGTGTTATCGCTGATAACGTCGGTGACAATGTGGGTGACGTAGCCGGCATGGGTGCGGACATTTATGAGTCAATGGTTGCGGCCATCGTTTCTGCTATGGCTATCGCATTAACAATTGATGCTGAAAAACTTCCGGCAATTTTAACGGGTGGCGATCTTAGCCAAAGCCGTATCACTGCGGTTGCATTACCTTTATTATTATCAACATTAGGTTTAATTATTTCGGTTGCGGTTATTTTCATTGCGCGCGCTTTGAAAAATCAAAAACCTGCGACTGTATTACGTAGTTCATTAATGTTACCTCCGGTTTTATTAACGGCGGTTTGTTATTTCATTCTTCCTTCTTTCAACATCACTCAGAATGTAACTTGGGCCCTAGCTGCCGGTGCATTTGGTGGAGCTTTAATCGGTCTAATCACGGAGTACTACACAGCCATGAAACCAATTCGTTTAGTCGCAGAAGCTGCTAAAACCGGAGCGGGTACAGTTGTTATTCGCGGTCTTGCTGTTGGTATGGAATCAGTTGCGATTCCAACGTTAATCGTTGTTCTTGCGGCTTACATCGCTGATCAGTGTTTAGGTTTATACGGTATCGCGATGGCGGCTGTTGGTATGTTAGCGGGTACAGCTGTTGTTATGACGGTTGATGCTTACGGACCGATTGCAGACAACGCGGGTGGTATTTCTGAAATGTCAGGTCTACCATCACACGTTCGCGACATCACAGATGAATTAGATGCGGTTGGAAATACAACAGCAGCTATCGGTAAAGGTTTCGCGATTGGTTCTGCGATCCTTACAGTTCTTGCGTTATTCAGCGCATTTAATATGGAAGTAAATCACGTTCGTAAAGCGGCAGGATTAGCGGCGATGCAATTGGATTTAACTTCATCAGGCGTATTGATGGGTTTATTATTAGGTTCAATCCTTCCGTTCCTTGTTGGTTCTACAACAATGACAGCGGTAGGTCGTGCTGCGGGTAAAATCGTTGAAGAGATCGCTCGTCAGTTCAAAGAAATACCGGGATTACGTGAAGGTAAAGCAGAACCACAACCAGCTAAGATCGTTGATATCGCAACGACCGCTGCACTTTGGGAAATGATTTTACCGGGCATGATCGCAATCGTGGCTCCGATCGTTGTTGGTTTTGTCATGGGTCCTCAAGCCTTAGCGGGTTTGTTAGCTGGTGGTTTAGCCGTTGGTGCGTCGATGAGTTTATTCATGGCGAACGCCGGTGGAGCTTGGGATAACGCTAAGAAATTTATCGAAAAAGGTGGTCTTCCGGGTCATAAAAAAGGATCTGAAGTTCATAAAGCCGCTGTTATCGGTGACACTGTCGGTGACCCGTTCAAAGATACTTCAGGCCCTGGTATCGCGATCTTGA
>JACMQO010000017.1 GCA_014376935.1 Bdellovibrio sp.
AACTCTTAAACGTAAATCTTTAAACAGGTCTGTGGATGGCCTGCAAAGTTTTATTTTCGGGGTTGCTAGTTTATGGATTTGTTACCGACTATTTGGACCTACCGCAGGAACGAGCGAGTACTTTAAAAAAGACTTTTATAACGATTGGGATATATATCGCAAGATCTCTGCACTGCTTTTAGTGATGGCATTAAGTACGGTTATTAATTTTTCACCACGTGTTAGTAAAATCTGGAAACATCTAATTCTATATTTTTCCTTTTCACTTTGTATATATTTTGTAATTTCGATTATGGCTGGATGGCACCACTTCCATCTATTTGATGCTAATAGCGCGCGGACAACAGCAATTCCTTTAGCTTGCCTGATTTGCTTAGTTTGTTTTTTAATTCAAGACAAATGCGCTGCCGCTCAAGACTTTAGCGAGACATCAAACTACAATAGCTTTTTAATTTTGATTAGCATGGCTTTAACTATTTCTATTTTTCACGATTATAAACTGACAGAACAATGGAACAAATCTTTGACCTTTCTTAAATCTAAAATCTCAAGCGAACCCGGCTGTGAAAATATTTCGGTGCTAGAGACGACAAACTATTTGCGTCCAAGCGGAATGGACGTAGTTATGCCACCAGCAATGTCTATTATTTTGTCTCAATTACAATTTAATAAGATAGGAACAGTCATGTTTTCAAACTCGGCGCTCGAATACTTTCCGGCGGGAACCAATTTTTGCTGCCAACTAGCTAAAAATAATTTTCCTATGTATACGACGCTTTCAGAGATTGATCCTGGCTGGCATTTTCAAATAGCCCCGGTGATCGAAGCTATTAGAAGCCAACCTGAAAAATATAGCTGCGATAAATAACTAAATCTCTAAAGCGGCCTTCACGATCGATTCACTATCCATCCTGTGCTTACGGTAAAGTTCAATCGCATTGTACGCACTTTGTCCAAACTCTCCATGAACACCTAATGACGTCACATGCACTTTAAGCCCGGCCTGTACAAACTGATGCGTTAAGAAAGAACCTAAACCCAATAACACTTGATGGTCTTCAACAGTTACAATTTTATCGCCGCATTTTTGAATCAACTCTTTGAAGTCCTGGGCATTTACTTTGTTCAAACAATTCACGTTCACAACAATACTGCCCACAGATTTTGTTTTCAATAAATCAGAGGCCTTCAATGCTTCACCCACTAAAGAGCCCGTTGTAACTAGTAAAACATTACGTCCACTCGAAACTAAATTCTCTTTTAAAACTTCAGGTTTAGCTAATTTGTAAGTTAAATTATTGGCCTCAGTCTTAAATGATTTCGGAAAGTTTTCACGACCTAAAAAGAAAATCGACGAATGCGGATTTTTTCCTGTATTTCTAGCCGCTACAAATTCTTCAATCACTTGGGTCATCAATACTTCGGCCTGTTCACTTGAAGATAGTGAATACAAATCAACACCCGGAATCGTTGCTAACATCGACATGTAACTTAAGGCTTGATGTGAAGCCCCGTCGGCCGCGTCTTGAAAACCTGTGTGAGAGAATACCGCAATAACCGGAGCTTCCGACAAAGAGGCCATCGTTAACGGTAACGCCCCTTTAGTAACACCAAACTGCGCGAACGTATCGACAACCGGAATAAATCCTTGTTTCGAAAGACCCGCCGCCATTGAAATCATGTTACTTTCAGCAACACCCACGTCAAAGCAAGCGTGTGCAAATTCTTTTCTAAAGCCAGCCACACCCGTTGAACCCGGAAGGTCTGAAGTGACCGATAAAACCGGATAACCTTTTTTAAACGCATTGATCATCGCTTTAGAAATACCGACTTGAATTTTTTCACCCGTGTCGGCTTTCGCTTCGGCTTTCATTTTTGCTTCAATTACTAATAATTCATCGATCCAGTCTTTAAAAATTTCTGGCTGCGCTGACGCTGAATAAATTTCTTTGATAAATTCGGGTAATTCTGACGGAGACTTACACGGAAACCCATGACCACCACTAGCTGATTCAGCCGTTTTTTTGGTACCGATCCCTTTTGTGGTTTTGGCCCAAATCGCTACGGGTTGTTTCGGATTTTTTTCAGCTAACGCTTTAGCTTGTTCAATCGCTTCGGTACATTTTTGTAAATCATTACCTTGTTCAACCGCGATGACTTTCCAACCTAAAATTTCTAAAGATTTAAAAGTCGGATTCATCGAAAAAGAATCCGCATCAATACGACCCGTTAGTTTCGTGTTGTTATCGGTGATAATTAAAACAAACGGAGCTAACTTATCTTTTCGCGCTAATCCTGGAACAGCCGCTAAAGCTTCTTTCGCTTCGCCTTCCATCGCGGCACCGTCTGATAATACGCAGAACGTGGTGCGGTTGGTGCCCGCTAATTTTTCGGCGACCGCTAAACCTTGCGACTGCGGAAATGCAGAACCTAAAGGACCGTTACTTAAATAAACGCCTTCCGGAAAACAGTGAACTTCACCGTGCCCTGTTAAGCCACTTTCAATTGAACGAAAATGTTTTAACGAATTAATCTCTAATCCGGCCATTCCGTAATTGGCTTTCAATGCGTACAAACCATTTTCACAATGACCGGCATCGTTAATGATATGTGAAATATCAAACCAGTTCTTTTTTTGCTTTTCAGCCTCGTGAAAAATCACGCCATGAAGTCCAGACATTAATTCGGCTAAAGCCGCAGGCCCACCGTAGTGCGAAGCGGCTCCGCCCAACACGGCATTCATATCCATCAACGCGACCAATGCGCGCGTTGCATTTGGATCAGCCACGGCAATTGTTTCACCGTTTTGTAATTTTACGTTTTTCGAAAACTGTGGCTTTTTGTTTTGATGCCCAGCTAAGTGGTTTTTAACTTGTAGAGGTTTGATTTGTGTCATACTTATTTTTTATGTCATCAAATCTATCTATTCAAGAACTCAGATTGCTTCCTAAAGTTGACTTGCATCGGCATCTAGATTGTTCGATGCGCTTCAGCACAATGCTTGAAATCGCAACAACCCTGGGCCTCGATTTCCCGAAAGATCCGCTAAAACAACAAGCCCACTTCTTGGTGACTGGCCCAATGGTTAATTTAGAAGCGGTTCTAAATAAGTTTTTGATGGCCCAAAAGGTTTTAGCCTCAGAACAAATCCTAGAACGTTTGGCTTTCGAAGTCTGTGAAGACGCTTTTAATGATGGGGTTCGCATCCTAGAATTACGTTACGCGCCCACTTTTATTGCTTCGGGACACAACAAACTGACGTTCGAAAAGATTCACCACGCTTTAGTTCGCGGGATTGAAAAAGCTAAAAAACAAATGCCCATCGCCGTAGGGTTAATTTGTATTTTACAGCGTGTCTTAGACTTAAAAACGGTCGATGCCGTCACTTCATTTGCGATCGAAAATAAAGATACTTTCTTAGCGTTAGATTTAGCTGATAACGAAGATGGCTTTGAACCAAAACCATTTGCTCCCTATTTCATGAAGGCGAAAGCGGCAGGCCTTCGCATCACCGTTCATTCGGGCGAATCACCA
>JACMQO010000126.1 GCA_014376935.1 Bdellovibrio sp.
CAATATCACCCGCTTTAACTGATGACGTCGGAGTGACCGTGACGTTATCAAAGCAAGTAAATCCTGATTTTGCCGCATCGATAAATTTCGAAGAAGTTTGTCGAATGAAGATCGGTTTATTATCAACAGCTGGCTTGTAACGAAGTCCACCGACGGCAATGGCCGAAGAAACGTAGGCCGAGCAATCAACACCTAAAGCGTTGGTTCCAGATCCCGCGTTTTTTTGAAAGTTAATTGTCGTTCCCGATACGGATGGAGATCCACCGTAATCGTAAATTAAGGGATTATTACGAACTGAAAAACACTGAGACTCGGTCGCAATCCCGTTAATATAATAATGCGTCTTCTGAACCGAAGACAGATCAGTCACCTCACGCTTTCCGCCAATGCCATCTTCGTGCGTACCGACGCGCGTGATACCCACAACGCTAGCTGTCGATCTTTCAACCGGCGGTAAATCTAAAACACGACAGCTTTGGTACGCCGTTGCGAAAACCATATTAATACCGCTTGTCATCTTACCGGTCGGAAGTGACGCTTGAGTTAAATTTGAGTTTGCGGTATCGGCACTTGTCGAAGGTGCGCAGGCCATATCTAAATTTTGGCTTAGCGTTTTAACTTTATCGGCGGTATTTGCAATTTTTTGCGTGGCTTTAATTGTGGCCGCATCAGATTGATCACCCATTTCGTATTCGATTAATTTTTGAATTTGTTCTTTTGCCGTTAATTGCGAGTTTTCGCTGGCCTCACTCAACATAACTTGAACCAGTTTATGCAACTCGGTCTTTAAGGCCGCTATGTTTTCAACTTGATCAGATGTTAAGTTTTTATGCGAAACGATTTCATCCAATTTTGCATCTAAGCTTGCATTTAAAGTTTCTGCACTTGGTATATATTGCTCTTGATCGATCAATGCATAAAAAGAGTCGAACACTTTGCTTTGCACATTGGTACAACCTAAATTACTGGTGATATCGGCCGCGGCTTTCACGACAGATTCGCTATGGCTTGGTGCACAGCTATAAAAGAGAAGACTTGATAGAGACAGCAGAATAGATTTTTTTGCTTTCGAGATTGATTTTGTATATATCATCTCCCTTCATCGGTGCGGGGTATGTATAAGTTTAATATGTCATTTAACGAAAAATATTTTTACGTTTCATTGTCAATTTCAAATGCAATTTAAATGGCTTTCAGAGCCGCTCTGGTCAATGATTCCACGCGTTTACGTACAGACTAAAATACAGATTATTCAGACTTTTTCGGAGTCACATCTTTTATATGCGTGTACTCATTTGAAAACTCAGGTTCGGCTTGACGATAGTCTTGAAAACTGCCGGAGTTTGATTGATTGAAGCGAAAAGTTTTAAATTGAAATGGACTTGGGCCCTGCTTTCTAGGAAAAACGGCCAACCTTATGATTGAAAATAAAGTGAAAATTCCAACGATGTGCCAGAATGGAACGTCTTTGTATTCAGGAAGAAGATGCTCTAAATAAATTGGAGCTAACGAGTTCCAAATAAAATAGAACGGTATCGCTAAAAAAATATTATTGATGATAGTACCCATTTGCCAAATACAATCTTACAAAATAACCCTGACAGCAACCCATGATGCGACAATCCGGAATACAAAAATCATTTATTATGTCTTCTTTAACCCTAAAAATTGAGAATCGTCCTCTAAATTTTGCACCGCTTTAATAAATTCTTCTAAAATCGGATCTAATGTTTCTTGCCGCCGGGCAATCACATACAATTTGTGGTTCCAATAACTGGCTTGTGCTCCTAATGGCTTCATCAACTTCAGTTTAAGTTCTTCGGCGACGTAAGGGTACGGTAAAAAACCAAGGCCGACTCCGTCGACGATGGCGCGCGCGACGACGGATAAAACGTCCGTTTCTAAAAGGACTTCCGTTTTCAAAGCAAACTTTTGTAAGTAAATATCGGTTTCGTGACGAAGACGTTGTTGAATTGAAGGTAGGATCAATCCCGCTTTCGATTCGTTCATCCAAGTTTTCAAATTAGCCGTTTTCGGAATCGTTTTAGAAATCTGATCGTAGCGTTGTGTTGAAATAAACAGACCTACGGGCATATCGACATCGGCTCGCAATTGAAAATCAGAACTATAAATCGGAGTGTTAGTTAACACCAAATCGATCTGCCTTGAGCGCAATTGTTCTAATAAATCGTTCTGTTGGGCCGATGCTAAATACAATGTCGAGCGAAATTTTTGGTTTTTATTATACACTCGTGAAAAAAGATCAGCGACAAATGGACTTTCAATTTGCACGCTCATGCCAATTTTTAATTTCGAAACCGCCGTGCTAGTTCCTTTTAAATGAACTTCAAAATCATTCACCGCTTCAAATATCTTTTGGCAGTAACGATAAGCCCTTTCGCCATCAAGTGTTAATTGAACGGTGCGTCCAACTTTTTGAAAAAGTTTTTTGCCAATTTGATTTTCGAAATTCTTAATCTGGACACTGAGCGAGGGCTGACTAATACGTAAGGCCTTAGAGGCTTTACTGACCCCGCCTAGACGTGCGGCGGTGTAGAAATAGTAAAGATGATTGTAATTCATAATACATACCTTTTTCTTATACGTTCGATAATTATTATATATTTAACAAATGCATTTGCAAGCTTGATAATAAGGTTAGTCGCAATCACGCGATAGAAAGACAGCCGGAGGATAAATGAAAACTCAATTGATCATCAGAGATTTTAAACGAACAGAAGGCCTAGAAAATTTCTTAAAAAGCAGAATCGAAGAGTGCGTATCGCAATTTTTCACGCGCACCGAAAATGCTCAACTTTCTGTTAAAGCTCAAGAAGAGCGTCATCGCACCGAAACTCGCAAACCAAGTTTTTTACTTGAAGTTCGATTAAAACTCCCGGGATCGAAATTGATGTATCACGTTAAACGCACAGGAGACAATTTTAACGACTGCGTGGAGAAGGTTTCGAATGCACTTCGTGAAGTGATGAGAAAAAAACATCGTCAAACAGTCGCGATAAACTCTCGACGTAAACAGTTATGGGCTAATCAAAACTACGACTATGATGGATCGGTGGCGTAATTAAGTTAATCCGTTCAGTCTAAAAATAACCCGATCAAAAGAAAGCCTAACGTATTATTAAGCTTTCTTTTTGAATTTCAAAATCTTGAATGTACGGATTATCCCATACTCCCTGCTTAACTGCTGCTTTCGGAGTTAAAACCACAAAGCCTTGCGCCCCGTAATGTGACCAACGTTCAAACCAACGATTCATCGAAAGACTTATATTCGTTTGAAAAAGAATAACCATTTGAGACTTCACTTTAAGAAAAATAAAGTAACCATTTTCAGCTAAACTGATTTTCTGATTATCGATAAGCAAAAAATCAGGATGAAGTTCGACTGATCTTTTAGCTAAAGACTCATCGATCTCTGGGATTCCTCCGGGATAATTTTCGATCATCAGGATTTCGCTTGAATTTAAATTCTGCGAACAGGCTAGAACGGACTCGAAACCCACAGACGGAAATACCGCCGCTAACGTTTCTAAAGTTTTACCTGAAGCTTGAATTTGAACTTGAGTCGCGGCAAAAAACTTGGAAAAGGTCAATGGCCGCTCATCATCTGATAACTTTCTAAAAAGTTTGTGCTGAGGATCGATCGTAAATTGTTGCGGTTTTTTATCGACCCGCATTTTCAGTGGAAGCCCTGCTGATAAGGTAGCTAGTTGCCGCATGCCATCCGTAAAGTAAATAGAAAAATCGACTGGAAGTTCACCCAGCTTTTTTAATTCGTCGTTATTTAATGAAAAAACAATTTCGAAACCTTGGCTTACTTCGGTCGCTTCGGCTTTAAGGGAATCGAAAGTGATTGCACCTTTTTCTAAAATCCATGTCGTAAAAAAGTTATGTAACGCACTTTCTTTTTCAGGCTTAAGGCTTGATAAAATTTCAAATATATTTGCGTATGAGGCTTCCACGAATTTGTACTTTTGACTGAAAATCGCCAAAGCCTTATTTAGAGTGTCTGCGCCGACAAGCTGCTCAAGCATGACAAACATCATAAGGCTTTTATTATAGCCAATGGCCTGAAGTGATTTATCTTCACCACGCGAAACAAACTCAGACAAGCTGATTTCAGTCGCCGTCTTAACGTAGTCAACGTATTCCAGTAACGCCTTTTGACGGTAAGTCGCTTTTTCAGAATCATTTAATAAAGCATAATCAGCACCGAATACGGTTAAGCCTTCACACCAGTTTCCAGTCTTGTAATCAACGAATACAGAGTTTCCCCACCATGAATGAAGAAGTTCGTGAGGCAGAGACGTTCTTAATATAAATGGAAAACGTAAAAGTTGCGATCCGATCCAAGTCATACGAGGAAACGCGTAACCAATTTCATCCGATGATTCGACGACCGAAAACTGATCGTAAGGATAAGGTCCAAACTTTTGTTCATCGTTTGATAAATACAAATCTAAGTTTTGAATCAGGGTGTTTGCCAAAGCTAAATCTTCATTTTGCAAATAGATCGCTATTTTTTTTGATGGGCTTACATACTTAATAAATTTTCCGATAACGATCGAAATGCCCGATTCATTTTGACCGGTGGCTGAATGGATAGCTTCGGTCCCCTTTTCTGTTTTTACATCGATCGAAAAAGTTTGGATGATGTCCGCATGACTTCGTGGGTACCAATTTTGATCTTCGGTTAGATATTGTATCTGTGATTGATCTATTTTTAGGGCATATTTAATTTGCGCGGTGTTTCCACCCGTCGACTTTAAAAGAAAACCCGCATCACCATTCGGCATGACCTGAAGGCCCGAGAAGTCGATGATTTCGGCTTGTTTAAAAAGATTTAAACTGACCTGATCTTTCGATAAACCCGTAATCTGAGCCTGTATTAGGATTGTGTCAGTGTTTTGATTTACACTAATCTTTGTCGCTAATTGAGCGTTAGAAATAGCTGGTAAACAAAAACAAAATAACCCAATGAGCGCAGAAACGACTAGAGCTTTTGAAATCAATTTCACGAGGACCTTCTTTGAAAAAAATCACCGTACTTAATAAATTACGCACAGGTCAACTTGTTAGCAATTTTGAAATATCTTCAAGCCAAGGTACTTTTTTTTGGCTATTTCTTCGCATAGACGTTACACCTAAGTTCGACTTTTTAACCCTTAAGGAGCCGCCCCCATGAAACGACTAATTAGCCTTTTCTTTGCCACCTCTGCACTTTCTGTTGCCGTATTGGCCCAATCCTCTTCGGCCTCTTTAGGCACAGCAACATCGACAAGTTCTGGCGAAAATAAAGCGTCATTATCTGATATGGTTGGAAATAAAAAATTCGAAGAAAACAACGAGATTACAGATGCAAAACTGAAAGCAGATGCGGGCTCTTTATCAAAATACAGTTTAAAATTTAATTTATCTTATTACGGACCAACTGCGGGCGACCTAGCCGCAAAAGATCAACCGAATCCAGATGGATCTGTTGGATCTTACGAAACGGCCATCAGCGGTTCTTTAGGTGGCCGCTACCGTATCGATCCAAAAACGACGATCAGCATGGGCAGCGGTTTAAAGTTAATTCATCCGTTTCACGGAGCCGAACGTATGGATCTAAACAATCCGTACTTATCTTATGATATGACGAACAAAATGAGCGGCGTGCAGATGAGAAATTCGTTTGGTGTTTCGTACATCACGGTTCCGAACTACACGAAAGTTGGCGAATTTGCGGGTCTTAGTTATGATCTTTCATTTAACTACGATTTAGGGATGAGTGGCTTTGCGGTCGGTCTTGATGGTTCTTTAGGGTATTACCTTTACAAGCGTGATTACGTTTACAGTTCAGATAGATTTGCCAATCGTTCAAGTATTTCTTTATACCCAACTTTGAAATATAATATCTCAGACAAATTAAATATCAATACATCGCCAAGTTTAAGTTATGTGAATTACCGTATGAACTCTGACGAGCTGACATTCGTTCAAAAGACCGTCAGCCAGCGCGTAGGCGTAGGTTATGCGTTTTCTCGTGATATTTATATTGCACCTTACATCAACTTCTATCCAGATCGTTGGACTCCGGACGCAACAACTCTTAATATCTCTTCAAGCTTTTCATTGCTTTAATGACCAAAGAGCGTCTGCAAGCATTTAGTGGCGGTGTCATCGCCATAATCATCACGATTATGGTGCTTGAATTTAAAGTTCCGCACGAACTCACTTTAGAAGCTCTATTAGCTCTTTATCCGAAATTCATCAGCTACATTCTTAGTTTTATTTATGTCGGTATTTACTGGAACAACTATTGTTCAAGTATTACTAAGGCTTCACGTGAAAGAAACGCTTTTAGCAAGGGCCATTGGTAAGGACTTTAAGGGAATTTTCTCGGTCATTATTTATCTTATTGCGATTCCATTTTCGTTTATCAATTCATGGATTTCTTCAGCGGTGTACGTGCTTGTTGCCTTGATGTGGCTTGTGCCCGATCGTCGTATCGAAGGCCAGTTTTAATTAAACTCAAACTCGGCCACGGTTGGTAAGTGATCTGAAAGTTGATTCCAGATTCCTTTTTCTAAAACGTCTACCTTGGTGCATTTCAAATGACGATAATAAATTCGGTCTAATGCAAAAAACGGTAATCTTGACGGAAACGTGACCGCGTGACGACCTTTTAAATCTAAAGAAGCTTCTTTCATTCCTAGCGACTTAAATAAAATTTGGCTGGCATTCTGGCGCCAATCATTAAAGTCTCCGGCCACGATCACGGGTTCGTCGTCTGGAACTTCTTTTGAAATTTTATCACTTAATATTTTTAACTGCCGTTGACGATCATTTTCTAAAAGACTTAAGTGCACGCAAAAAATATGGATGGGTTGAGCATGCTCGGGGCTTTGAAGCACCGTATGTAACAGACCGCGATTTTCAAACGGCGTCAAAGAAATGTCTTCGTTATGCCAAGCGGTGATTGGAAATTTACTAAGAACCGCGTTTCCGTGGTGACCTTCGGTATAAACTGCATTTTTTCCGTACGCGTAATGCGACCAAACTTGGTCGGCTAAGAATTCAAACTGCGAAGTCACAGGCCAATTTTTTATACGCGATGAATTTCTTGAATGATCGCCGACGACTTCCTGTAGGCACACAACATCCGCATGAACGATTTGGATCGATTGCTTTATTTTTTCTAAAATAAATTTTAAATTGCCAACGGTAAATCCTTTATGAATATTGTAGCTTAAAATACGAAATCGTCCGCTCAAAATACACCCCTAAAAAAAAGAAAAAATCTTTGCAACAGCCTTCGATACCAAGGTCGTTGATTCCACTCTTGCAAAGTCACTTGCTTCGAATTTTTTAAATCGTCGATAAACTGCTGTTTTAATAAATCGACATTTTCTATTTTTGCAATCGCGATATCAGCCTCTAGATTATAAAAAATGCTCCGGTAATCTAGATTTGTTGACCCAACGCTAGCCCAATTATCCACGATCAAAATCTTGGCGTGAAGAATCGATGGCGTGTATTCAAATATCTGACAGCCCCGTTTCAGCAAAGCTCCGTAGAAACCTTGCATTGCAAATTTTAAACCTAAAATATCACTGTGCATAGGGACCAAAATTTTAACTTCAATGCCTGCTCGCGCCGCTTTGAACAGAACCTTTAGTAATTTAAAGTCAGGCACGAAATAAGGATTCGTAATCCAAATTTGTTTCGATGCAAAGTGCATCAAGCGTAATATTTCTTGGTGCGATTTCTTTTTCTGCTGACGCACTTGAATCCACCGAAGACCAAAAAATTGGTGCGGATACTTCCAAGTTTCTAAGCAAGAAATTACATAAGTCTGAATGGATGACCCTTCTACGCGAACGCCCGTATCGCGCCAGGCTTTATCACCGTTCACTGACTTTAAATGGCGGTCACTGATATTCATACTGCATATAAATAGAATTTGGTCATCAATGATACAGATCTTTCGATGGTTACGGTGATTGGCTTTCGAAAATCCGGTTACAATTTTTTGTAGTGTCAGTGACTGTAAAATTTTTGAAGGATGCTTCTGCCACGCCAGCGGATGAAAAAACTGAAGGTCAATACCTTGTTTTCGGTAAACTTCAGCATGGCTATAAGTCCATTGCGCCGACCCTACACCGTCAATCAGCAATTGAACTTTTAATCCCCGTTGCGCGGCCGCAGCTAACACAGCTAGGGTTCTGTAGCCTAGCTGATCCTGCTCAAAGATATACGTTTCTAAATAAACCGTTTTTTTTGCGCCAGAGATGGCTTCATGCATCTGATTGAAGAATTCGTCAGCGTTGATAAAAACTTTTTCGTTAGTCACCCCGTTAGGGTACTAGGATTTAGTTGAATCGCCAGTCTTTTCTAATAAATAAATACCGTCATCGGCCACTTTTATTAAACGACTTTTGTACAACCCACCTAATGCAATTTTATATTTCTTTTTACTGACACCAAATAGATCATAAATGGCTTCCGCCGAAGTTTTGTCATTGATTGGAGCAAATCCGCCTTTTTGTTTTAAAAAGGCTAATATTTGCGGGCCGATATCTTGCGCCCCTTTATGCCCCGACTTCATCAAACTTAAATCGATTTTTCCATCGTCACGCACATTTTTGATAAAACCAGAAATACGTTGTGCGTAGACCAAAGGTTTAAAAACATCATTGTGAAAAAGCATTCCTAAACTTTGTCCGTTAATGATCGCCTTGTATCCTAGATCTGTTTTTCCGAAAATTAATAATTCGACGCTTTGATCGGTTTCGTATTTCACGGGCACTTGATCCAAGTTTCTTTCAATACGCATCGAAGCTGAAATACGATTACTTTTATCTAAATAAATATATACGATGATATCAAGACCGACACGAACGTCTCGGTTTTGTTCGGCAAATGGTAAAAATAAATCTTTCGTTAAGCCCCAATCTAAAAAAGCGCCGATCTGTTCAACCGCAACAACTTTCACGATTGCGAACTCGCCAACCGTTCCGGCCGGTTTTAACGTTGTGGCAATGGGTCGATCTTCAGAGTCGTAACAAACAAAAACATCGACCATATCGCCGACATTGACGTTTTCAGGCAGCCGTTCAATTTCGCGTTTAGGTAATAGCAATTCATGACCATCACCCGCATCTAAATAAAGACCAAACTCGACGAACTTTAAAACTTTAAGCTGATTGTATTTTCCAATTTGTACCATAAGCAGGTCACAATCTAATAATTCACCGCACTTAGCAAGCAATACGCGCGTTTAGCGCCACTTAAAGCCTTGTCAAAGCCCCGGTCACTAAATTTTTATAGACCCAGGCTTTAACCCCCGCCCTTTGATCTAATTGCATCCGCTGAAGCTCGGGCTGAAATTGCTTTTTATCAGCTTTGATTCCATCCATCAGCATTTGGATTAATTTTAAAGGCTTAGGTTGGGCCGCTTTAATTAAAGGTAAAGAAAGGGCTAAGCGCTGCTCGACCGGCGTAAAATCTGTACCGAACGGAAATGGTAAAAAAAGCTCTGCCGGGTACGAGTTTAAAAACCTTTTAATATTTTCTAAATAATTATTTCTGGCCCAAACCGGCACTTCATAAGTTTGTTTAATTTTACGTAATTTTTTTGCTTTTTTCACTAAGTCATCTTGAAACCTGGAATCAGCAATTTCGATCAATGCGCAAATAACTTCTTCATCGGTTTTTCCGCGAAGACTGGCGATCCCGTATTCGGTCACAACCACATCGCGTAAATGTCTTGGAATCGTTAAGTGAGCAAAAGCCCAATCAATACTTGAAGTCGTTACCCCACGAGATGTGTGCGTGCTTCGAAGCATTAGAATAGATCTTGAATCCGGAAGTTCACGCGCCATCGCAACGAAGTTATACTGCCCACCGACACCACTTACCACTTGCCCTGACGGCAATGTTTCAGAGGCGGCTCCGCCCAGTAAATCAACGCACATACAGGTATTAAAGAAACACGCTTTTTGCCTTTGTCGACGTAAAGCCTGTTCATGATTGTCATAAAGATCATTCACTTTAGAGACCCGGGTCATGCTAAACCCGGCCCGGTCCACTTCAGATAAATTAAAAAGCCATTCGTACAATTTATTTGAACCTAAAAAAAAGGCACCGTGTAGGTAGCGTCTTAGTTTTTGATCCACATCAAAAATTTCACGTTTTAAAATACCCGCTTTTCTTAAATGCATAAAAGCATCGGTGACAAGCTCACTGGTTCCGTACAAGCCCTTTTCAAACGTGTTTGTGAATAAATTTACTTTAGGCTTTACTTTTTCATTCCAAATTTTTTCGATCATATTTTTATACACATCATTTTTAGCATGGCGAAGCAAAGTGGCATGGACAATGGCGTCCGCTAACGAACCAATTCCAATTTGAATTGTGCCTTCATCTTGTAAAAACTGGCTGGCATGAATTCCTAGCATAAAATCAACGGTATCTAAAGGCGTCTGCGGAAGCGCAAATAGCTTATGCTTAACCTGTTCTGAATTGACAATGGCATCAAAGAATTCGGGCCCGACTTCGGCGTCACCGCCCATAAAGGGAAGATCTGGATGAACAACTCCGATGATTAAAACTTTTTTCTGTGCATTATCGAATAGGTCAGCCACATCTAAGGTTAAATCGGGATTACAACTTAAACTGTAGGTGCTTTCACCGACAGGATGCTTTTTTTCAGCAATCAATTGCACGATCACATCTAAATTTTCATCAAATAAATTCTGTGCAACATGGGTGTAGTTCAGCGACGTATAATTTCTTTGTGCTGATTCGACATTCATGTTTTGAGCCGCTTGCATATAAAACTCATGCACCGAAATATTGGACGGAATCTTTCTGTCTTTAGACTCTAATACATAATCAAGTTCAGGATAATCTTTTCCAAAGTGCCTTTCCGCATAGGGACCAATAAAGTTTTTTTCAAGTTCGACATGGGGATGAGGAACTTCTAAAGATAGGGCGGTTGAAATTTTAAGTTGAATCGAAGGGTCTTTTTTAGCCGTTTGGTAAATTAAATTTAAGAGCTGATTTGGTTTTCCGAGCCCTAATGGTGTGGCACAATGAACATGCTTAGATGTGTTGGCAAAAATAAAGTTATTCGCATCTTCTAGGTTGGTGAAAAACTTGGTGCTTGGCATTTTAAAATGCTAGCACCACGAACCTACACTAACAAACAGAAAGAATTTCGTATTCGCGCTTTTGCCCCTGAGAATCAATAGTCGCGATTTCACCCGAGCGAAGTCCTAACAAGGCTTTACCGATGGGGCTGGCTGGCGTGATCACTTGAATTTTCTTATCTTCGTAATGAACAAAAAATCCTCCACCTTTCGGTAAAAATAGCAACCAACTGACCTTGCCGTTTGATTCCACTTCAACGATGGCGGTCACCGCGACGGGGTCTTCTTCTTTAAAGTTTTTAGTTTGCTGAAATTTGCATATTGAAATGAGCTCTTCCACATCTTTAACTCGCTGAGCCTGGGCACCGGCTAAATACGAGGCCTCAAGCGCTCGGGTGTCGTATTTATTTTCAGGTTTATTTTCTTCATTTGTCGCATCATCGTATGTGGCCAATGCAGCGTGTTTTAAGATGGCCAAATCTTTTTCGAGCTGTGCTTTTAATGTTAATAGAACGGAAGCTTTATCCATAGAAGAACCTTTTTTTTTAAATTATTATTTAAGCTGCTTTATTTTCTGACTATCACCGGCAAGCCATAAAATATCCATTGGCTCGAGCCGAAGCATCGATTCAGGATTTAAAATACGCTCTCCCGCCCGCTCAAGCCCCACAACGATCGCGCCGGCGGCCTCACGCAACCCTGAATCGCGAATTGTTTTATGTACGAACGGCATACCCTCTAAAATCTCGACGTGATGAAGACCGTAGTTTTCAATTTTTCCTGTTTCTTGTAAAACTTCCGTTTTAATAAATTCAGCAAAGCTTAAAATCTCGTGTTCGGTTCCGATGACTCCGATGCGATCATTTGGAAAAAGTCGGTCTTTGCGCCCGGGGGCCGTAATAAATAGTTTTCCACGCTCGATCAATGCAACCGTGACTCCAAAACTTTCGCGCACTTTCAAATCTTGTAACCGCGTACCGGCAATTTTGGATTCAGGGGGAACAACAAAATAAGAAATGCGCGCATCCCATGGAGCTAAGGGGATCTGGGCCCCGACAGATTCGTTTTGATTTTCTCGTTCAGATAAGTTGGTTAAAAAATGTTTTTCAAACCAGAAATAAATTCCACGTAAGTATCTTGAAAACAAAAGTAAGAACGCAATCGCTAAAACTAAAGTAATTCCTGCGGCCAGCGGCAACGTAATAAATTTTTCGGTTAAAAAACCAAATAAAATAATTCCGGCTAAAACGCGTAATACCTCAAGAGCCAGCAAAGCCGTTCTAAATTCGGCCACCAGCCATAGTTTTTTAATTTCTTCTTTATTTGACCTTTTCAATAATAGCGCCCAGAAAAATGGAGCCGTACAAATTAAAGTCACACACAGGTTTATCGTATTCAGCCAGAAGACTTCACCGACATAGGGAGCTAATACTTTTGGTAAATACTTGGCCGTGATCGAAAAAATTCCGACGATCATAACAATATTTGTGATGATTCGACTTAAATAATACCATAAGGCAATCTTCCACTCGCCACGCCCAGATACTTTTTCAGTCGAGTCACTGTATTTTTTAAGAGAGGTTCGCAATTTTGCTGGCAATTGTTTTTCAATCCACAGATACACTGAGTCTGACGATTTAATTAGATAGGGTGTGGTAAAAGTCGTTACGACCGAAACACCAACCGCAATCGGGTACAAGAAATCGCTTGTGACTTTTAATGTTAAGCCTAAGGTTGCGATGATAAACGAGAACTCTCCGATCTGGGCTAAGCTCATACCAGCCTGCGTGGCATGGCGTAAACTTTTTCCAGAAATCAACGCGCCAACAAACGTTGTAAAAAACTTTCCGAAAATTGTAATAGCCGTCAAAATGGCGATTGGCCCGGCGTACTCGAGTAAGATTTTCGGATCAATTAGCATTCCGACCGAAACGAAAAAGACGGCGGCAAATAGATCTTTCACCGGGGTAATCAGATGCTCGACCTTTTCGGCTTCAGTCGTTTCGGCAAATATGGATCCCATAATAAATGCGCCCAAGGCTGGTGAAAAACCGGCATTGGTTGAAAGCACAACCATCATGAAACAAAATCCAACACCGACTACTAAAAGCATTTCGTCACTGGCATGCTTTCGAATGGATTTAAGAAGCGATGGTAAAAGAAAAATTCCGCCCAAAAACCAAAGTAAAATAAAGAAACCTAATTTTCCGGCAGAGATCAGGAGCTCAGAACCGTTAAACTGATTCGTCACCGCCACGGTTGATAATAAAACTAAAAGTAGAATGGCGGCTAAATCCTCAACGATCAAAATACCGAATACAAAACTAACAAAGCCGCTGCCTTTAACGCCGGCCTCTTCAAAAGCGCGGATGATAATTGTCGTTGAAGAGATCGCTAAAATTCCACCTAAGAAAAGGCTATCCATTGTCGACCAACCAAAAAACTGACCGGTCGCAAATCCCAACAGAGTCATCCCGATCACTTCAACAAAAGCCGTCACCGAAGCTGAGCCCCCGACTTTAATTAATTTTTTAAAACTAAACTCAAGCCCTAACGAGAACAATAAAAAGATGACCCCAATTTCGGCCCAGATTTGAATATTCGGAAGATCTGTGACCGTTGGAACTAAATTGACATTGGGACCAACCAAAAGGCCCGCGACGATATAACCTAAAACAACGGGTTGGCCGATTTTACGACAAAGAATCGTCACGAAAGCCGCCGTCATAAGGATAATGGCTAAGTCTTGAATAAGCGCAGGAAGATGGGTCATGCCCTATCGTATGTATAAAAAAAATTTTGAGCAATCATTCATGTCGTCAGTCTATATTTACATATAATATACATATTTTATTTGACGCCCGTCAAGCCCCTTTGAATACTTATAGAAAGTCATTTTTAAAAAAGCGTTAACCTGACTGATAACAAAATAGAGAGGTCCATCATGAACATAGAGAAAATCCAACAAAAGATCGTGCGGTCAGATATGTACGCCTTAAAAAATGTTGAAATATTATCGATTGATGAAATGAGTTTACCCAAAACGGCCCGACTTCACGTGAAAGCGTTAGGAAATTCGATGGTCGGCGCCGGTATTTTTGCAAACGATTTACTTATTATTGATCGATCGCTGGAAGCCGAAGATGGACACGTGGTTTTAGCGTTAGTTTACGGGCAATTTACTTTGAAGCGATTGCAGTTAACAAACGGGAAAATTTTTTTACTTCCTGAAAATAATGAATACAAATCATTTGCTATAACTTCTGATTGTGATTTTAAAGTTGTCGGAGTCTTAATATTTAATATACACAAGCACATTTAATTATTGGAATTGTTTATTTAATTTGGTCCATTCGCCTTGAGTTAAAAAAGTCAGGGATTCTGAATTAGGATCGAAGGCCAATACAATTTCTTTTTTCTGAATTCTAATTTTTAAATTTTTAATTTTTTGTTCAAGCGACAATTCGGTATTTCCGTAGTCAGTTCCTTCGCGAAGCACAAAAGACTCGAGAACATTTTGCAGCGCTTCAGGACTAAGCGCTTCGGGGGCAACTAAAATAGGTGGAATGACTTCTGGTTTTTGTGAATCCATAACCACATCATGCTGTTTCTGCTAGCCCGTTTCAACTAAGAAATAGGTTTTACTTTTGTGACCTTATGCATTTGAAATAAATTTTGTAGTAGCGCAAAGATTTCATTTGTTTTCGAAGCTTTTTCTAAAATACTTTTTACTGAAAAAGATGTTCCTGAATTTATGATTTCAACCATGTGCCGATTTATTTTTGTATCTGCAAGGTAAAAGAGGTCTCCGTGTGCTGCTAAACACAGTGTTTTATCGTTTAGCTTGGCCCAATGAATTGGATTTTTTAAATGCCCTTGCAGCCAATCCCTTTTTAGAAGTATTAAGTTACGGTTCGCCTTGATCGCGCTTTTAAAACCATTTTTCGAATTAGTTTTAAGCCACTGTTTCATAAATAAATCATTGAGTTCATTTTTTGAAATAGCACTGATTTGACTGACAGAGGCCGTCATCAAATCCGGTATTTTAGAAATGAAACCATTTTTTTTAACAGGAGTCTGAAATGAAATGAATTTTTCTAACCCTGCCTGACCTAATTTAGAAACCAAAAGTGTTTGCAACGTTTCAATCACGATTTCAGAGAAAGGTTGATCGACCCAGACGCCCAAACTCCATGTGGCACTAAATGATCCATCAGATTCAGCAATATGCCACGAGTGCGACGGCCAATAAGTTAAATCTCCAACCGCCACATCCATGACCGACGACGCTTTAAGGTGCGGCTTATAATCAAAAGCCAACTCAAGATCTGGATGTTTTTTCACGTAGCTAGTATCCCACAACCGAAATTTTTTATGACCTACAACCGGGATACTGAAAACACCGCACCCATCAACGTGAACTCCGAATGGCGTTTTTTTGTAATTACCTAAATACAAACCAATTTCAGCCTGACGATTTGGAAAGCCAACCTGACGATAAAGCCCATTCATAAAATCGCCCAACACATTCCATTGGTCGGCACTGACCTGAATAAGCTCATCACAAACCAAGCAGTAATCTGGAAAAAGTTTTTCCATCCGCTGGTGATAACCCAGCAAAGATTTATCCTTTTTAACGGGTAAGGCCTGCAAGACTTCACTTTGATATTGTGATTCACCATCAATATAAAATTTTAAGCCGACGGCCGTTTTCGTTTTTCGGCAATGATCGCTGTACTGCACCAACCAGTTAAAAACTTGATCGGCATCAATTTTAAAAAGATCAGACTTTGCTTGCAAGTAAACGACTGGTTTTTTTTGCCAAACCGTTTTTGCAAACTGACTCCAGAACGCACTATTAAGTGTTATGTTACGGTGATTTTTAATCACTTAGTGATGACCACGTAATCGAATCGTAAGCCCTTTTAGAAAGTAGCGAAGCACCTGATCGCCACACTCGCGGTAGTTTGAGTGCCCTTGGCGACGTAAAAAGGCCGTGAGTTCATGCTTACCTATTTTAAAGCCCGCTTTATCAAATATTTCATGCATGTCGTCCTCTTTTAATTCAAAGGCTACGCGCAATTTTTTTAATATCGTATTATTTGAAATTGGAAAATCAAAAGGAACCGGCGGACGATCTTTGTCTTTACCGCGCTTCAGATAAATAAGACCATCTAAGAAATGAGCCATCGTTTTATCATCACAGTTTAAATATTGAGGATCTTCATCTTTGAGAAGAAAATCTTGAACGTCTTTTAAAGTAATTTCTAAATCAGCTAATTTAAAAATTTCGACAATTTTTTTATCGCTGATATTAAGCATGTAGCGAACACTACGAATCACGTCATTATTTATCATGACGCATATGAACCCATTCTACCTATTGAATCAAGAATTTAGTGGCGGCTAGGATTTCAACTCAACGCAATTTCGGTCTATGATTGCACTGACCGTTTGCAAATTTAAGGGTTTCGTTAAGTAGTCTACCATTCCCGCTTGTAAGCATTTTTATTTCTCGCCTGGAAGAGCACTAGCCGTCATCGCAACGATGGGCGCAACTTTACACCTATCTGTTCGAGCTCTAATTTTGCGGGTAGCTTCGTAGCCATCCATTTCGGGCATTTGACCATCTAAAAATATAAGATCAAATGGCTTTGAAGCCGAATTCAATTCCTTAAGAACTTCAAATCCATTTTCAACCACACTAGCGTCGTGCCCCAGTTTTTCAAAAATATTTTTTATAATCATTTGATTAATTTGGTTATCTTTGTCGACTAAAACATTCAAAGTCCTATTTTTTTGCAAAACGGGTCCTGCCGCCATAGAAGAACTAGAAACAATGGAATCAAGTTCTAATTTAACCGTAAACCGAAAAACAGAGCCGTCACCCAGATGACTAATTACCCCGTCAGGGCTTTTTCCTAATAAGCATTTCGGTTTTTTGATAAAATTGAAATGCTAATGCCGGGACGTTCTTGTAAAGGAACTGCTAAATTGGCGACAAGATTTTTAGCGCACTTCCAACTTAAGTGACTTCCTAAAACGCCAATGACCTTTCCTTTGCAGTCATGAAGAGGATCAGCGATATCGACAAAACGTTTTGGCCTTCTAGAGTGCGGCCGCACTGGCTAGTACTTTACTCTTGCTGTCGACAATTTCAATCCAAGCAAATTCGAGAAATATGATTAACCGCAATCCAAGTCAAAAGGAGAGTAAGGGTAAACACACTAAGTGCCGTCGTCATCTGAGATCGATAGACTATGTCAGCATTTAATTTTTTGAATAAATTTTTAATGGCGTGCACGGGGTTATCATGACAGACTACAACTAAAGCAGACAACGTAAGTTCGTTTAATCTAAACGAGAGTCGTGTCTGAATTCTTTTGATTCTAAAAGGAAACTTTATGGCGTTAGACAAGACGGCTTTAGATTCGATACGAGAGATCGACCCGGATGGCATCTTAGGCCTTATCAAAGATGTTATTAAAGTTTTTATTGATTCTATGCCGACGGAATTAACCGAATTAGAAACTCATCACATGGCCAACCTACCCTTAGAAATGGCTCAAACGGCTCATCGATTTAAGTCGTCGTGCCAAACCGTTGGAGCCACAGACATGACTCTGCTTCTAAGAGAAATTGAAACGAAAAAAAATGAACTGACATTCGATCAAAGAGAAAATATTTTAGTTCAAATTAAGGCTTTAGCAAAAACTGTGGAAAGCGAACTTCACGAACTAATTAGCTAATTTTTTTCATCTGAGGACGAAATGAGAATCATCCATTAGAGTTGCCCGCATGCTAAGCTAAAGCGCGCTGCGCATTGGATTTACCTTGTTGATCTAACTAGGAATCGCTAAAAAACAGTCTTTACAACCAGACCACAAAGGATATTTATGAAATTCTTAATCTTAACTGTCGTTAGTTTTTTAAGTTCGAATTCAGCTATGTCCGCAGAAACAAACTGCGTTCTTGAAGAAACACTTCACGGAGAAATTTCAGCGCAGTCTTTAGCTTTGCCCGAATCAACAGATCCCCACGGCGCAATCAGTAACTTCACTTTAATAAAGCACCCCGACTACGAAGGCTTTGTCGCACTTTCTAATGGCTTCACCGTGATCAATTTAGTCAATTCAACAACAGGGATTGGAACATCAACTCAAAGTAAATCAGCAACAGATAATTTTGTGCGTCTTCAGTTGGTCGTCGGCGTGAACGATGGGTCCATAGATACCATCGTCATTCAATGTGGAGAACCTACGAAGTAGGTTCTTTCTTTTTATTATTTCAAAGAAGCTATTTTAATTTCTTAGCTTCTTCGTCAATCCAAGATTTAAATTTAACGGCATTGGTATAAACACCCGTTCCATTGCATGAAGCACTGCCGCGGCTGGTAATCCCGAAGAAGTAATTTACGCCGTCCTTTTCAATGTAAGCTGGGCCGCCTGAATCACCAACGCATGTTCCATGCTCAGTTTCATCTAAACGCACTTCAGTTAAAGCCACACCTGCAATCGGTGCAGACGTTTCATTTAGATTATCTTCACCTTGGTAATGAATGCGGAAACAGCCTTCGTACTTAACTTCATCTTCACAAACCAATTCGCCGTCAGCAATGGCGCGATCGATGTTTTTCATTTTTTTGACATTTACTTCTTCAGTTTCAACACCCGTCACGCCGTAGCCTGCTAATTTAACCATAGCCCCTTTTTTTAAAAGAGTTTCATCCGTTAAAAAAGTAGCCGGTTTATACCCTTCAGGAACTACGCCTGAAAATTTAATTAAAGCTAAATCATTCCAGTCCGTATTTTGCGTTTCTGTTTTCGCTTCACTGTAACCCGGGTGAACGATAACACTTGTGCCGCGACGAACGAAATTAGCGACGATATCAAGTTCACGGGCCGTTACCGTGGCCATCAATTCATTATTAAAGACGATACGAATTTTAGCCGCTTTGGCTTCGATACAATGAGCCGCTGTTAAGACAACGTTATTTTCTAAAAGAGTGCCCGTGCACGTGAACTGGTTTTCGCTATCGTAAATTCCAACGATACTTTTTGCGGTTTCGGCACCTTCAGCGACCTTGGTGCCGTTAATGATTTGAGATTGGTCTTTTGGCTTAAATTCATCGCGTTTTTTTTCAGTTAAAGAAACTCCGCAAGATGCTAAAATGACAAGATTTAAAACTAATAGTAAGTGCTTCATATCAAGGCCCCCCTCGAGCAAAAAGCAACTTATAGGGAACCCTACGTTTAACCGCAACAAAATAAAATCAATCGCTTAATAATTTAGCTATAATATTTCACGCTGAGAATGATTTATTTGGTTCTATTTTTTTAATTGCCACTGCGATTCGGTGATTAACCGTGAACCACGTTTTGAAAACGTGTAATTCCAAACCCAATCCGCTAACACAGAAACACGATTTTTAAATCCGACCAGATAAAAAATGTGAATAAATAACCAGGCCAGCCACGCTAAATAACCCACTAACTTTACCGGGCCCGATTGCATGACCGCGCGGTACTTACCGATGGTCGCCATTTGACCTTTATCGACATATTTAAAATCTGTGCGCGCTTGGCCTTTGAACGTCGCTAAGATCGTGCGTGCGCAGTGCTTTCCGGCCTGAATGGCAGCGGGAGCAAGTCCTGGAACAAATTTTTCAGCAGAGATTTCGACCGAGGCCATATCACCAATAACAAATGCGTTTTTATAACCCGGAATAGATAAATCTTTATTTACTTTGACCCGCCCCGCACGATCTAAACCGACTTCGGGTTCAAAATTCATCTTTGCGGCTTGAACACCTGCAGCCCAAAAAACGCACGCGGCCGAAATAAATTCATCACCGACTTGAACGCCGTCAGAAGTAATATTGGCTACACGGGCTGAAGTCATCACTTCGACGCCTAAACCTTCAAGATCGTGTTTTGTTTTTATCGATAATGAGTCATCAAAAGAAGCTAATACCCGCGTACCGGCTTCAACTAACAAAATTCGCGCTGAAGAGGAATCGATTCGTCTGAAATCACCAATTAATACCGTTCGGCTAATATCTGCGATAGCCCCGGCTAATTCAACGCCCGTAGGGCCACCACCCACCACTACGAAAGTGAGTAAGGCTTGTTGTTTTTTAGGATCCATTTCATTTTCGGCATTTTCAAAACTAGATAAAATACGGCGCCGAATTTCGGTTGCTTGTTCTAAGGTTTTTAACCCCGGAGCAAAAATCTCCCATTCTGGATGTGCGAAGTAACTGTGCTGCGCCCCGCAGGCCACAATCAAACTATCGAATTCAAATTCATCTTGATCAACGGTGATAAAATTATTTTTCAGATTAACACACGTCACACGACCCAGGTGCACTTCAACATTTTTAGCTTGCGAAAACTGACCGCGAATCGGCACTGCAATATCGGCTGGACTTAAGCCTGCTGTGGCCACTTGATATAAAAGGGGTTGAAACAAATGATGATTTCTTTGATCGATTAAAATCACAAAAACATTTTCTTTATTCACAAATGTTTTTGCCGCATTTAATCCGGCAAAACCGCCGCCGATGATAATAACTATTTTAGAACCTGATTTTTTAGCTGGATGAATAATTCGCATGGCCTAATGATTGCACCAAGTAAGGGGTGCAATCAACCGTTTTGCCTCAGAAGCCTTGGTCATCAGAAATTCTGCCCCAACAGCCAAACGAAGCCTTTGATTTTTTTGCGATTCATTCGTGGTTGCAATGATTTGTCCATAACCTTCGCTATCGGTTAAAGTCGAGCCGTTTGCATTTTTCAAATACCAATTTACATTTTCGCCAGATATGGCTTTTAAATCGTCATCGGTTAAAACGGTCGAAATAGTGCCTTCAGATTGCCGACACACTAATTTAAAATGAATCACGGTGAAATACTTTTTTTGACAATCTAAATCCGGGGCATAGCCAAAACCCACTTGGCAGGTATCAAACATTTTTTCAAAAAAACCAAGCTCAGTATAACGACGATCTAAATTTAATAAGCGCTGAACCGAAGAGTAATCAATCACCCTTTGTGATGGTTTTGTTGTTTCGTAAGGGTTTGGTTTGATCTCTTTGATCGAACCGACTTTTTCTTTTGCATCGGTTGAATTCTTTTTTGAATGAGCGGCGCACGAAGAAACAAAAAATGCTAAACAAAGCAAGATGTAAATTTTTACGTTTTTCATCTAGATAGTTTAGCACAGCTTTTTTATTTCCCGAATGCTTTCGGAATCTCGTAAGCCCGAACAACGGCCGGACGCGACGCGATTTTTTCAAACCAACGTTTCAAATGGGGAAAATCATTCAAATTTTGACTTTGAGCTTGGTACGGAACGATCCACGGATAAATCGTCAGATCCGCAATGGAATAATTGTCTCCGGCCACAAATGCACGATTTTCTAAATTTTCATTAAGGAAGCCGTACAGTCTACCCGTCTCTTTCAAGTAACGTTTGGTCGCGGGCGGCATGAGGTAAAAACTTTTTAATTTTTTCAGCTAGATACCAAAGAATCGCAGCGGATTCAAAAATATTGATCGCGGCTCCTGTGTCTTCTGGTTTGTGATCAATCAACGCCGGAATTCTATTATTCCGAGCAATGGTTACTAGTAATAAAGATCTAACATTTTTAATATCCCGTCTAAAGTTCTTCTTATCTTTGCTTAATGAAATTGAGGCAGGCAACGCTTCGTCTTAAATCAAGACGTGTGACAATAAAAAAAGTTTCTAACACTGAATGGCATTTAATCAGTAAAGAAAGCTTTCTTAATCTGAGACAAGCGCAACTAAAAAAAAACGAAAATAGGATTGAAAAGGTCCAGCAAAAAAACCGAGAAGATACTGACCGAGTGGAGGTTTCTTTGAAACAATGGATTGCTAA
Organism: Bdellovibrio sp.; assembly: GCA_014376935.1. Classification (GTDB taxonomy): domain Bacteria; phylum Bdellovibrionota; class Bdellovibrionia; order Bdellovibrionales; family Bdellovibrionaceae; genus Pseudobdellovibrio. The sequence goes on from JACMQO010000126.1 coordinate 22,054, forward strand.
ATTAATTGAACAACTCGATGTTTCTTTCTCGTCGAATGATAATAAAACGGCATCAGATTCAATACCGCAAATATCAGAAGAGAAAGCCACCCTACTTTTTATGATCGATGTTTATAATAAGCATTTATTTGAAATCGAAAAACATTCGATCCGAAAAGTTCGCGAAAAATTAGACCGTATGGCTAAATCATTGGTGGATCCGAATACAACCGTAAAACAGTCAGAAAATAACCTATTCGATATTCGTCAATTTTTTTCAAGCTACCGCATCGATGAGTACTCGTATATTCAAAATACCTTTGATGATTTTAAAAGGATCGTCTGGGATTTTGCCGACCAATTAGGTGAAGATGCTCATTTCGAAGATACCAAAGATAAAAGTTTAGCCAACAATCTAAAGGATTTAAAAGAAGCCGTTGAAGCGAATTCAATCGAATCTTTACGTCAAAAATCACGCGAATTTATTAATTCCTACGTTGAATACCAAAATCAAAAACATGTGTTACGTGACCGCCGCATGGATTCCGTGAAGAAAAATTTAAACACCATCAAAAAACAGTTATTAGACGCGAACAACAGTCTTAGTGTCGATCACTTAACGAATGCGCAGAACCGAAAAAGTTTTGATGATTACATTAAAAAATTAGCGCAAATCAATTCTTTAAGCCAAGGTCAATTTAGCTTAATTATGCTTGATATCGATTTCTTTAAAAAAATTAACGATACTCACGGGCATGATATTGGCGATTTTGTTTTAAAAGAATGCGTTAAACTGCTTCAAGAGGTTTTTAATAAAGAAGACATGATGGTGGCGCGCATCGGCGGCGAAGAATTTGTCGCGGTGTTACCGAACCATTCGGCCGAACACGCCGTCATTCGTGCCGAAGAAGCGATGAAGCGCATTCGTAACGAGGCTTTTATTCAAGGTGACGTCACGATTCGATTTACGGTTTCAATGGGGATCGCGCAGCTTCAAGACAAAGAAAGCACCTCGGATTGGTTAAAGCGCGCTGACCTTGCCTTGTATCAATCTAAGAATTCGGGCCGCAATAAATATACGGTTGCAAGTCCTTTGCTTAAAAACTCAAAAGCCGCTTAATTTCAAAAAGCGGTTCTTTTCAACCACATTCAAACTAACACCCTGTTACGATTCAAACACTGTCTAAGGATTTCCATACAGGTTACACCTTAGACAGGTGTCAACCGCTCGCAGTGCCGTTTTTAGGCCTGGCCCCACCCTTGCTTTAACGAGTTCTACCACGCACACACAATCAAAATTTTAACTGGGGGAATGCTGATGAATAGGAAGTTCATTTTAGGTGCCGTATTTTTTCTATCACAAAAAAACTTTGCGGCGATCAACAAAGACATTCTACAAATCTACAAACCAAGAAACGTTGTTGTCGCCATCGTCGACACCGGCGCCGACATTCAACACAAGGATTTAAAAGATTTTATCTGGACCAATGAAGGAGAAACTGGTCTTGATCAATTTGGCCGAAGCAAAGAATCAAATCAAATAGATGATGATGGCAACGGATTTGCCGACGACGTCCATGGATGGAATTTTATTTCAAATAACAATAAGGTCACTGATGACCTTGGTCACGGAACGCATATCGCAGGAATTATAAAAAGTGAATTCGTCAAACATAGCTCAAACAGCACGGTGTCACCGTCAGTTCGTTTGATGATTTTAAAATATTTCGATCCGAACGCATCGAATGAAGCTAATTTAATAAATTCAACACGGGCCATTCAGTACGCGAACAAAATGAAAGCGCAGGTGATCAATTACTCTGGGGGCGGAGGGGAACCATACGTGCAAGAATTACTCGCGATCAAAGAAAGTGCCCAGCAAGACATTTTATTTGTGGCCGCAGCCGGAAATAATAATTCGAACATGGATGTTCAGAAGTATTATCCCGCAAGCTACGGACTCGGCAATATTATTTCTGTCGCGGCCACAAATAACCACGGCGATTTCGTGGCGTTCAGTAATTACGGGGCAACCGTTGACGTCGCCGCACCCGGAAAATCGATTTATTCAACGTTACCCAATAAAGGGTACGGGTTTATGAGTGGCACTTCGCAGTCGACCGCCTTTGTCTCGGGTCTTGCCGCAAGCTTACTGGCGACCCACAAGAAAAGTCCGCAAAAATTGATCTCTGAAATTAAGAACAGTGGCACGTTCAATAAAACATTAATCGGAAAAACAAAATCGCAGATGGCGTTGATTAACCCTACAGAGTGATTTTAGGTCTAGCACGGGGCAATTTACCGGGATTATTTTGTTAAAATATAATAGGTGTTAGTTAAGCCGTCGTTTGCCTGGTCTGGTCGTTGCATTTCTTTTACCTGAGGTGAATTTTATGAAAAACGAAGAAACAACAAAAGCAATAGCAACTCCCCCGTTAAAAAAAGAAACTGTCGCGCCCACGCCGCCCCGCCCAGTTTCAAAAAACGCAACCGTCGAAAAGGCGCCGGCTCCACGTGACGAGCAAGCGCCTTAATTCCTAGTTCGATCTATTAGTATTGATCATAAATTAATTGGCTCGTATCGAAGCCTTTACTTTGTAACGTCGCAAGGATGCTAGCTAATAAGTTTTTATCCATCGGCGCATAACGTGCTAAGATAAAAAGAGATTTCTTGTGCGGTCCGCTGACGACGGCCCATTCATAATTTGGATCTAGTTCTGTGATCCAGTAATCGCCACGTTGGAAAAAACTAAATTTCACGCGAAGCTTGGCGGATTGGTTCACATCTTTTACAGTTGCGACTCCTTCGATGCGAGTGACTTTACCTTCATCTTGATAGCAGGTATTTTTAACTGAGACCGAGGTTTCAGTTAACACCGCATATTCGGCTATCGAGTGAAGACATTTATTTTGAAAATAACTTGGATTGCGTGCGATATCATACCAAAATCCGGCGTAGCGATTAAAATCGACTGCAGGAACAACTGTTGGATCTGACTCGCGGCCTTGCGCTGACGCACCTAGCACTAACCCTAAAACAACGACTAATAACTTTTTAAACCGATTCATTTGAATTCCCCTTTGTCTGTGATTTTGAAGCATTGCAATTTTAGATCCTTGCTTAAATTCACGATGACCTTAAAACATACAGATATTTGGGGATTTAATTCCTTTCGGAAGGAATTTTTTCAAGATGTCTCGCATTCTTAACGCATCGATTCGTCCACTAATCATTTCAATTGAACACACGACTCTCCTTAAGTCAGAATTTCTTTTATGAGTTCATTGAACGAAAAACAATGCGTGATCGGATTAATTTCAATCAGCGACCGAGCGAGCCAAGCCATCTATTCGGATGAAGGACTTCCTGCTTTAGAAGCGTGGCTTCACGAGGCAATTATAGAACCCTTTGTTTTACATAAAAAATTAATTCCCGATGAAAAAGATTTGATTGAAAAAACTTTAATCGAAATGAGTGACGATTTAGGGTGTGATTTAATTTTAACAACTGGCGGAACAGGCCCTTCACGCCGCGACGTCACACCCGAAGCCACCTTAAATATCGCAACAAAGGTGATGCCAGGCTTCGGTGAACAAATGCGCCAGATCAGTCTTCATTTTGTTCCGACAGCTATTTTATCAAGACAGGTCGGCGTGATCCGTGAAACACCAAATCATGCGTGTCTAATCATTAACTTACCCGGAAGACCTCGCGCCATTCGTGAAACACTTCAAGGGCTACCTGATAACGAAAAACAAAAAGGTGTCACCGGAATTTTCGCATCGATCCCCTACTGTTTAGAACTGATGGGCAATCCGGTTATTCATACGCATGATCATATCATCAAAGCATTTCGTCCGAAAAAATAATTTGCTTCTAGGAGTTTCATTTGCCCAGCCCATCTATTATTTCTTACCACGACGCCTTAGAAGTTATTCAGCAGCAGGCCGCGAATGAATCGGGCCTATTGAAATCAGAAACAATCGAAATTACGGACTCACTTCACCGCGTAACCTTTGAAGACATCCTAAGCCCTGAACAATTACCTACGTTTGCAAATTCAGCCATGGATGGTTTTTCCGTCAGAGCTTTTGAAACAAAACTAGCAAGCCCCACCACACCTTTAAAAATTCCAATCTTAGGAAACCTGGCCGCCGGAGACGATATTCCCCAAAGTCCAAATGAATTCGGCACTTGGGAAATCATGACCGGAGCCCCGTTTCCGAATGGATTTGATGCCTGTATCCGTATCGAAGATATCGAAGTGATTAAAGATGAAAATGAAATCCCCACACATATTCAAATCACGAAGCCAGCGCTTCCGAACGAAAATCGTCGAGAGATCGGCGAGGATTTTAAAAGTAACCAAGTTCTGATCCCTAGAGGGCACCGCGTTCGCGCTGAAGATATTTTATGTTTAACATCGGTGGGTGTTTTAAAAATAGAAGTTTTAAAAAAGCCGCGTGTCGGGATCGTTTCAACCGGTAAAGAATTAGTATCAATTCACACAAAGCCTGAACCTGGAAAAATAAGAAATTCGTCTGCTCCTTTTTTGCAAGCTTGGCTAAATACAAACTTTTGCGAAGCGATTCATTTAGGGACGATCCCTGATGATCCCGAATCGTTTAAAAAACTGATACTTACGGTCACAAGTGCAAACTTTGATTTAATTCTAACAACCGGCGCCATTTCGATGGGTAAGTACGATTTCGTTATGACTGCCTTAAACGAAATCCAGACTGAATTCTTTTTTAGAAAAGTGTCGATGCGTCCCGGAAAACCAATTATATTTGGTCGCTTAAAAGCAGGACCTTTTATTATTGGTCTACCCGGCAATCCCATTTCAGGCGCGGTCGGACTTCGATTTTTTGTAGATCCTTTTTTAAGAACATTGCAACACATGCCCGTTGAAAAACCATTGCGATTGCCTTTGGCCCATGCCGTTCGCAAAACGCCAGACGCCACTTGTTTTTTTAAGGGACGTATCGAGTCTGATAGTGATGGCAGTCGGATTGTCTTACACGCCCAACAGCGACCCTCTTTAATGCATCCCCTTTTATCTTCGACGATTTGGATTTCTATGAAGCAAAACCAAGCTGAAGTTTCGGCTGGATCTTTAGTTGATGTTTATTCTTTCTAAAAAATAAAAAAAAAGGCCCATTCTTACGAACAGGCCCCTTTCATTTTTTTTTAATTTCAAAACTAAATCATTTAAATAATTCAGCGGCCTTTTGCAAAGTCTGCCAAACGCCCCACGCTAATGGAAGACCGGCCCATAACCAGGCCACAACGATCAACCAACTTGGAACTTGCTTTTGTGTTTCTTGAGTATTTTCCATCTTATCTCCTACACGCTTAATTCAGGTGAATAGTATTTTGGCGCAACGGGCTTAACCATAAAGTTACAAATAAATCCAATCACAAGAAGACCCGCCATTAAATACATCGTAAATGAATACGAATCCGCTGGTGGAACACCTTGGCTGATTTGATATTCACGAATGTAATTCACTAACGCAGGACCTGCAATGCCCGCAGCTGACCACGCCGTTAATAAACGACCATGAATCGCGCTGACTTGCGCTTTACCGAAGATATCACTTAAGTAAGCTGGAATGGTCGCAAAGCCTGCTCCGTACATACTTAAAATCACGGCGTAAACCGCAACGAATAAGAAAATATTTTGTGCTTGTCCTGTTAATGGAACTAAATAATAAAGTACCGCGCCTAAGGCGAAGTAAATCATGTACGTCGGACGACGACCGATATAATCAGACGCTGACGACCAGAAGAAGCGACCTGCCATATTAAAAATACTTAACAACCCAACAAATCCCGCAGCCGCAGCCGGCGTGATCCGATTTTTAAACATCTCTTGGCTCATCGCTGACGCTTGACCAAGAACACCGATACCAGCTGTGACATTTAAAAATAAAACAAACCACAAGAAATAAAATTGCGGCGTTTTAATCGCGTTCTGTGCGCTGACATTATTTTTTGTAATCATCTTGTCCACTTTTTGAGAAGGAACGTATCCATCTGGAATCCAACCTTTAGCCGGAACACGGATCGTTAAAACGCCCCACATCATAAAGAAGAAATAAAGAACGCCCATCGTTGCAAAAGTCTCTGCAACTCCTAATGATGTTGCAGTCTTAAAGTGATTCATTAAAGTGATCGCTAATGGAGAACCAATCATGGCGCCGCCACCGAATCCCATAATCGCTAAACCCGTCGCCATCCCCGGACGATCTGGAAACCATGTGATTAAGGTTTTTACCGGAGCCATATAACCAAGACCTAACCCTATACCACCGATGACTCCGTAACCTAAATAGACTAACGGAAGACTATGAATTGAAATACCAAACGATGAAACTAAAAAACCGACCGAGAAAAAGACGGCTGACGCTAACATCGCTTTACGCGGACCCGCACGTTCAACCCAAGTTCCGCCAAATGCGGCCGACAAACCTAAGAACACGATCGCTAAACTAAAAATCCAACCTAAAGTACTTAACTTCCAATCGTCGGGTGCCGATTCTGTAATCCCGATTAATTTTGTCATCGGTAAATTGAATACGCTAAAGCCATACGCTTGACCAATAGCCAAGTGAATAGATAAAGCCGCTGGCGGTACGAGCCAACGATTAAAATGTGGTTTTGCCACTGTGCTTTCGCGGTTTAAAAATGTCGAGATACTCACAAATCCCCCTGTGGTTAGAACAAAGCTTTGCCAATCAAAGACATTGTTTTTGATCATAGCCTTATGTCCGAACTGATTCGCATCCTTGACTTGAGCTTCAAGCAAAATACAATATTCATCAGTAGACTAAAAATCCTAAAACCTTTAGTAAAGAATCTATGACGAACAATGACCTGTCAAAACATAATCCCTCTTTATTCAACGTCGATGTAAAACGTATTGATAAAAATATCTTAACAAATTTTTCAGATGTTCTAGCTGTCGAAGAGCCTTTAGAAATTAGATTAGACTTTGAAAAAAATAATCAGCGTGAACAAAAAAGTATTTCGATCACGATGCGAACACCTGGAAATGATTTTGAACTGGCCTGCGGTTTTCTTTTTACCGAAGGAATATTAACTGGACCAGAAGATATCACCGAAATCAAACACTGTGGTCCGATCCTTAAACATCTAGGTCATAGTAATGTCGTCAAAATCACTTTAGAAAAAAACGATAAACTGAATTTAAAATCTCTGGATCGACATTTTTATACAAGTTCAAGCTGTGGAGTGTGTGGAAAGACCTCGATCGATGCTTTAAAAACTCAGAATAAATACAGCCAGGTCAATGATGATCAAGGAGCCGTTTTTTCAAAAGAGCTGATTCCGCTTTTACCGCAAAAATTGCGAGCCGCTCAGGATGTTTTTGAAGCTACCGGTGGACTACATGCTTCTGCTTTTTTTTCGACAGATGGAACACTGATATCTTTGAAAGAAGATGTCGGTCGACATAATGCTTTAGATAAAATTATCGGTGAAGCTTTCTTGGCGAAAAAACTTCCGCTGGATCAAGTGCTACTTTTAGTCAGTGGACGAGTTAGTTTTGAACTTGTGCAAAAAGCATCCATGGCTGGAATTCGAACCATTGCCGCCGTCGGCGCACCTTCAAGCTTAGCTTTAGAATTGGCGCGCGAAATGAATATGACTTTAATCGGATTCGTTAGAGAACAACGCTTTAATATTTATCACGGCGAATGGAGGATTAAATGAAATTAAGACTTTCGAAACAAAATCTTCGTTTTCGTTTAAACCCGAAAGACATGACAGAACTGACTGAAAAAAAATCGGTACGTGATCAAATTCACATCACTCCTGAAATTGTTTGGGGTTATAATTTAACTTTAACATCTGTCCTAAGCACCCAAGTTTTTTCAAAAGGATCTCACGTTGAAGTTCAAGTGCCCGAAATTGAATTTTTAAATTGGCTCGCTAGCCAAGAAATTGAATGGAATTATCAGCAGCACGAACCACCCCTTTTAGTTTGTATCGAAAAAGATTTAAAACCAAACCGCATCTAACGAGTCACACCAGAGGAATTTATGTCATCAAAAACATTTGTTAAAAAGCCAGAGCTACCACCACTTGAAGATAAGCGCCCTGAAGTCTCGGCCCCGAAAGTCAGTGCCGGAGGAATTCCCGCCATCGTTTCAAGTATGAAACACGCGATTGGCGAAGCCGGCCTTATTCGTGGAACAAAAGAATTACTTCATTTAAATCAAATGAAAGGCTTTGACTGCCCCGGATGCGCCTGGCCCGACCCTGATGACCACAGAGCCCCGACTGAGTTTTGTGAAAATGGCGCAAAAGCCATCGCCGAAGAAGCAACAACTGAAAGAGTCACGCCTGAATTTTTTAAGCAGCATTCGGTTCATGCTTTAAGTTTACTTTCTGATATGGATATCGGAAAATCAGGACGTATCACGCACCCGATGCTTTTAAAAGAAAATGCGACCCATTACGAAGAAGTTTCTTGGGATGATGCCTTTACAATTATTGCCGATGAAATCAATTCTTTAAAATCACCAAACGAAGCTATATTTTATACTTCGGGACGCACCAGCAACGAAGCGGCTTACCTTTATCAGCTTTATACAAAAATTTTAGGAACCAATAATCTACCAGATTGTTCGAACATGTGCCATGAGTCCAGCGGCGTGGGCTTAACAGAAAGTATCGGAATCGGAAAAGGCAGCGTGACGTTGAAAGATTTTGATTATGCCGATACGATTTTAATCATCGGACAAAACCCCGGAACGAATCACCCCCGCATGTTAACAACACTGGCTGAAGCCGCTGAACGTGGTGCGAAGATCGTTAGCATTAATCCATTGTTTGAAACAGGCCTTCAACATTTTCAACATCCGCAACACCCCTGGAAATGGGTCGGTCACGGAACAAAGGTGGCTTGTCTTCACGTGCCCGTTTTAGTCAACGGCGATATCGCTCTATTTAAGGGCGTCATGAAAGAAATGTTAGCCTCTGAAGAACAAAAACCAGGAACGGTATTTAACCAAGAATTTATTAAAAACTACACCAGTGGTTACGACGATTTAATTTCAAGCTTACGTTCAACATCGTGGAACGACATCGTTGAACAATCGGGGATCTCGCGCGAGTTAATTAAAGAGTTAGCTGATATCGTCATGGCTGCAAAGAATATGATTTGCTGTTGGGCGATGGGAATTACGCAACAAAAAGACGGCGTTCAATGTATTCAAGAGCTCGTCAATCTTCTTCTTCTTGGTGGCCATTTCGGACGCCCCGGAGCTGGAGCCTGCCCTGTGCGTGGACACAGTAACGTTCAAGGCGATCGCACGGTTGGGATTTACGAAAAGCCGAGTGATGTTTTTCTAGATAGCTTAGCGAAAGAATTTAATTTCGTTCCACCGCGCGAGCACGGTCTAGATGTCGTCGAAGCGATCAAAGCCATGCACCGGGGTGACGCAAAAGTATTTATCGGCATGGGAGGTAACTTCTTATCCGCAACGCCTGATACCGAATTTACCGCAGACGCTTTACGTCGGGCTCAGTTAACCGTTCACGTTTCGACGAAACTAAATCGCTCGCACTTGGTTCACGGAAAGCGTGCCTTGATTTTACCTTGCTTAGGACGCACCGAAATCGATATTCAAGCCAGCGGTGAACAATTTGTTTCTGTCGAAGATTCAATGAGCGTTGTGCATCAATCGCACGGTAATTTAAAACCGGGTTCTGAATTTATGAAAAGTGAACCGGCGATCGTTGCGGGACTTGCGATGGCCACCTTTAGGAATCATCCATCAAAACTAAATATCGTGAATTGGCCGAAGATGATCGAAAACTACGATCACATTCGCACGCACATTGAAAATACGATTCCGGGATTTAATAAGTACAACCAACGCGTTCGCGAAAAAGGTGGATTTTATTTACCCCACCCCGTTCGCGATTCTTTAGTATTTAGAACGTCGACAAATAAAGGACGATTCGTTTCGTCTGCGATGCCAATCATCAAGTTACCGCCAAATGGTCTGATGCTGATGACTTTACGCAGCCACGATCAATTTAATACCACCATCTATGGACCAAACGATCGCTACCGTGGAATTAAAAATGGGCGCCGCGTGATATTTATGAACGAACATGATATCGCAGAACAAAAATTAGAAGATGGTCAGTGGGTTGATATTACGAGTCACTTTGAAGACGAGCGCCGCACGTCTGAAAAATATATGATCGTTAAATTTGACATTCCTAAGCGCTGTGCCGCGACTTACTTTCCGGAAGCCAATGTTCTAGTACCGATCGGAAGCGTGGTTGGAAGAAGCAATACGCCTGCGTACAAGTCTATTATCGTAACAGTCGCTCCAACCGTCGAAGCGTCGTAAGACTTAAGATGTACGGATTAGTTTTAAGTGGTGGAAAAAGTTCACGCATGCAACAAGATAAAGGGGCCCTGATTTTTCAGGGCCAAACTTTACGCGACCGCACATTTAAAAATTTAGATACGATCTGTAAACATGTTTTTTATTCTTTACGTGATGATCAATTACTTGAACCCAATTTAAGAAAATTAGATCGTGATCAAATAATTTTGGATCAGCTGTTAGATATCGGCCCCGCAGCGGCCTTACTGGCCGCACATGAAAAATTCCCGACTGAAAATTGGTTTATCGTCGCTTGCGATTTTCCTTTAGCCACACCAGAGTGCTTTTTAAACTTAGCCGAGCATTTTAGCGTCGCAAGTTCAGACAACGAAGTCATCTGCTACTCCCATCCTGACGGAACGCCCGAACCGTTGTTGGCCGTTTGGCGACCCAGCGCTTTAGATCGACTTAAAAAATCGGTTCAAAACCAAATCACCGGCCCCTTACACACCTTAAGAAAAAGTAACCCCTTAATACTGGCTCCGCACAAATCAGAATGGCTCACAAATACAAACACACCGGATGAATGGGATGCTGTTAAGAAAATTCAATGAGGCATTTTAGGACCTCACTTTCATCCTTCTTGTTATTCTTTTTTTTCCTTAGTAAATTAATCCTTGAGACGACTTCACCCCTTCCGAGGTTTTTATGACGACAGCAGAATTCAAAGTAACGCCAAAAGATGTGATTAGTAAAAATGACGAACGCCCTAGCCAACACATCGGAAAATCTGTCGATCAAGTCAAAATCGACGACGAAACTCAAACCCAAAAGAAAATGGGCGATAACAAAGCGGCGGCAGTTCCAGTTTCTGGCTCTATCCAACAAAAGCCTCATTTAAAGGACTGCAAAAAATAACATCTATTACGTATGACGATGTTGAAGCCAGATTAGAAATTCGTTGGGATCAGAAAAACAAACCTCAACGCCCGCCTTTCTTAACGACGCCTCGTGATCTTCACGCTCCCAAATAGCGCCAACGGCGACGGCTTTGATATTTTTTGCGCCTTGAACATCACTTGCAGTATCGCCAACAACAATCACTGAATTTGGCATAGCCCTGAACCAGTCAAATCTTAAATTTTCAACCGCTGGCTTTGAAGAATGAATCGTTGCGAAACTAAGAGTCGTAAAAAATGAAGTCAACTGATGTTGATCCAGTGTAACCCGCCCGGATTCTTCGTCGCGCGCTGTCCATAGGTGCAATCGATATCCTAAATCTTTCAATGTCGTTAACATTTTAAAAATATTCGGCAAAAGTTCGTATTCTATTTTTTTGGATTCGCTTTGCCAGTCATCAGCCGTTTTCTTTTTAACAATTGGATCAATGATTAGAAAAGCTTCGAAAAGTTTTTCAAAAGTCGAATGAAACTTATCTTTCGCTTCAGCCATGGTCACTTCACGACTTAAAGCTTTCGAAAAAACCCTGCTGTTTAAGTCATAAATCTTATCTCTTGATTCGATAAGGGTTCCATCAAAATCGAAAATAATGTCGGTAAACTTAGACTCTTCAATTTCAATCACCCGGTCTAGTTTAATGTGATGAAATTTAACTTGGCCCGAGGCTGTCTTAAGAACAAGTTCGGCGTTGAAGTTTTTAGGGCCGGATCGACTCAACTGCAACTGTGGGTATTTGGGCTGAAAAGCTGAAAAACTATCAGAAATCACGCATTCTATATGTTCAAATCCAGTCTTATAAGAACTTAGCTCTTTTGGCGACGGAAGTTCGATGATATTTATCTTTTTATTTTGATATGAAAATCCATTATTTAGTAAAATCGTAGAAATAGCGCGGCCGTTAATTTGCGCCTGTGATAGTAATTTTCCGTGGGTTAGCAATTCACTTTTATAATATAAATATTCATCTAATGTTTCCACGCGAAAACAAACATGATCTATCAGCAAATCATTCACTGTAAAGCCTAACAAAGACAATTGATTCAAAGTCGCAGTGATGAATAAATTACCTTGGTCTATAAATTCATTTAGATCAAATTTGTTTTTCATTGCATCTTTCTAGCTTAAAAATATGTTATTGAAAATAACATAAAATTAACTTATAATGTAACTAATTATGACATTACCAAATTTATATTATTTAAAATATTTTGCTGACGCGGTCGATCTTGGAAGCGTAAGCGCTGCCGCCCAAAAAAATTTAGTCACGCACCCGGCCGTCAGCAAGGCGATTCAAATTCTTGAATCGCAAATGGACATCAAATTGTTAGAACATAAAAAGAAAAGTTTTGAGGTCACGCCAGCAGGTCGCCGCTTAGCCAAAAGGGCCAAAGCACTTCTTTCGGCGACGAACATGCTTTCTTCAGCCCATCTAGAAACTGAAGAATCTTTTACGGGAACAGTCAGATTAGGAATCAATCGCACATTAGCACACGTCTACCTTGCACCCTTATTACTTAAACTGGCAAAAGGCTTTCCAGATATGAAAGTCACAGTTGAATTCGGAACGACCGCGCAGATCGGCGAAGCCATCGCGCGCGGGACGATTGATTTGGGATTAACAATTGGCCAACCCTCACTTGGTACGATCAAGGCCACTTCTCTTAAAAATGGCCAATTTACTTTGATCCGCGCCAAAGACAAACCTTTCGGAAAAAATATTTCGTCCCAAAATTTTATTTTAACCGAACCTCGCCTTGAAACTGAAATACTAAAAAATAACTTTTACCGTAAATTCAAAATGGGCGCGATCATCAAGTACGAAGTCGGCAGCTGGGATATGATCACCGATTTAACCTGCAAGGGATTAGGTGTCGGCTTGGTTCCCGATATTTGCCTAACGAAAGACCTTAAGAAAAAACTAACCGCCGTCAAACCCAATTGGCTCAACTGTGACTACGATATCTATTTAGTTCGCAGCAAATCTGTTCAAAGAAATTCAGTCCTTTTGCCAGTGGCGGCTATTTTCGAAGCCAGCGTAAAGTAAGTTTTTCTATTCGAAATAGACAATTGTTTTAAGTTAACAATTGGAATTTCTTTTCGAATTTTTAATTTCGCTTGATATCTTACTTTCGGGTTTGAAACTTTTAATCAAAGGAAAAAATATGCACGCATCTCAGATTATTTTAAAAGCGGCAGCGACTGTTCTTCTGTATTCGTCATTTGCATCTGCGGCGGGTCTTGAATCAACCACCGGCGTAACCACGCATTCGGGCGCACTTTTAGATGCCAATCCAACGGCCGGAGCCGTTAAACAGACGAACCCTGCGGACGGCGCCATCACAACACCTACCAATGATGCCACAACTGGAATGACCGATCAAATGCAACAATCCGACATGAGTAAAAAATCACGCGGCACTCGGGCCAAACAGGTTTGCGC
>JACMQO010000018.1 GCA_014376935.1 Bdellovibrio sp.
AAGCAGATCCAACGGCGTAAACACCCGTATTCGCCAAAATCAACAGCCCCGCAGCTTTTGCGCTATTAAATAAAAAATTGCGTCGACCATTTGGCGAAGAGCTCATGTTTATAACGGTATCAAGCCCATGGCAGAAAACAAAGTCCAGACTAGCGTTACGACATAACGATTGTTGACTTGGTGTTAACAGATAACAGAACTGTGTTTACAAAAATCTAGTTCACTGCTTAAACTAGACCTTATGGTAAATCCGCATGATTTTAAGAGCACATCCTACGTCAGTTTATTCAAAGACGAATTTTTGCGCCGCAAAGAAAAGAATTCGCTTTATTCGCTGCGCGCTTTCGCCAACCAACTCGATTTGTCGCCAGCTTACGTCAGTTTAGTTTTTCGTGGAAAAAGGCATTTTAGTTCAGCGAAAGCACTTGAAGTTGCAAAGAAATTAAAGTGGCCTCGTGAAAAACAAAAATATTTTATTAGCCTTTTAGAATTCGAAAACCCAAAAACGGAAGAAAGCAAAGAATCGGCATTGGCCACTTTACAAAAATTAGAAAGCTCAAATCTGCAATTTAACTCGATCGACGTTGACTCATTCTCGGCGATTTCTATTTGGTATCATAACGCCATCCTTTCTTTGCTAACCTTGGTTAAAAGCAAAGCGACTACAAAACTGATCGCCAAAAGATTTAACCTTGATCAATTCGAAACTGAAGGCGCCCTACGACGATTACAAAGACTTGGTTTGGTTAAATTAAAAATGAGTTCTTGGTCGGCCCTTTACGACTATTTACGGGTTCCGGCCACCCCGTCTGCAGCTATTCGGCTTTACCACAAAGAGCTCCTCAATAAAGCGGCGGTGGCTATCGACGAGCAAGATTTTGATGAACGCGATTTTTCGAATATGACCTTGACTGTCGATCGCGCCCAATTACAAACTGCTAAAAAGAAGATCACCGAATTTCACAATGAAATGGCGCAATTTCTTGAAGGCAAAAACCCAACCGAAGTTTATCAGTTGTCAGTTCAGCTTTTTAGACTTTCACAACCTGCGGAGAAAAAATAAAATGATGAATTTTTTAATCTTAGTTTTATTTACGTTACCTATTGCATTCGCAAACGCGGGCGGGGTTCACGTCGGAAACGGAGGAAACGTTGTACGGTGCGAAGGCGATACTCACTTTCAAAGTTTAGAGTACGTCATGACCAAGAGCATGTACGGCACACGAGTCATGCCGGTACCGGTTTATAGTCTATCAGAATCGCTGAATCGTATCGCCCGTCTGATCGAAGCCAAGCTTCCGCAGTACTCTTCGGGCTTTAACGAATACGTGATCCAATTTGAAAATGCCGAGCCGCAAAAAACCTATTTTTGGAATGCGACGCAAGTCAATAACGTCGGAGACGAAATTGTGTACCTGCCTTATTGGTGTCGAAATAGTCGTGGAACATCTGAAATTGTGCAGGCCGTAGTTAGAACCGTCAGCCTTAATTCAAAACAAGAAACCTTAGTGAATTTTGATTATGATCCAAAAGTTGTTGATGATTTAGAAAAAAATTCGACCGTACAAATGTCATTTCTTGTCGTTCACGAATGGATTTGGAACATGACGAACGATCCTGATAAAAATCGTAAATTAGATTTTTTACTACACTCTCCCCTTATGGAGTCGATGACTGCAGCGCAAATTCAGCAAGAGTTAGTTAAGTTTGGATTCTAAAAAATTTTAGTTTCAATAATTAATAAAGATTAATGACTTGGCTCGCAACGAACAATTTCACGCGTTCTTTCATTGCGATCCATCACGTGCAGTTCTACCTGCCCGCTAAAATCAACACTGCTGTTGGTTAATGAAACACGACCCCGAATTCGACTAAAAGTGATATGAGTCAAAATCCGTTCGGGATAAGTGAAAATTTTAAATTCTGTCGTAGCCCGTCCATCGATTGCCGCTTCGACCGTTGAACAATTTAAGACCTCGGCATCACGTGGTTGCTGTTCCGTATCGTCGGCAGGCTTACGATGGATTGAATTCGATCTTCAAATGAAATTTGACCGCCAATCATTTTATTTAAATACGGAGCAAAACTTAAAGCGTAGGTCGCATAATCTAATTGCGTCGGCAAAGGCTTAGTTTTTAAAAGGACGTTGCCTTCCCATAAATCAAAAAACTGGATGCGACTTGCGGGATCTTTTTCATTAGCGCAATAAACAGCAACACCGCCACCACCAAAATTTTCTGCGCCAACACCGACTGAGGGCATAAGCCCTAAAATTGAAATAATTAAAATAGGAAAAAACATTTTAATCATAAAAAACCTTTCTTACTACCAGTATGACAAAGATAACTAAAGATGATCCGACTGACACATGACTGACTCGGTCGAACGCGAACCATTGCGGGTGATGCTTATTGTAAATCCGTTCGACGAATCCATTTGTGATGTTTCGACAACAACGTCCGAATCGATCAATGACTGAACTGCAGATCTTATTTCGTGGTTACGGATAGAGCCCACAAAATCGATCGTATTGCTAGATAACGCCGTTAACCCGCCCAAGCGCGTGAAAGTAACATGAGTGACGTCACCAGACGACCTAGCAATTCTAAAATCGGCCGTCGGTCTTCCGGCATTTCTTGCCATCGGAGTCGTGCAGCTAAATTGTTCAACCACATCTGAAGGATCTAAATAATTTTGAATTTTTTGAAGTTTACTTCCGGCGATCAATCGCGCCACCGCACGGCGTGTTCTTTCAGATGTTGTATCGCCATCGTTTACGGTCGAATCTTCTTTACGTTCGCGGGCATAGGCATAGATTGCTTCATGCAAGATCGCCGCGGCTTTAGCCGTATTTGAAAGTTTTTGCCAGTAGTCCGCATCCACGTAAACTAAGCTATTGCGGTAATTCAATATTTGCACAAGCTGGCAGGCTTTTGGGTAAATAAAATTTCGCACGTCATCGGTTAAGCTGAGCCCTACACCCGATGGCATAAACTGAAGGCTGTCAGAAATTCCTGCGATCCTTTCACGAAATGATCGGGCATCGCCAATCACTCTATCAAGCTGATCGGCAAAACTAAGCGCGTAGTTATCAAAATCAAGTTTACTATTTAGCGGAGTTAATTTGAGTAAAACCGAACCTTCATAAAGATCAAATAACTGCACTTGCTTTGCGGGATCTTTTTCGTCTTTGCAGTAAATTCCCACGCCGCCATTACCAACATCACGTGTTGCCATCGCCGTTGTCGATAAGACTAATCCAACCGTAAGTATAAAATAATTTAAAAAACTTTTTTTCATTTAAGCGTCCTTACCCAATAAACTAAAGTATTGAATTCCTAAACAGAAAACATCATTTTTATTTTCACTTTTTGAAAGCAACACCGAAAATTCGCGACGAAATTTAACCAACTTCTTTTTGGCTTCAGGCAGATCTTCTTTGTTGATTTTAAAAACTGTCGATGACATTTCACGTTCTTGAACCGGCACCGTCTCAAGCGCGAAAATAGATTTTTCTAAAAGTTGAGTGTGGTATCTACGAATGGCTTGGGACGGTGTTTCATCCCCAACCGCACTGAAATCATCTGTGACACGCAACCCTTGATCGGTTTTTTCAAGCAAACCCAGGCGCTCGAGGCGCTCTAAAGCATCGCTGGCATTTTTCTCTGAAATCACCAGGCGTTTAGCAATAAAAGATATTTCATTTTTAAAATCAGGTAACGCAATCAGCTCGAGCAGCGCCATGTGATACCAATCAGCAACCAATTTAAAAGAATCTAAAGAGATCGAATGTTCTGAAAAATTCACGCGTGAAATCACCCGCTCTTGCGCGGCTCCACGGTCTTGAACGTTACGACCATGTTCTTTTTGAACCAGATCCGCAAAGTGCTGAGCCTGTTCGGATGACAACTGCAAAGCGGCGACGACTTGAGCAATTCGTTTTTTTGAAAGCCCATACTTGCCATTTAAGACTTCAGATAATGTCGACACACCCAGCCACGAGAGAGTGAGTGAATTAGAACTTTTAAGCTGCGCCCACTCCGCTTTAGCCAATTGAACTCAAGGGATGTGGGCTTCGTACGAGCTACTACTGAGCGCAAACGGCCTTGTTATAAACGTCAGCGATTGCTTGGGCACGAACCGTAAAGTTCGCTTTGGCTTGATTTACAGTTTGATTGTAAACAGCGTATTCATTTTTATTTTTAACATCGACTTGAACAATCGCTAAATCCAAATCTTGATTGTGTTTATCAGTCGCGGCCTTTAAAGCGTCTTGCCATCCTGGTGCTAAATTATCTGTAATCAATTTCACTTGAGCATTGTAGGCCGCGTTGATCGCCACCACTTGCTGGTCGTAAGCCGCTAAGTTAGCAGCTGTTGCCACATTGTAATCGTTAACCGCTTTTGAGTACGTGTTATGAATCGATACATTTAGCGCCGCGATAGATGAGTCATAATCAGCTTTGGCTTGCTCGACCGTTTTCGTTGGAACACATTGAGCTGCAAATGATTCGGTCGCGAAAGATTGAACCGAGAAGGCCACGAACGCTGCTAAAATGATGCATAAATTTTTCATATTATCTCCGTTGATATAAGGTGATTATTTTTGTTAGCCCTACTTTTTGCCAATGTTTCGAAAAATACAATTTGAAAATAGCCAAAAAGCCGTGAAGTTAAGAATTAACAACGATAACGCAAAGAACAATCTGCCTTATACAGTCTTTGGGTATGCGCATCACAAAATACCACCGGCGCGATTACGAATTCGCCCGTAACGCATCGACAATCGACATTCGTAATGCTTTTCTTGCTGGCCACACGCTTGATACAAAACAAGTCGCTATCACTGCCATACCCGCTTCAAAATAATCTTGAACAAAAGGAGTAATTTGAATCAGTATCGGCAAACTGGTTCCAGGCAATACTAACCTAATATCTAATGCAGAAAAGATGAAGGCCATACCGTATGAAACAGGAATACCGATAAGCGCTCCGACCAACCCTAATAAAATTCCTTCGAACAAAATCAAACTTAAAACTTCACTTTGCTGATCACCCAAAGCGCGCATCGTACCAATTTCGCCAATACGCTCGTAGACCGACATGCCAACGGTATTTAAGATACCAAAAAAGACAAGCACCGATAAAATAATTTTAACGACTCCATTTTGCACTTTGTAAAATTCAACTAACTGCTGAAACAGCAACGTCGATTCTTTCCAATCCTTCGCAATCAGTTGCGGCTCTGGCTGAATAATCTGTTTTACTGAATCTAAGGTTGAAGCTAGCGTGTCGCTGGATTTTAGCAGAATCGATAATTTTTCGATGCGGTTTGTATCTAATAATTTTTGTGCGGCGGCCAGCGGAATATAAACTGTGGAATTATCTATATCTGAAAAACCTGACTTCACAACTCCGCGCACTTCTAGATCTAATGAGCTCATTGAACCCGCAAGTGTTTGCGAAACGACCGACAGCGTTTGCCCTACTTTCAACTGTAAATTTGTTTGAAGCCCACCACCCACTAGAACTTCAAAATCGTTGGTCTTAGAAAAACCTTGTCCCTCTTGGATACGCAGCGCCTTTTCAACATTTTCATCCACACGCGGATCAAATCCTAAAGCTATTCCGCCAACGGTTTTATCACCATTCGATAAAAGAACTTGCGCGTTCGCTCGTCCAGAAACGACTTCCACCGCGGGCAACGCGGCGATCTTCTTCTGAATTTCATCAAAGTCTGCGATGTACGCCTGCTGTTTATCTTTTAAAGAATTACGCTCCCAAATCGCGCGCGTTGCGACTTGAATATGGCCAATTTGTCCTTTGGTAATTCCGTGTTCAATCGACCACAGCATGTAATTTGAAAATCCGACAAACAAAACGATGGAAGCAAAAGCCCCGATCACCATCGTTAAATTTAAAATGGTGCGCGTGCGATTTCGAGTCAGATTTCTTAAAGCCAGTTTAAAAAGTAATAGCATCTTATCGCATCCTTAAATTTTGGCTCTTAAAGCCGTAACAACCGAAACGTGTGAACCTTTTCGCGCCGGCCAAATACTGGCCACTACGATCGATAAAAAGCAAATGACAGCCGCTTCGATGTAAGCCCCTAAAAGAGGCGTCATCTTCAATGGGATTGGTAGACTTGTGAAAGGCATCGCTAAAGGGATATTAAAGCTAGAAATAATTTGCGCTAAAGCATAGGCGACCGGAATACCGATCACGACCGCCAAAATACCTAGAAAAACAGATTCAATTAAAAATAATTTTTGAATATCAGTTTCATAATCACCCAGCGCCCTTAAAGTTCCAATTTCACCAAGTCTTTCAAAGATCGTCATATTGGTCGTATTCGAAACGCTTAATACTAGAAGTGCTAGTAAAATAAATTCAATGACGAAAGTTTGAAAATTGTAAAAGTTTTGAACTTGCAAAAACATAAGATCTAAATCTGTCCACGGCTTAACTTCAAGCTCTGGATTTGTCATTAATTTTTCAATTTTCGGAATCACTTCAGCGCTATCTTCATTTTGCTTTAAATGAATTAATATCTGATCAACCCGGTCGGTATCTAGAATTTTTTGCGCATCGACGAGCGGCAAAAAAATCGTCGTGTTATCGATATCGGTAAAGCCGGTATTAAATACCCCTTGAACGTGAAGATCCATCGCATTGATGCCGCCATCTAAAGTAGGGCTTACAACTGTGACATCATTGCCGGCTTTCACCTTGAGTAGCTTCGCTAAACCCGCACCGACGACAATGGTTTTTGAATCCTGAAATGTCGCTCCATCAGAAAAATAAAGGTGCTTCTGCATGTTGACTTCGACCTGTGGATCAAATCCAACAAACCGGGCCGGAATGGATTGATCCTCGGTATTGACCAATCCGTAAAAATTTAACCTTGATGAAGCAATGTTAACTTCTGGAAGCTGTTTTAACTTATCAATAAGATCCTTCGGATCGTCGACCATCTTTTCAATCACTTGATCAACTGCCGCGTTATTAAAAAATTTTTTCTTTGCAATATCGATATGACCGTACTGGGTCTCGATTTTACTGGTTTGCATGGTTTCAATGACGTATTGCTTAAATCCTTTAAATAAGACGATCGCCGAAAATGCGCCGACTAACAAAAATAAGTTTAAGACCAATCTGGTCTTATGGCGAAATAGATTTCTGAATGCCAATCTAAAGGTTAACATTTTTAGATTCTCTTCTGATCGCTGATGATCTGCCCGTCAGAAACCTGTAAGACTCGGGTCGCGGCTTCCATAATCATCGGATCATGTGTCGAAAATACAAAAGTCACTCCGCTTTCGCGATTTAATTCTTTCATTAATCCGATAATATCAGCGGCCGTCTTTTTATCTAAATTGGCCGTGGGCTCATCGGCTAAAATTAAACTCGGCTTATGAACCATGGCGCGCGCGATCGCGACACGTTGCCGCTGCCCGCCGCTCATTTGATTGGGACGACTATTCATCACGGCCGTCAAACCTACACGGGCCATAGCTTCAGTAGACCTTTCTTTGATTTCTTTCGCGCCCAAGCCCATTCGCAATAGCGGGTATTCTACATTTTCTAGTCCGCTTAACACCGGTAGCAAATTGAAGGTTTGAAAAATAAAACCCATTTTTTGACGACGTAAATCGGCTAATTTTCGACTCGATAATTCTTCTAATGAAGTTCCATCAAGCTTTACATGACCACTGGTTGGACGATCTAATCCACCGATTAAATTTAATAAAGTTGTTTTGCCGCTGCCAGAACTACCCGCGAATGCCGTGAATTCTTTATTTGAAATCGTCAATGAAACATCGCGTACCGCCCAAGAGCCAACGTCGTCTGCGGTGCCGTAATTTTTTGAAACGTTCTGTAATTCGAGAAGTGTTGTTGTCATTGAAAATCTCCTAAGATAAAATCTTATTCTAAAGATCGCTTCGGTCTAGTCTAGATTTTATGTATTTTTAAGTTTCGATCTACTTCACGCCAGAGTCACGATTTAGAATCTCTACATCAGAGGTATTTTTTATGAAACACTTTATCTTTTCGATTTTATTCTCAGTTCCAGTGGCTCTTTTAAGCGCGACCTTAACGTTTGCAAATATCTCGGTAGCGCAAACCGGAAACGAAATGGTTAGCAAATCAGATTCAATGCGTTTTATCGAAGATCCCCTGTCGTTCTCTGTTGAAGTGCAAGATATCAAAGGCAGCAGTACGCAAAAAACGAAATACAAAGTTTTTACAAAAGGTAAAAAATTGAGTCGGGTCGAAACTATTTTCCCCGAACGTCAAGCCGGTCGCAAAATGCTAATGAAAGATGATGACCTTTGGCTATTTACTCCGGATATTAAACGCCCGACGCGCGTTAGTATGCAACAACGCCTAACGGGCGAAGTCGCTAACGGTGATATCGTTCGCACGAATTTCGCCGATGATTACGACGCAATAATAAAAGGTGAAGAAAAAGTCGAAGGTCAGGATACCGTTCATCTTTATTTAAAGCAAAAACGTCCTGAAGTGACTTACCCAGCGATTGATTTTTGGGTCAGCAAAAAAGAATATGCACCCGTTCGTGCTGATTTTAAAACTGCCGGCGGAAAAAGTTTAAAAGTAGCCGTGTACACGGATCCGAAAATGTTTTTCGGTCATAAGATTTACACAAAGATTGAAATTACGAACGCTTTAAATAAAACTCAAAAATCGATTTTGAATTTCTCGGGTTACAAAAAGGAAAGTTTAGATGAGTCTTTCTTTAACAAAGAATCTCTTAACAACTAGTTTTCTTGTTGGAGTCATTCTTAGTTTTTCAATCCAAGTCGTGGCTGCAAAATACAGCTACGACTTAGGCTATGATTTTCGCTACGGTGTGCATACCGTCGGGCGCGCCGATACGGCCACCCACCGACACACGATCGAGTACGATCAAAAAGCAGAATACAATAACCAATGGTCATCGATCTTGGGCGTTCGCGCCGAAGTCGAAGCCGCCTATGCCGCGGCTCCAGATCGTTACGCCAATACTGACGTGTTAAAATATGAATCACAGAATTTTTTCCCAAAAGATAATTATATTCAGTACAAAGATGGACGTTTTCGCGCGCGCGCGGGATACCAACAGATCGTCTGGGGTGAAGCTTTTGGTTTATACTACGCTGATATTGTAAATCCAAAAGATTACCGAAATGCAGGCTTAGGTGACTTATCAAGAAATCGCTTAGATTCGCCGTTGGTGAATCTGCAGTGGATCAATTCAAATTCATCATGGCAGGCACTTTATATTCCAAAACCAATGTTTAGTTTGCTTCCAAGTACCGGAAGCGACTTTAACTTATTTCAATTACCCGCCACGGCCCCGGCGATACCGGTCACGATTGATCGAAATCCAGATAAAATACCTTCACAAGGAGAATATGGTTTTCGTTACAGCCAGCAAATCAACGGTTTTGATTTTTCACTTTTTTATTTAAACTACTACGACCGCACTCCGGTTTATCAAGTATCAACTTTATTTGTACCGGCTTTATCTTTGAAAGCGACTCCGGATTATAAACGGTTACAATCAGCCGGTGCTACGGTCACCGTTGATTTCGATGGTTTTTTAGTTCGATCCGAATTAGTTCAGCATTTAAACCGCGAATACAATACGTACAATGGCACGACAGTCAGCTCTGATAAATCAGACGAATTGGTTTACGTTGTCGGACTTGATTTACCACCGAGTGATAAGTGGCAGGTGGGATTTCAATATTCAGAAAGTCGTTTAAAAAATGCCAGCTGGCTTTTAAGAAAAAGCACGCAATCCACAATCGCCGGCCACATCGGAAAAACATTTAGAAATGATATCGCCTTTGACTCCATCATGACTTACTACACGTCGGATTCAAGTCAGCTTTTACAAGCCTCGATCAGCACGCCCCTTTCAAGCCAATCCGAAGTTGCAATTGGCGTCGATCGTTTCGATGGAGATACCGGGACTGAGTTAGGTCGATTTAAAAATGCCAGCCGCGCTTGGGTTTCATTTAAAACTTTATTGAAAAAATAACTTTATTCATTCCTGCCCACTTTGGGATCTTAAATAAAAAAAGACTTAACAATTGTAGTATAACTATACAGCTAACGGGCCAAATTTGTTAATTCGAAGCAATATCGCTAAACTTGATTATCAAATGTAACTATTTAAAGTACGATATAAATCACAATGACAAATAGAAATCGATCTCTAGAAATAGAACAAGTTCAACTGACACCCATTGCAAACGGCTCCTTTATTTGGGGCAAACCCTATGGGCTAGAAGCTAGTGACGCCGAGCCGAAATGGCGAAAATACGATACGGGCTTACTAGGCTGCAATAACGATGGCGTGATTGAACTGATGACCGCAACGAAATCTTTAGTGATTTCTCCGGGCATGATCACTTATATCCCCGCGCATTTAGTGCACCAACAAAAAGTGATGCGCGATAAACTGACGGGCTGGTTTATCAGTATTTCACCTGAATTTACCAAAGATTTCCCTGATCAAATTAGTACTTTTCATGGATCTAGTTTATTGACCGCTTTAATTCAAAAAATTGCTTCGTTACAACCGGGCACAATACGCACCGAACAAGAAGAACGTTTAGTCGAAACATTCGTCGACGAGTTTAAATCGGCTAAACCATCGGCACCACTTTATTTAACTATGCCAGTGATTCCTTCTTTACGTCATATCGCCGAAAAAATTATAAGTGCCCCTAGCGACATGAATGGGCTTGATCACTGGGCCAAAGAAGCCGCCATGTCTAGACGTTCATTCACCCGTCACTTCAATAAAGAAACGGGTTTATCTTTTGTCCTGTGGAGACAATTAGCCAAGGTTTACGCTGCGGTTCACCACTTATCACAAGGTAAAACGGTCAAAGAGGTTTCAGCTCATCTAGGCTATAAAGATTCAAGTACATTTATCGCATTATTTAGAAAAACGCTCGGGACGTCTCCGAAAAAATATTTTTATACCGAACAATCTAAAAATGGATTGGCTTCAATTTCAGAAAAGCTAGCCGAATCAAAATTACTTTCTAAAAAGAAAATGTTGATCATGGGTGGCTTGGTTTTCGAAATGTTTGATTGGATAGCACCGCAGTTAGAAATGTTTGGTCCTGACCAATTCCGCTATTTAATAAATTCGATTTCTTTTTTAGGTTAATCTTCATTAAATTTTTGAAATATTAGGCCCAATAGGCCAAGTTATGCTAATTTGTCGGTAAATGAACGAAATCGACACAAAATCACAAGATATTAAGTCAAAAAAGCTTTCGCTGAATAAAGTTTTAACTTTTCCGCACAAGGTGAAGTTATTTTTTGAATCGACCGGCCCCGGCGTCGTTACGGGCGCTGCCGACGATGACCCCTCTGGAATCGGAACTTATACCATTGCTGGAGCCCAACTGGGCACGCGCCTTTTATGGACGGCCGTTCTAACTTGGCCCTTGATGGCGACCGTGCAGATGGCTTGTGCCCGCATCGGGATGGTGACCGGAGAAGGTTTAGCATCAGCTCTTGAAAAAAAATTGCCGCGCCCGATTCTTGTCTTTTTTTGTTTCGCTTTGTTTTTAGCGAATACTTTAAATGTCGGTGCTGATCTATCGGCGATGGCCGATAGTGCCGAAATGCTTTCGGGCGTTTCATCACATATTTTTTTGGTGGCCTTTGGAGTTTTGATTTCAGTCGCAACCGTTGAGCTTCGCTACTACCACATCGCAAAAGTATTGAAGTGGCTAGCCCTAACTTTATTCGCGTACATTCTAACGGCATTTTTAATTGGTCCTAATTGGAAAGATGTTTTAGCTGATACATTCGTTCCGCACTGGCCAACCGAATCTGCCGAATGGGGAACATTAGTGGCGATACTAGGCACCACGATAAGCCCTTATTTATTTTTCTGGCAGGCCTCGCAAGAAGTTGAAGAAGAAAAAGCTTCAGGCCGCGACACCGTAGAAAAACGCCAAGGTGCTACGCCCAAAGAAATACTGACACGCCGGTACGATGTCGGCGTCGGTACTTTTTTTTCAAACTTAGTCATGTACTTTGTGATCTTGGCCGCAGCGCTGACTTTACATAAAAATGGATTAACGAATATTCAAACTTCGAAAGAGGCCGCCGCAGCGTTAGCTCCGTTAGCCGGCAAATTTGCTTCGCTTCTATATACCGTTGGAATCATCGGTGTCGGACTATTAGCCATACCGACGCTGACCGGATCGGCCGCTTACGCTTTGGCCGAAACGTTTGGGTGGGATCAAGGATTAGATGCGAAATTACGAAAAGCAAAAGCTTTTTACGCCGTGGTTATTTCTTCTGGGGTTTTTGCCATCATTTTTGATTTTATTGATTTCAGTCCGATCCGCGCGCTTTACTGGTCAGCCGTCATTAATGGATTGCTGGCACCATTTTTACTTTTAGCTATATTGTGGGTATTAAATGATAACAAAATTATGCTGAATCAAAGCTGCTCAAAATATAGTAAAATTCTGATCGCCATAACGACGGCCTTTATGTTCGCCGCGGCCATCGGCATGTTTGTGTACCAATAAGATTCTATTTGTATTACTCAAATTCAATAAAAAAAGCAGATCATAATTGATCTGCTTTTTTATTATTAATTTTTTGTTTCAAAAAAATTAGAATTTTTGTGAATAACCAACAAAGAACTTACGACCATTGATATCGTAAAGGTCTCCGTTCACGACTGCAGAGCCGCCCGTTCCGCCATTCAAATCAACCGGTTGGTCAGAATTAAATACGTTTTTAATACCAGCAATCAAGTTTGAATCTTTTGTGAATTTGTAATTTCCCGCAAGGTCAAATTCGTTAAGCATTTTGATTTTTGCGTCTTGCATGCGATCTTGTAATTTTTGACCTGGAATTGTTCTCATTGTCACATTGATCGAAGACGTTTCATTTTTCAAACCTAATGTTAAAGAATTTCTCCAGTTCGGAAATCCCCACTCGCCTAAAACATTGCGTTTGCCTTCGCCAGGAAAGCCTTCTTTTTTAAAGAAAAGAAGATACGTGACATCATCTTGCAATTCTAAACGGTGGCCCCAGACGTTATTTGCAATTTGATAATCAACGGACATATCTAGTCCTGAAATTTCTTGTTCAACTAAATTTAATTTTTTTGACGAGATTTGATCTATGGCACCCGTCTTTGGATCACGGTCTATAGTAATGCCATATTTGCTAAGATCCGCTCCACTGAGTTCAGCTTGAGTTAATGCCTCGTAATCAATACCGACAACATTTTTTAATTTTGTATACCAAAGATCCGCCGTAAAGTTGAAAGCCGCCGAAGGTTCGTAAACTAAACCAAGCCCCCCAGTGATAGCCTTTTCTTCTTTTAAGTCACGATTACCAGTTTCGTAAACGTAATGTTGACTAGAAAGACAGGCGGCTGGATTTGTCGCGCAGGCCTTACGATCTATGAACGTCACATAACCCTCTGATGCTGAACCATAAAGCTCAGATAACGTGGGGGCCTTAAATCCAGTACCGACTGATGCACGCACCAAGGTGGAAGGACTTAAAGTATATTTCGCAGATAGCTTCGGATTAAAAGTGGTTCCAAAATCAGAATATTTATCGACTCGTCCTGCAAGATCAATTTCAAAAGCAGATGTCACCGGAAAAGAAATTTCGGCGAAAGCAGATTGCACGTCACGCCCACCACTGTCTCGTGAACCTGATGAACCGATCACATTGCCAGCATCTGATTTATCATCTGTTTTTTGCGTTAATTTTTCGTTCATGACGTTAGCGCCAATCGCCGCGCCGATAGGTCCCGCAGGTAGCTGTCCTAATTCGCCCGTAAATACTAAATCTGTCGTTAACAGATTCGTTTCAGATGTTTGGTATGCGTCTGTCAGAGCTGAAGAAATACTGCCACGTGATCCCGCTGGAGCCAACGGATCAAATGCGCCGCTACTAATCAAGCTCTTTACCAAGGCTCGATCTAGGTAGCCGTTAGCCGCATAATCTTTACGATAAATTCGGTTGTATCCAGCCGAGATATCGTACTCCCAAGTGTCGGTGATATTGCCCTTTAAACCTAATAGCGTACTGAAATTTCGCTCCGTATCTCTGTTATCCCTATTACCTGCTTCCATAAAGCGATAAGCTACCCTTCGGGCTCCAGGCACACTCGCGGTGCCCGCGGGGGTATCGACAGCTACGGACCCCGGCGCATAACTCCATTCGATATCCTTAAAAACAACTAAGTTGCGATTATAAAATTTTAAATTCGAGTTTAATCGGTAATTAAAATCCGTTAATAAATTTACTTGGGTAATCGCCGGACGAACCGTAGCAATTTCATTGTACCTAAAGAAACATTGATTTCCGTTACCAGTCTCTTCTGGTAATACTAAATCCGCAGGACACGCAGAAGCTGCATGCCAGACTCCTCCCGCGTCTTGGTAAGAACCTGGGCTTCCCGTTGGGGATAATCCCGCTTTTGTGATGTCTCGGTCTTTACCAAAAATTTTATCCGTCTTTGTAAAACTAATTACGGTTACCAAATCCCAATTTTCTTTAGCCATCCCGGATAAAATTGAAACATCAGCCGAACCGCCACCTTTTTTTTCAGGTGTCGAGTATTTCGTTGAGACCTCATTTCCGGTGAAACCTTTTTTCGTGATGATATTAATGACACCACCTAAGGCATCGGAACCATAAAGAGCCGAAGCGCCATCTTTTAAAACTTCGATGCGTTCTATCGCGCTTTGTGGAATTAAGTTCAGATCAACCGCTTCGGTCGAAGGATCTTTCGGTAAACGATGTCCGTTTAATAAAACCAACGTTCTTGTGGCGCCTAAGCCGCGCAAACCAATATTTGTAGTTGCTGCCGCATTAGATCCAGACGCTTCACGCGTGACACCAAATGTAGCCGCATTCGAATCGCGTAAAGAATCAGAAACTGAAATGTTTCCCGAGTTCTCCATCTTTTCTTTCGTAATACTTTTAACGGCTGACGGACCTTCTGAGGTTATGCGCTTAATCCTTGATCCAATAACTTCGACTTTTTCAACTGCGGTGTCACTGGCTGACTGTGGACCCGCCGCTTTCGTAATGTTTGACGTATCCGATTTTTTCTCTTCAGGAGCCATCGGCATTTTTGGTGTTATATCGTCTTGCGATTGAGCACGCGCGTTGTAAGAAAAACTTATGGTAACCATAACCGCGACCATAATTTTTTGTAACGACTTCGTCCTTATATTAGATAGACGTAACTTCATGTTAGTTCCCCCCGGAAAGTGATTTGCGAAAAAAATGTTTTGGAAAATTAAAAATTATTTTCTGAACAAGTTTCTTTAAACTCTAAAAGCAATATACAGACCACGCAAATTTTCCATAGTGGCTCCACTTTTTGTCATTTTATTTGGAACGCTTCTTGTAATGTCTTTTGCAGTGGACACTTCGGCGCTAGTTGTAGCGCGGTGTTCTGTAGAAGAAACATTGATACATACAACTTGAATATGAATTTGAGAAATAAGTTTTTTGTGGGGGAAAATGTGATTTCAAAAAGTCTGCATCTAGATCATCTGTTTATGAATCCGAAAAAAATATCGCAATTTGCGATTGGCTTTTCAATCTTAGCCCACATTCTATTAGTCGTAGTTATTAAAAACCTGAACTTTAATAAAGACATAGCGACGCCAATCGCAGCGATTGAAAATTACGTTGATCTTGGTTACCAAACATTTGATGAAGTTCCGCAAATCGTTGAATCGATGACGCCACCACCGAAAGATATTCCAGACGTGATTCCTGATCAGCAAGATGCACCAACGGCCTCTCAAGAAATACAAGATCAGTCGTCTGATATCGCCGGCTTTCAAAAAGAAAAAACGATCGCCGTAGTCAATAGGGCACCAACCAGCGCAAACGTGACGACTGTTCCTTACTATAAAGTAAAACCAAAATATCCTAAAGACGCATTGATGGCCGGAATCGAAGGTCACGTGATGGTCGAACTGGATGTGGAACCTGATGGAACAGTTGATAACTTAAAAGCGATTGGTGGAGAAAAGTTAAGTATCTTCGAATCAGCCACACTTCGCGCTGTTTCTAAGTACAAGTACAAACCGTTTGTCGACGAAGCGGGTAATCCGATCAAGAAAACAAAGCACATCGTGCGGGTCGAATTTAAATTACAAGATGAAACAAGTAACAACTAAAAGGGGAACAACAAATGGAATCGTTATACAAAATCGCAGAAGCAAGTGCTAACTTCATTCTTTATTTCATGGGCTTTCTAAGTATCGTTAGCCTTTCCATTATTCTTGAGCGATTTATTTCGATCAGAAAAATTTCTAAAAGCAGTAAAAAAATAGGTTTACAATTTCAAGAAGTCATCGAAACCCAAGATATGGGTAAAGTTGTTGCGTTAACTTCACATGATCAATCTGTTGAAGGTCGCGCTCTACAATACGGTTTAAACTACATTAAGAAAAATAGCGTAAATGGTTTAGATGAACTATTTAGCTCTTTTAAAATTATGGAAAAGCCTAAATTAGAAGGTAACCTTTATATCTTAGGTACAATCGCATCGAATGCTCCGTACATCGGGTTACTTGGAACCGTCATGGGTATCATGAAAGCGTTTAATGACTTAGGTAATAACCCAGGTGCAGGTAACGAAGTTGTTATGGTCGGTATCGGTCACGCCCTAGTTTCAACAGCAGTGGGTTTAGCGTTAGCGATTCCTGCGGTTGTGGCTTACAATTTTTTCCAAAAGAAAGTTTCTTTAATCTTAGCCAATATCGACGCGACAAAAGATCTTTGTTTGATGTTCTCTAAAAAGGGAGTTTAACATGGCTTCGAAAGCTGGTAGCGGCAACGACACTGAGACAATCGCAGAAATTAATATCGTTCCGTTAGTTGATATTATCCTAGTTGTTTTAATTATCTTTATGGTTGCGGCGCCCTTGGTCATGCAACCCAAGATTGATATCAGTTTACCAAAATCATCTTCAACGGATTTAGATAAATCTAAAAAACCGATGAAGGTTGTCGTTGGTGGCAAAGGCGAACTTTTCGTTGATAATAAACCGATGTCGATTGAAGAACTTGGCGTTGAATCAAGACTTCAAGTTGGTAAAAACCCCGATGTCAGCGCGATTTTAGTGGCTGATAAAGCGGTGACTTTAGAAATGGTCACGCAAATTATTGATACCGTTAAATCGCAAGGTTTAAAGAAAGTTGCATTCAGTATTCAGAAAAGATAATTTGATTCACCTTTGAATTCGTACAAATTCAAATGAAAAAGGGTACAGATCACAAACAGTTGCCCTTTTTCATTTTTAGCGACCCTTGTTCTAATATTCGTAGTTCTTCATTTTTCAGTCTGTACGTTCGCATTTTTGCGAAGCCGAACGACTACGAACACAATGTCCCCATCTAACTGTCGATGTCTTTTTCGCTTCGTCTCAAAGTAAAATTAAATTCATAAAAAATTCGACCTCTTGCACGAAAAGCCATGCTTCGCACGATCGGATCTCTGGAGTCGTTCGTAACATGCGCGCTTTGTATTCCGGAGACCCCGACCCAACGGCGATCGGGCTTGTCAAACGCGGCGGAACTTTTGCTGATTTTCATCCCGCCACGAAACAGGCTGAAACCAGCTGGCCGATTTCAGCTGATGCCGATTACTTTCAGCGCCCACCAACCGGCGTATTCTATTTTCGCGATTACGCCGGAAACTTACTGAATCAAAATGTGACCGACATCAACGATTTAAGATTAAAAATGGCAAACTGCATTGTCTAAAGCAGGAATTATGACGATGGTGGCACCTAACTCAAATGACGTCACAACCGTTGTAAGATTTTTTCATCGCGATAAACCAAGTGATATGGCATCGGTTAATGCTCTTGAGCAGGTTGGTGACCAAGCCCGCTTAAAAAATTACTCTGTTTTAGATCAGTGGCGTTTTTTATTGCTTCCTTTATGTATTTCTAGCGCGAACGAAATGCTTTAGAACTTGAGGCCTTGATTGCGCCATAGGTTTAGAGCAAATCGCAACTCGATCTAATCATTTTTTTTCTAAACTTTTTTTTTAAAAAATATATATTTTCTTCGTCTCATACTAAAGCAATTTAATACATTTTTAACTGCATTGCGTGGCTCACAATTGATCTTTGTCTCAAAATAATTTTAACTTTTTTTAGTTAACTTAATTATAAAAATCCCGATAAGTCCATCACCCAAACAAAGGATGCAACTATGAAGTTACAAATCGTAATCATAGATGAACCAATTCACATCGAAAACCCAATCGCTTGTCAGTTATGGCAAAAGACTTTATGGGCCAAAGAGAAAGGCTACCGAAAGCACTACCAAACATCGATTATGCCCATCGGCGTCGAAGATTTTTTTGGAACTCATTATATTGTGGCCGAGGTTAAATCGAACGGAAATATGGAACCCGTCGGCATGTTAAAGTGCGTGCGACGAAGTCAAAGCGAACGCTTCAGTATTCCGTTTGCTCCAGCACAGATGCTAAAAAGCGTGGGTAAAGACCGTGACGAAAATGTTCAACGGATACTAAATAGTCCTGATGAAGTGTCTTACGTTTCGTCGTGGACCACGAATCCCGATTATAAAAAAGACGCGGAATTTTCGGCTCTTTTAAAGGACTACATGACTGTATACGCTTGCAACTATTTTAAAGACGCAAAAATTCCACGTTGGCTTGCTGCCGGAGTAACACAATTTAAGATGGATAAATATTTAGAGTCTTTAGGTGGCAAAGAAATAGTACCCGAGTTTTCGCTTCCTATTATTGATAATCAAACTGTGCGAATGATGTTAATTGCCGACCCCTACAATCCACCGCCAGAACATTTGGTCGTTGCAAGCACTTTGCAATCGGCCTGGGACAACCGAATTATTTTTTCGCCAAACAACACACAAAAAGGGGCCTTCAATGTCGTTCGAGCAGCTTAAAAAAGTATTTAACGAAACCCAAAAAGAGTTAATTCATACAACCGAAAACTTCAGTTGGACCGATCGTGATAGTTATGCCGCCTGGATTGCCTGCAGCTACAACTACGTTGAAAATTCGACGCGCCTTTTGGCCTTAGCCGGCGGCATGATGCCGCAAGATAAGACGTCTTTTTCAAATCGCTTTATCGCACATGCCGCCGAAGAAAAAGGTCATGAAAAATTATTAGCAAACGATATTAAAGGATTAGGACTTAGCTTAGATATTGTAAAGCCAACTTTTGAAATGCAAGTTTACTCAAGATCATTAGCTTACTGGGTTTCACCAAACGGTAATCCGATCGGGTTAATTGGCTGGGTTCTTTCACTGGAAGGAATGGCCGCGAGTATTGGTCCAAAAGTTTACGACCAGACACTTAACAAATTTGGACCCAAAGCCACGTCATTTTTAAAAATACACGCCGAAGATGACCCTGATCATTTAGAAAAAGCGCTAAGCGTCGCGCAAGAATTAAAACCAGGTGATATGGCCATCGTAAGTGATTCGTTAAAGATGTATTCGTATCAATATCAGAAAGTACTAAATTCGATCGATACCGCTTATTCGAACAAGAAAAAAGCAGCGTAGATTTAAACGAATAAGGTTAAACTAAATCTAAGCCGGCGGTGGGTAAGTTATTTGTGTTATCCGCCCCCAACAGTTTCACTTTAGAAACAACGATAAATCCAGACACCGCGCTGTATTGATCGAACAGGGGCGAGATATGGGTATGACGGGCATCAATCACAAATTTATTCTCGCTCAGGTTTTCAACTAGAATATTTTCGATATTACAGTAAATGGTTTCGGTCATTTTACCTGTTATAAGATTCATAGCTATTTCTTCTGTTTTTTTGACGGCTACGTCGTCTCGATCGTAGCGGTCACTCCAGGGTAAAGAAAACATTTCTTCAAGAGTGTAACTACAAACTTCGAAAAATTTGAAGTTACGCCAGAACTGGATTCCACCAAGATCATAGGCTTCGACCGAATCTTCTGAATTAACTAAGTCTAAAACATCTGACGTTGGACGCAGGCCTAATAATTTTAACGAAGACCACAACGACTGCTTTTCGTTTATTGTGCGATCTTCAGAAACAGCCATTTCTAAAGATTTTTTATAAAATTCAATTTCTTTTAAAGAGTTTTTTTGACGAGCCTGATCTAACATCGAAAAAGAATTCATCGATGGATCGCGGTACGCAACGACTTCAGCCCTATTTTCATTGAGCATGAAAGCGACGTCCTCAGTTAATTTCTTAAACCTAGAAACGTCACTTTGAACACTTAAATCGTTTTGAAGTTCAGGCATTAATTGCATCCAATACTCTCTTTGCTTTTTTGATATTTAGATTATCCGCCCGAAACGATTTTTTTCCCGTTCGACATTTTTTCTTTTGTCGAAACTCGGTAAGCATCAACTAATGAATCCAATATTTTTTTCTCTGGAATTCCAAGAATAACAACCAACTGACCCATCGTTTCTAAAGGAATTTTTGAAACGCCTCTTTCAAATAAAGAAACGAATTGGGGAGTTTCGTAACCAAGTTTTGTTGATAATTCTAATTGAGTCATACCCGCTTTTTCACGATATTCACGAACCATGGCTGCTATTTTCTGATGAGTTACATCCATTTTAATTTCCTCTTTTACTTGAATTGCTTGAGTGTCATTGATCTATATTTCGACACTATAACACACCATGAAACAATGCAATTTTAAATTCTGAAATTGAAGACGACTGCTTAAAGGCTAACACCAAGGGGGGTGGGGGTAAAGCTATATACTTTAATTTATAAATAATTTCCTATTTAATTAATTGAGGGAGGTTTTATATCCGAATTCCCCAAGACCAAAGCAAACACGATAGCTAATTGCGTGAAGGTGTTTGAATGTTGAAAACTTGATTTTGAGTCAATAACATCTTTTGCAGAATGGATATTACCATTCATCGTCTGCGTGATCGCTTCAAACGGCGTCACGGCGTGATAGCCCTGCCGATGCCATGAAGCGTGATCACTGCAAGCATATCCACACTCATCCGGTACAAAGCGCGCCTTTGTATAAGTGTTATTCATTGCCGTTAATAATTCACGCAGCCAAGGACTTGTAAAATCGGTCACTAAACCGATCACTTGCTCGCCGCTACCTGGAAATAGAGTCATATCTAACTGCATAACCGCGATCACATTTTTGTTTTTGGCCTTAGCTTCCTTTGCAATTTCAGCGGACCCCAATAGTCCGCTTTCTTCGCCAGCATACCAATAGAACTCGAGCGTTCTGTTGGGCTGATTTGCATTTTTTAAAATTTTTACGGCTTCAATTAAATTCGCTGACCCTGAAGCATTATCGTCAGCACCTGGAGCCTTATCTGTGTTACTATAGCCGGTATTTATTGAATCTAAATGTCCGCCTAAAACAATCACCTCTGTTGGTTTTGTTTTTCCCGTGATAGTCAGACGGAGCGTATTCTGTTTCGTTGATTTATGATTTATGATTTCAATTTGATAAGGCCAACGGGCATCCCTTAGCCAAGATTCCAACTTAGTTTTTAGCTCATCGACGTGTTGGTTCGGCGATGGTGCTTTGTTATACCGCGTGGGGTAAGACGAAATCCAACTGATTGTTTCTTTAAGTTGAACGGGGTCAGCCTTGTCGGCCAATTTTTGATACTCTTCATTCCAAGTTAAAACTGTCGGCCGAATTAAACCTAAACTTTTAAATTTCGTGTCAGTCACTTTTAGGTTTTGCAAAAGTAGGCCCGGCTGCATCACTTCGTCATCTGATAAGGTTTCAAATCCGGCGCATTTTCCCTGCAGGTGATTCAAGCTTGAAAGCTGTGACAACTGCAATTGATTCAGATAAGTAACGGCCGTATTTGAAGAGTCATCTTTTGATAAAATCACACCGCCGACAGCTTTAGCCGAATCTAAACTAGTGATGACGGTTACCGGCTTATCAGAAACTACATGAGCCATCAAATTTAGCGAAAAAAGTAAACCCAGACAAAAAATTAAAGGCATTCAGCACCCCGTAGTTATTTGCTGTATCGTAACAAGCTCGTTTTATTAATCAACAAAATCTTAACAACCAACGACTCAAAATAGCTGGATCAAAATTCTGTTGCAATTGAGATTCATTAACAATTCGTCGTTTCTAGTTAAAGCATTTAACTTTAACTAAAATAAGTACATCCTATTAAGAAAATTTGCGGAGCCTTATGAACTATCGACCCCAGCCTAAACACTCATTTTATTTTCTAGCGCTAATTACACCGATACTGGTTTTAGTCGGATCGACATTTTCCATTGATCCTGATTCAATATTTAAAAATCTACCGAACATGGTCCCACTCACTGCGCTTTTAATCATTACCCTTTCTCTTTCGAACGCGATTATAAAATTAGATCAATTTAAATTTATTTCAAGATTGCCGGCATTTTTTGTCGTCATTGTAACGACGTCGATTCTGGTGCGATTTCTGTTCAGCGATCTTTTACAAATTGGCACTTACGACTTTAAATTAATTCGGCTGACGTCTCCGCAAAGCTGCATGGCCATCTTAGTGATGGCCCTAGGACATCTTTTGTACTCGGCGAAAACATTTCTGCACTCTTCATCACGTTCTCTTTTTCAGGCTTTGAATATAACTGCGTTGACGATCAGCGCTCTTGCGGGCTTAGGGTACGTTTACTCGATAACAACTTTGTTTGGGCTTTCGCAGTATGTCGGCATGTCGATCCCCACTGCCGTTTCAGTCTTTTTTTTAGCCTTACTCTCGTTACGTTTAGACCCTGATTACGGCGTTGTTCGCGCTTTTTCACAAAAAAACTCTGCAGGATTTTTTTTTCGCCATTTTCTACTTGGTAGTTTAGTCGCCCCCTTTGTTATTGCAGGACTCATCCGTTGGGCAGAAACTCACAAAGAATTAAATTCTACTTACGGAATGGCCGCCTTCGTATTCTTTACGCTTTGTTCGACTTTAATTTTAGGAATCGCAACAGCACGATCATTGGAAAGAGTTGAAAAGCAGAAAATAAAATTAAATTTGCAAGCCGTCGAAGCTAGTAAAGCGAACGAAGGCGGAAAACTGCGCGATAAATTTTTAGCGAACATGAGTCATGAAGTGCGCACACCCCTAACCGCCATTTTAGGATATCTTGATTTCATTGACGAACCTTCCATAAAAAATGAAGACCGCTTAGACTTTACCCGCAGAGCCAAACGCAGCGCAAAAACCTTACTGCGCGTCTTGGATGATATTTTAGATCTTTCAAAAGTAGGCGCCGATCGCTTAAAAGTAACAAATACAACTTTTTCGATTTTAGAATTAGCTCAAGACGTCGTGTCGCAGTATTATCTACAAGCAAAAGAAAAAGACCTTATTTTTGAATTGAAAATAATGAATGAAATTCCAGATCGCATCATCGCAGATGCAAATCGTATTCAGCAGATCTTAACAAACTTGGTTAGCAATGCCGTCAAATTCACCGAAAAAGGTTACGTTCGAATCTGGATCGCGTTTCGTCCCGGAACGAATTCATTGCGCAGCTGGCTTGCCATCGATGTTTCAGACACAGGGATAGGAATTCCGCGCGATGCCCAGTCACACTTATTTCAAAGTTTTTATCAGGTCGATGATTCGATCACTCGCAAATTCGGCGGTAGTGGTATCGGGTTAGCCTTATCAGAAAATTTGGCGCAGCTGATGGGTGGACGACTTTTTTTAAAAGCGAGCAAGCTCAATATCGGTTCCGTTTTTTGCTTAAGTTTACCTTGCGAACCAGCGCCAAATCCGAATCCCGCGCCCCCCGCACCCGAGCAAAATAAAAAGAAAGATTCTTCTTTAGCCGGATTAAACATCTTGTTAGTCGACGATAACATCGATAATCAGTTTTTAATTTCTCATTATTTATTGAACGCCGGTGCTTTGGTAGAAACTGCAGAAAATGGCCAGGTTGGCGTAAGTTCGGCGCTTGCAGGCACTTATTCACTGATCCTAATGGATATTCAGATGCCCATTATGGATGGTTTGAATGCAACACGATTACTTAGACAGAATGGTTTCCGCGCACCGATCATTGCGCTAAGTGCGCACGCCTCTGACGAACATCGAAAAGCGTCTTTGGGAGCCGGGTGTAACGCACACACCGTAAAGCCTATCGAAAAAGCAGAGCTGATTCGGGTCATACATGGGTGTTTAGAAAAATCGAAAGAGCTAACACCTTAAAAATTTAAATTTAATTTTTTCGAGCAGTTCGACTAGCCGCTTCGTAGTCGGCTCTTAATTTTCGTCGAATTTGCGCTTCTTCAT
Organism: Bdellovibrio sp.; assembly: GCA_014376935.1. Classification (GTDB taxonomy): domain Bacteria; phylum Bdellovibrionota; class Bdellovibrionia; order Bdellovibrionales; family Bdellovibrionaceae; genus Pseudobdellovibrio. The sequence goes on from JACMQO010000018.1 coordinate 24,339, forward strand.
AGCGTCTGCGTTCGGTATCGTTTTCTAAGACTAATTTTGGAACTTCGCAAGGCTTCCGATCTTTATCGACCGACACCATGGTAAAAAAAGATGACATCACATGACGAGTTGTCTTGCTGCGTGTATCTTCGGCGATAACCTTGATACCGATTTCCATCGAAGTTTTTCCGGTGTAATTAACTGATGATTTAAAAGTTACTAGTTCTCCGACATGAATGGGTTCTCTGAAGAAAACTTGGTCGACAGAAAGGGTTACGACGTACTGACCCGAATACCTGGCCGCACACGAATAAGCCGCTTGATCTAAATACTTTAAAATCGCACCTCCGTGCACATTTCCTGAAAAATTCACCAAGTCAGGTGTCATCAGTATTGTCATAGTTAAGCGCTTGTTCGTCGTGATTTCATTTTCCATTTGAACCCCAAATTATTTTCAAAAAGCTTTAAAACATTGGAGCAGATTTTTACGCTATCTTCAAATTCTTTCGGGGCACCTTGCGAGAGTTAGGTTCGTTCACCTCTATCCCAAGACAATCCATTCCAAAAAAAGAATGTCTCACCATGAAACAATCCGCAAAAAACATTCACCCGATCTTTGAAACAGTCGATAATGAATATGGGGATATTGAAGTGCGATCAATAGTTTAGCTTTCTTTTTGAAGCCTGTGCGGTTCTTTGTACCCAGTAGTATCTTTTTGTCCGGGGGGATGAATGTTACGAAGCTATTTAACCGTGATTGTTTTAACTTTATTATCATTTTCCTGTTCACAAAAAACTGGTTTTTCTCAAGCGCCGACTTCTGCGGCTTTGACTTCGACAGCGACTGATCAAATCAATCAGATGTTTTGTTCATTCGGTGGCAAAAAATATATGACGGGTAATTCAGTCATGGCTTATCAAAATTCTTCGGTGGCCGTCGGTAGTAAGTGTATGTCTGAGGTTCGTACGTGCTTAGCGAACGGAAATTTCTCGGGCACTTTTTCTTTTGATTCTTGTAGTGCGGGCGTTGCGTCTTCGTGTCTATTTAATGGAGCCACGATTCCTCATGGTGGTTCGGTTAAGGCTTATCCAAGCTCAAGCGTCGCCACCGGTCAATCGTGTATTGCTGAAACGCGTGTTTGTAATAATGGAACATTATCAGGTTCTTCAACTTATGCGACTTGTAACGTGAATATGCCGAAGGCCTGTTTGTTCAATGGCCAAACTGTTTCTAACGGAATGAATATTGTAACTTATCAATCATCATCTGTACCTTACGGACAAAACTGCATATCTGAAACTAGAAAATGTACAGATGGCAACTGGTCAGGTTCGTACGCGTTTCCAAGTTGCAGCGTGGGCGCACCGGTGTCGTGTAATTTCAACGGACAAATTTTAGCCCACAACCAAATCATCACCATGTATCAAGCTGCGTCTGTTTCTTTCGGTCAGTCCTGCGCATCACAAGTTCGTACGTGTTCTAACGGAATGATGAGTGGAACTTACACGGCGTCAACATGCTCTGTGCAAGCCGCGGCCTCTTGTAGCTTTAACGGACAATCAATTTCAAGTGGTCAATCGGTCACCGCCTACACGGCCGCGTCGGTTCCAACCGGCAATGCATGCTTAAGCGAGACGCGCATTTGTACAAATGGAACTTTAAGTGGATCAGCCATGAACTCTTCATGTTACGTAAAAACGGCCGTTCCCGTTTGTACGCAACTCGAAGTTTTATTAGCCACCAAATCATATATCGAAACATTCACGGCGCCAGAAAGCGACGTTGTATCGAATTGCGTTGATGGTGTAAACCCGACTTATCAAAGTAACGATCCGAACGGAAGCGATTGGAATTTAATTCGCTTCTTCAATACATGCGGCAACCGCTATTGCACTAGCCGCCCAGGTAAAGGCTACGTCGAAGGCCGAGTCACCGAGCGCAGTTACGGGGTGGTCACATTAGAATGCCGCCGCAAAGATCCACCACCAACGGTTTCAGATGCCTGCCAGCAAAAATTACTAACATTGCCTGAACCAATCGTTGTTAAAAGCGTGACCGAGTCGACTGTCGGCGCGGCTTGTATTGATTCTTCGTACCCAACGTTAAATGAAAACTCGATGAGCATGGATAACTCGCATTCAATTCGGTTTCTTTACACGTGCGGATCAAGATGGTGTCGATCACAAGGTTTCAGTACCGGACGCGTCGTTGAAAATAACTACGGTAACTTGACCGTTAACTGTTACCGCGAAGAGATCTTTAACCAACTTGATGCGGGTACAATCGTTTCTTACAATCCTGCTAGTATCACCGATATTTCTAAAAACTGCGTCGATGCAGTAACTCCAGGTGTAACCGACAGTTATCCAAGCCGTAGTGCTCCGAACCAAATTCGTTTTATCAATACGTGCGGAAACAGATACTGTAAAATGAAGGGCCTTGGAGCCTCGGGTGGATGGATCGTTGAAATGTTTGCGAATTTGACCGGAGATGAAGGCAACACGATGACGTCAGTCATGTGTATGAAATAGATTTTTTAATAAAAAAAGTAACGACAGCAAGAGGGAGTCAGCCATGAAGCAAACAATTAAGCCCAGACTGAAATTTTTCGTGAATCGAAGATTTCAGCTTCATTTTATCGCCTTAGTCTTCGCTCCGATCATCCTGAGTGCGGTGATCATGTATGCGTCGAAAGAATTTATGTTTCGAGAGAAAGTTTCATTGGGTGAACAATTAGGTTTACCCGCCGATCACGGGTATTACGAACTTTTAAAATACCATCAAAGCATCGAAAATCAGATGATCTTTTTCTCTTTCTTTGCTTCGGCTTTGATTTTTTTAGCGTGGTCGATCTTTATCTCTCACCGAATTGCGGGGCCTATTTACCGCATGACCGAATCATTAAAAAATGCCAAACCAAACGAAGGGCTTAAGCCGGTGCATTTTAGACCCTCTGACTTTTTTCAAGAGATGCCCGAAGCCTTAAATGAATTTTTAGATAAAAATAATTTATCTAAAAAAGATTAGTTGACCATTGAAGGTTGATATTTCTTTTTCCAAATAAAGCCGTCCAATACGTAATGAATCAATTGCGGTGCGATCAGTACCGCTAAAAAAAAGGCCTTCACAAAAGAGCCATCTGCTAGCTGCGGTAAGAAATAGAAACTTTCAAAGAACTGCGCGTGATCACGCCAGATGAACCCATCCCACAAAGCCTCTTCGACAAACGCAAAGAATATTAATACCGAAATAAAAATATGAAGGCGATTAAAAGAAGTATTTTGTTTCACTTCGCGACTGTAAACTAAAACCAAATAGGGAATTCCATGGGACACCACATTGGCAAAGGTGAACACAAAGTCCGAGTTTAATATGACGATCGGAACGTACCAACTAACAAACGTAGAAAGCAACACTAGAACGACTTGCTTTGACACTTGTTTTTGAGCGAAGGCTCGTAAATTAATTGCCATCACGACAACGAACGAAAGTAAAATAAAGTATTTAATGAAAGGCTCTGTAACTTTTAAAGACTGCATAAACATAAAATCATCAGCAACGAACCATTGAAAAGTCTTTGGCCCTTGCAAATGCCATATTAAAATAGACCCTAACGTCCATGCATTAATAGAGATTTCATTCAACCGATGCAGTTTTGTTTTTCTACCTTGCACATCTGTAAACAGCCTTAAAAAACCAATTTGCTGGCGGCTAAAATGAAAGATCGCCACGTAAACTAGAACCGTCCAAAAAAAAGACGTGCTTCTTAAGGCCGCGAAAAAGGCCACACAAAAACAAATAATAGGGATCAAGGTCAAAAATGGTTTTAATGCTGGTGATACTGTTGAACTAAAATAAGTTCGGTACAGCGTCGAATAAACGTGCGAAACATCAATTCCCACAACTAATAGCAGCCACATCAATGGGGTGACTTCATTGAACTTAAAAGCATGCGCAACAACTAGCGCAAATAAAGTACTGGTTAACCCTATCGTCGTAATTAAAAGCGTATCGATCTTCGAAGAAAAAATAACGATATCCTTCTTCATAAACTTTCTTTTAATTTTAAAAATGTTTTATACCCTTGATGAAAGGCCTCTTCAAAAATTGAAATGCCCGACATATCACTGTGGGCAAATAAGATGCCGTTCTGTTCACGCGGCAATTGTTGCTTACGCTTAGACCATAAGAAATCAATCGAAGGCGATATCATACCATGCCCCAAAATTCGGTAATCAATTGAAGCCATATTAGATTCAATATCGGGATGGTATTTTTTTAGGTGCTGAACGACGAAATCCTTGACAGTGGCTTCAGTCCAAGTCGAAAGCTTTGTCCGATTTTCTTTCGCGGTTCCTTCCGTAAAGGCGTAATAGAAAGTTATTAATACATCATCTTTATCCTGCGTTAAGTATTGGTGATGATTATTGATGTAACCTAAATCTTTTTCTAAAAATTTAACCGTGTCCCAACTTAAATGATGATTTTTTTCTAAACAGTTTCTTTTAACCGCAACGTGCGCAATCAGCCACGGATAGTATTGAGCGGCTTCGGGCTTCGTTGCGTTATTGATCACGTAAGAAGCCGTAAAACGCGGTAAGCAATAAATAACCTTCCGGGCTTCGACAATCTTCATGGATCCAATCGATAGATCCTGAATTCGAATTTTGAAGCCAATGGCCGTCTTTTCAATATTCTGCACTGATGAATTTAATTGAATTTTATCTTTAATGCTTTTTTGTAACGCTTCACTTAAAAAACCATTTCCTTCAGGCCATGTAACGACAGATTGTTCTTCTGTATTTGCAGCTTTTCCATTTCTAGCCGAAAAATAATGAAGACCCGCCCAAGCAGATGTGTTTTCGAAGCTAGTTCCAAAATCATCTTGGCACGCGTAATTTGCATACCACTGAATCGCTTCTGAATTCCATTTTTTCTGATCTAAGAATTCTTTAAAGCTCATTTGATCCAATTTTAAAAATTCAGGATCTTGCGATGAATCATCAACAGGAATACTAAAAACAGACTTTCCGTCCCGTCCCTTCTTATTTTTAAATTCGCTAGTTAATTTGTGAAATTCAGAGATTTGCCTAGCCGATTCAGAATCTAAACCATAATCCGGAATCAAAGAGTCCTGCCAGTGCCCACGGACTAATAATCGTTCGTGCGGATCTAGACACAAATACTCTTCGTTATAAATGGGTAAATTATCTTTTTCTCCAACGATGATACCTTGATCTATTAAGAATTTTTTTAATATCGGGTCGTCATTTCGAATAATGGGCAAATAGTGAGCCCCCCAAGAGCCCTTTCCATCAGCCGATGAAAAATAATCTGAATTTCCGCCGGCCGAAGTATTCATTTCAAAAATCTTGAAATTTTCATACCCTGATTTTTTTAAATGATAACCCACGGTTAAACCCGAAATACCCGCACCGATTATGGCGACATCTACTTTTTCTTCAATGGCGACTTCGGGGCTGCCCCCGGGTGAATTGACGGCCGAAGCCTTTCGAATCAAATGGGCCTTCTGATCTAAATTATGTGACGTCACGCGGATGGTATTGGTCGCAGGCTGCCAACCCGTTAATCGAATGGCCGAATACGAAAGTAAACCGACCCCAGCTCCCGACAGAGCTAGGCGATTTACAAATTGCCTACGGTTGATTTTCTTAGTGTGTATAATGGGCCCACTCATCTTCGAAATATTTAACCAATGCTTGGTTATTTAATTTATTCACATCGACTTTTAAATAAGCCATGTCGGGCGGAAAGTTAAACATGTCGTCTGATACTTTCGCGTTAACGAACTTAAGGTCAGCTGGATAGCTTTCGGGCTGTTTATAGTCTTTATCAAGGCTAGCAATCACAAAACCCCATTCGCCAAAAGAGGGCACATAGACGTGGTAAGGATAAGTCTTAAATCCAGCCGCCTGAATCGTTTCGGCGATACACCAAAAAGATTTTCGAGCTACAAATGGCGATGTACTTTGTACGACTAAAAGCCCATTCTCTGTAAGGTGCGAAGCCAAACTTGCGTAAAATTTTTGAGTGTACAATTTTCCTAAAGAAAAATTTGTGGGGTCAGGAAAATCAACGATGACAAAATCAAATTTTTCAAACGTACTTTTGGCCCACTCGAAAGCATCCCCATTTAATACTTCAACTTTAGGGTTTGTTAATGATTTTTGATTCAGTGCCGTTAAAAGATCATTGGTTTTAAAAATTTGGGTCATCTTGTCATCCAGATCAACCAGTAAAATTTTTTCTACCGATGGATACTTCAATACTTCGCGCACCGCTAACCCATCACCGCCACCTAGGATCAGAACTTTTTTCGGATCTTTAAGACTGGCTAGACCCGTATGAACCAAAGGTTCATGGTAACGGTATTCATCCCGCGAGCTAAACTGTAAATTTCCGTTCAAAAATAATTTAAGCTCGTGCGGATTTTTTGTAATTAAAATACGTTGATAATGAGTCGAATGAGAATAGATCACCTGATCATTATAGGCCATTTGTTCAGTGAATTGCGTGATTCGTTCCGAAAAAACAAAGCCCACCGTTAACACAAGCAATGATATAATCGAAAACCCAACTAAAGATCTTGAACCACGTGTTTCACCTTTGAATAGTATTAAAGTCATAAGCGCCACGCCCACGTTTAACATACCAAATAGAAAGCTTGTCCGAATTAAGCCTAAGTAAGGAACTAAAATCAGTGGAAAGGCTAATGACGCCAACAAGGCTCCGATATAATCGAAGCTAAAAACATGCGACACCAGTTTGTTGAACTCGATCCGATCCTTTAAAATCTTCATCACCAGCGGGATTTCAACACCCACTAAAATTCCGATGATCATAATCACCGAATAAAGTAACGTTCGAAAAGATGAAACGTGATCAAACATGGCAAAAAGAATCGTCGCGCTAAAACCACCGAATAGACCAATTAGTATCTCAACTTTAATAAACGTATGAACCAATCGTTTAGTCACAAACTTAGAAAGAAACGAGCCGACACCCATCGCAAACAGATACGTGCCGATCACCGTCGAAAATTGCGTCACTGAATCACCTAATAAGTAACTGGCAATCGCGCCGACAACCAGTTCGTAAATTAGACCGCAGGTGGCGACAATGAAAACAGAAAAAAAATAAAATAAATTCATTCTTTAACCGTGAATCGCAGACGCTATAATTTGCGCCACCGCGATTGTCACCGCGCCAACGGTGATGGCTAATGCGGTATTTTTCTTTTCGATAATTTCGACCCACAAAACACCCGGAGTCATCCAGTCGAAAACTTTCCAGACAATTGCCAAAATCACCAAACCTAATCCTGAATAAACAACGGCGCCTACGATATACTTGATACTGATTAGATCTTCCATCAAATCCCCTTTAAAGTTATTTATGATTATATACTGAATAGTGCGAACGCGACCACACTTGGCCGGTGAACAAATGTTTAAAATAAATTCCCCGCACGCCGCTGTACACGTAAAGACTTAGAAATAAGACCACAAAAAAAATATATGCTTTTACCATGAGTTACTCTTCACTTTCTAAACTAGATTGAACATTGTTAATCGTATCC